>CAZYKZ010000079.1:0-11156 GCA_964648175.1 uncultured Anderseniella sp.
TTGCGGTGGCCCTGCGCCAGCAGCCTGAGCCACAGGTATTGCGCCACGTTGGTGTCCTGGTACTCGTCCACCAGCATGTACTTGAACTTCTTCTGGTACTCGGCAAGCACGTCCGGATTTTCCTGGAACAGGCGCAAGCTCTCGAGCAGCAGGTCGCCGAAGTCGACGGCGTTCAACACCTTCAGCCGCGCCTGATAGTCGGCATAGAGCTGCGCGCCCTTGCCGTTGCCATAGGCGGCGCCTTCGCCGGCCGGCACCTTGTCCGGCGTCAGGCCGCGGTTCTTCCAGCCGTCAATGTGAGCGGCGAGCTGGCGGGCCGGCCAGCGCTTCTCATCGATGCCCTCGGCCTGGATGAGCTGCTTCAGCAGGCGCAGCTGATCGTCGGTGTCGAGAATCGAGAAGTCCGACTTCAGGCCAACCAGCTCGGCGTGGCGGCGAAGCATCTTCACGCCGATGGAGTGGAAGGTGCCGAGCCAGGTCATGCCCTCGACCATGCCGCCGATGAGCCCGCCAATGCGCTCCTTCATTTCGCGCGCGGCCTTGTTGGTGAAGGTGACGGCGAGGATCTCGCCGGGCCACGCCTTGCGCTGGGCGAGGATGTGGGCAAGCCGGGTGGTCAGCACCCGCGTCTTGCCGGTGCCCGCACCCGCCAGCACCAGCAGCGGGCCGTCGAGCGTTTCCACGGCGGCGCGCTGCTCGGGGTTGAGCGCGCGCAGGTAGGGCGGCGCGGACGCGGCTGCGGCTCGTGCGGCGATACCGGAACCGGACTGGGCGGGTGCGTTGGTCATGAGTGCCTATATAGCACTTGCACGCACGGATTCGAGGGATTCGCGCTGTTTGAAGAGTGGAAAGATCACAAGATCTGGCTGAGGAATTCCCGCGTGCGCGGGTCCTTCGCCTTCTTGAAGAAGGTCGCGGGCGGACCATGCTCCACGATCACCCCGCGGTCGGTGAAATAGATGTGGTCGGCGATCTCGCGGGCAAAACCCATTTCGTGCGTCACCAGGATGCAGGTCATGCCTTCGGCCGCCAGATCCTTGATGGTGACCAGCACTTCCTTCACCGTCTCCGGGTCGAGTGCTGCGGTAACCTCGTCGAACAGCATCACGTCGGGGTTCATGGCCAGCGAGCGGGCAATGGCGACGCGCTGCTGCTGGCCACCGGAGAGTTCCCCCGGATAGGCGTTCTCCTTGCCTTCGAGGCGCACCTTCTTCATCAGCGCCCGGGCGCGCTTCTCGACCTCCGCCGGGTCCTGTTTCAGCACCAGTACCGGCGCCATCATGACGTTCTCCAGCGCCGTCTTGTGCGGAAACAGGTTGTACTGCTGGAACACCATGCCGACCTTCTTGCGCAGTTCCAGCTTGTCGAGGTTGGGCGAATTGACCTCCTGGCCCTCGACCTTGATCGAGCCGGCCTGGATGTCGTTGAGCGCGTTGATGCAGCGGATCAGTGTCGACTTGCCCGAGCCTGAAGGGCCGATGATGCAGACCACCTCGCCCTTCATCACGTCGAAGGATACGCCCTTGAGCACCTCGAGGTCGCCAAACGACTTGTGCACGTCCTTGATGGAGATGATGGGTTGGTCAGGGGTCCAGGTTTCACTCATCGGGCATTCCTACTGGTTGACCGCAAAGCGGTTCTCGAGCCTGCGGGTTAGCAGCGCAATCGGGTAGCTGTAGATGAAGAACCACGACATCAGCCACAGGTACATCGGGATCAGATATTCGCTGCGGCCTTCGGCGGCGAGCGCGTCCTGGGTCAGGGTCATGCCGTCATTGACGCCGAGAATGGAGATCAGCGGCGTCGACATGGTGAGGATGCAGTACCAGTTCATCCATGGCGGTATCATGCGCTTCACGCACTGGGGCAGGATGATGCGCCAGAGGGTCTGGCTGCGGGTAAAGGCCAGGCTTTCGGCCGAGTCCCACTGGCCGGTGGGAATGGAGGCGATGGAACCGCGCACGATTTCCGAGACGTTGGCCATGATCGGCAGCGACAGGGCGAAGGTTGCCTTGGCCCAGCCGGCGATCTCGATGCGGGTGTCACCGATGCGGATGAAGAATGGCAGCAGCAGCATGAAGTAGAACAGCAGCACCAGCCACGGCGAGTTGCGGAACAGCTGGGTGATGACCCACGAGGTGCGGCGGATGAACCTGTTCGGTGACACCTGGCCAAGGCCGAGCCAGAGGCCCATGAACGTGCCGAGCGCCATGGCGATGAAGCTGACGACGATGTTGAGAATGAAGCCGCCGAATTCGCCTTCGGGGCCGAAGAACATGAGCGGCGTCCACTTGACCAGCGTCTGCCACACGGTCTGGCCTTGGGCGCCGACCATCTGCGCCCAGGCGCTGTCGATGAGCAGCCACGAGATCAGCACCAGCGCGATGGCAAGGCCGAACCGCCGGCTGGTGGCGAGACCCGCCCAGTCGCGCGCGTCCCAGGTGGCCGCGCCGGGCCGGAACGGCAGCAGGACGGGCAGGTCGGTTGAGTTGTTGTGAAGCACGGGTTTCATTGGCCGAACCCCGGCACGCGTATGGCCTTTTCCCAGCGGTGCATCAGCCACACCAGCACGCCCACCAGCACGATGTAGACGACCCACACCACGTTCATCATCTCCGGCACGTTGTACTCGTCGGACCAGATCTGGTTGGAGATGTAGAGCGTTTCCGGAACCGCGATGGCATAGGCGACCGTAGTGGTCTTGACCAGGTTGACGAGGTTGTTGTTCAGCGCCGGCAGGCACACGCGATAAGCCAGCGGGAAGGTGATGTAGCGATAGATCTGGAACCGGGAATAACCCAGTGACTGCGCGCCTTCGATGGTGGATTTCGGCACGGCCTCAATGCCCGCCCGGAAGATTTCGGTGTTGAAGGCGCCGGCGAAGAACGACAGGGCAATCACTGCCCAGCCGTAGCTGCTGAGTATGCCACCGCGGATGTCGAACAGTCCGGATAGCGCGGAATCAACTGCGAAATAGAAGAAATAGAGCTGCACCAGCGGCGGAGTATTGCGGAAAAACGCGATATATCCGCTCATGATGCGGCGGACCCAGACCAGCGGCGACATCTGCAGCCAGGCCCCTGCGATGCCGATCAGGATGCTGGCAATCACGCAGACGAATGACAGGTGGATGGTGGTCCACACGCCGCTCAGAAACCGTGAGCGGTCGAGTTCGTCATAGAAGATGGTAAGCTTGATCCCGTGGGCTTCCTTAAGCCACAGGAACCACTCGGCAACCGTTTCCAAAAGCCCCTCCAGTTCCGGATGGTTGTGCCGCCAGGGCTGTCAAAGGCCCGGCAGAGCGCCGGGCCTTCGTTGCAGGTTGTCAGGTTACTTCACTTCACCTTCGTCAAGAACGTCGTCGCAGATTTTGTCGCCGGCGTTGCACTTTTCCTGCATCATGGCGACCCACTTGGTCGGCGGAATGCCCCACTTCTTTTCCCACTCGACGATCATGCCGGACTTGTGCCAGTCGATGATGGCTTCGGACAGCGCCTTGCCGATCGGCTCGTTGACTTCTTCCTTGCGCACGGCAGCACCCCACGGGGCGTCAGCCACGACGGGCGTGGAAATGGAGTAGTCCTTCCACTTCTCAGGCTCGTTCACCTTGCGCGGAATGAAGGCGGAATCGTCATACAGCCAGCCGACGCAGCGGCCGTCCAGCAGGGCAGCCTCGATCTCCGGCACGCCCTTGAACACGATCATGTTGGCCTTGTTCTTCTCGCCCCATTCCTTGTTGTACCAGGCGCCCTGGGTGCCGCAGATGTTCTTGCCTTCGATGTCCGGCCAGTCCTTGATGCCGGAATCCTTGTGGGCAAACACGGCCACGCCTGACGAGTAGTAGTTGGGCTGGACGATGCCAACCACTTCGCGCCGCTCCAGCTTGTCGGACATGGTGGCGATCATGATGTCGATCTTGCCCTGCTCGAGGAACTGCATGCGGTTTGAGGCGACCACGGGCACGATCTCGACCTCGATGGTCTTGCCGGCCTTTTCGCCAATGCGCTTGGCGAGATCCATTGCCATGTCGACTTCCATGCCGACGATGTTGCCCTGCGCATCGCGCATGCCCCACGGTGCGTAGTCAGCCTTGGATCCGACGACCATCTTGCCGCGCGAGATGATATCGGCGAGCGTGTCTGCCATCACGGCGGATGAGGCCACGGCCAACATGGCCGCGGCGGCGAGGCCTGCTTTCAGTGTCTTGGCAATCATTTGAAACTCCCTGCTGTTTGATGGCGGCAGGCGGGCTGCCGCTGGAATGATCAGCTTGCATCTGCCAGTCAAAAGCAATTGGCGCGCGATTGCAAACCGGGAGAAATGATTTTTCCTGCAAGTGCATCTGTTTGTGTTGCATGGCTGTTGCCTTGCAGGCTTTGCGCAGCGATGTTCAACCCGCCAAATCTCCGGTCGCGGGACCTGAAGTCCGAGACAGCGAGCGCCAGGTCCTCGCCGGTGAAGTCCGGCCACAGTTTCTTGCAGAAGTGCAACTCGGCATAGGTCGCTTCCCACGGCAGGAAGCCGGACAGGCGCTGCTCACCGGAGGTGCGGATGACGAGGTCCACGTCGCGATAGCCGGAGCCGGTGGCGAGTTGCTGGCTGAAAGAGACCTCGTCAACTGGGCCAGAGCGGACCGCGCGCAGGGCTGCTTCGAGAATGGCGTGACGGCCGGAATAGTCGATGGCGATGCGCACGTTCAGGCGGGTGCCCGGGGCCGTCTCGCGTTCGACCTTCTCGATGGTTGCGACGACGCGGGACGGCAGGCGGTCGCGCCGTCCAATGACGTTGAGCCGGATGCCGGCAGCGACGAAGGGCTCAGTCTCGCGCGCAACATAATGCTCGATGAGGCGCATCATGCCATCAACCTCCGGCTTCGGCCGTTTCCAGTTGTCCGACGAGAAGGCGAACAGCGTGAGGGTGTCAATGCCGAGGAAGGGGGCCGCGGCAACCGTCCGGCGCACCGCCTCGACGCCTGCCTCGTGGCCTTGCGTGCGGGTAAGGCCTCGCAGGGTTCCCCAGCGGCCATTGCCGTCCATGATAATGCCGACGTGAAGGCCTGGGGCGGGCAGGTTCGTGACTTTGCAGACAAGATTACTTTGCATTGTAAAGCTTTCGGATAAGGTTTTGCGTCAATGAGTTAGGCTTGGTTTCTGATAGGTTGAGTCAGGCCGGTTTGAGGCTGCCGGGTACCGTTGAAGGGCTTGCGGAGGTTGCCCCCGCAGCGTTCTTCAGGACGCGCTCCAATTCGTTCAGATAGTCCATGAACCTCTGTCTGCCGGCGGGTGTGAGGGCGCAGGTGGTGTGGGGGCGGTTGCCCTCGAAACCCTTGGTCACGGCCACAAGGCCTGCCTCTTGCAACACCGCCACGTGCCGCGACAGGTTGCCGTCGGTCAGTGCGCACAGGGACTTCAGCTCGTTGAAGGAAAGCCCGGCCGGATGAGAAATCAGTGAGGTGAGAATGGACAGCCGCGCCTTCTCGTGGATGACGCGGTCGAGGCCGTCAAAGGCGAATGGAGCTTCAGCGGTCATTGGCGGGATATTCTCCATACGCGAACTTCAACACTGCGGCGAGGGCCAGCTGGCCGATGCCGAAGGGCAGGCCCATGACCCAGGGGTTCAGGGCGGGCGATGAGGCGGTCAGTGCAAGGGCGGCGCAGCCAGTCACCATGTACCAACCGGCGACCCACCGGACTTCGCGGGGCAGGGTGCGGCCGGCGGCAAACAGACCCAGCGACACCAGCACCTGCCACAGGCCCGGCAGTGTCCACAGGACGGCGGGCGCGAACGTCCAGATTACGGCGGTCAGCGCGATGCCGGCGAAGGCCGCCGGCAGGAACTGCTCCAGCGCATTAATGAGGATGGCATCCGCCAGCCCGCCATGCTGGCGCCGGGTGCGGGCAATGACTTCCACACCAGAAAGCATGATGGCGGCTCCAGCCGCTATAACCCATGCGGCAACATAGGCCTGAGGCGTGGCAGGCGGCGAGACCCATGCCTGAACCGCTGCGACCGAGAGGGCGATAAGGCCGGTCAGGGCCATGACGGCAGGGCCGAAGCCGCGGAACATGGTTCCGGCGGCAAGCTGGCTCTTGATGCTGGAAATGTCGGCAAGCGCCTTGTCGATGTCTCGCATCATTGTCTCGCAAATAACTTTACGATGTAAAGTATCTGCGTTTGCCGGAAGGCGCAACCCCCTTGAAGCCGGACTGCAAACAAAATGGGCTGCCATGGCGGGGGAACCATGGCAGCCCGCTGTTCTGCCCCGCCTCCGGCGAATCGGGGGGGATGTCAGGAGGCCCGGCAGATCAGTTCTGTATGCTCTGCCGTCAGGCTGGCTTGCAGGTGGCAAACAGCTCTTCCACCAGGCGGTTGGTCACGAAATACTGCTGGCGGACTTCCTCTTCGCGGCGCAGAAGCTCTTTCAGGTGGCCGGAGAAAAGCTGGGTCAGCGCCTGCATCTTCTCCTGTTTGGGCTGCGGCTTGTACAGTTCGTCGAGAAGATCGGCGACCGACTTCACGTCCATGCCAATGCCGCGCAGGTCGCGGGCGAGGTGCAGGCGGCGAACCTGCTCGGGCGTGAACAGGCGCGTTGAGCCACGGCGCATCGGCGTTGCTATGCCGACTTCTGAGTAGAATCTCACGGTGCGTGCGGTGAGGCCGAGCTGCTTGGTGACGGCGTTGGTGGACAAGACGCGTGTCTCACTCTTGTTGTCCACGCGTTGTCCGTCAGTGACGACCTCATTGATGAGGTCGAGAAGTTCCTTCGCTTTCGTCATGTCATCATTTCCCCGGAAGGTTGAACTGCCTCCCCAGATGGGTGAAATGATGCCTGATCGTAAGTTTGTAACGGTTACACGAAAAGGTGACGTAACGTGGAAAAGCTTAGGGTTAACTGGTACTTGCAGCTTCAAAAGCGGCCTGAAACTGCTGTTCCAGAAGCTCGCCAAGTTCTGGCTGGAAGCGGCGGTCACGGATGTAATCCGCCGCGGAAGCTGGGTCCGTGATGCCATCTTCATGCAACAGGTTGACGTAACGAACCAGCAGATCCTTGCGCCCGGCACGGTGGGCAGCGATCGCGCGCATGATGTTTGCCGCCACCGAGTGGGACAAAGGCAGCCGTTCCGTCAGTTCGATCATGCCGGTGTCATCCGGCCTGCGTACCGCGTCAAATGCCGGCAGCAGGTGGTACCAGGCCGGTGGCTTGACCGTCAGGGCGACGGCCTTGCGGTTGAGCTCGAGGCCTTCGGTCCACTCGCCAAGGTAGATCGCGCGCTTCATGCCGTAGTTGGCGAGCATGAAGCTGTCGTTCGGGCGCAGTTCGAGGGCCCGGTTGCCGTACTTGTGGAAGGCGTCGATATCGCGATCGGGCTGTTCGATGGCCAGCGTCATGGCCGCGCCAAGCACCACCGGGTTGCTGGGCTCGAGCTGCATGGCCTTTTGCAGCGCACTTGTAGCGTCTGTCCATGAATCGGCGCCGTCACGCGGATTGCGGCGATAGCGCTGCTCGTCGATATAGATGTAGGTGAGCGCGGCCCAGGCGTCGGCATAGGAGGGATTGCGGGCAACCGCCGCCTCGAGGCAGGTGCGCAACTGCTCGTGTGCGGGGCCGGTCGGTACGTCCCAGTACTGGTACATGCCGAGGAAGCACTGGAAGCCGGAGAAGTCCACCTGCCGTTCGGGACCCTTGCGGGCGATGGCGAGCTCGGGGAGCAGACCCTTCTCGGAGGCGAGCTGCCCCGCTATTTCCGTCACCATGCGGCGCTGGAAATCTTCCACCGTGGTGCTGCTGCCGTCGATCGGTTGCTGCCAGGTACGCGACCACTTGACCTTCAGCGAGGGAATGTCCTGCAGGCGGACTGTAACGGTGGCGTTGCCGTCGCTGGCGGCAACGGTGCCGGACAGTGCATAGTCGAACCGGTTGGACTGGTCCTTCATCGAGGCAATGTCCGAAAGCGGCTCGCCCGAGTCGGGCCACTGGACCACGTTCATCCAGGGATAGACCAGCATGTCGGAGACCAGCTCGCCCGACAGGCCGGCTGCAAGGCGGACGGTCAGGGGCTCAGCGCCATTGGCCGGCTGCGGCTGAAAGTGTTGCACCAGCAGGCGGATACGGGTTTCCGGCTGTGGTGCAGTGGCCACCACGGGTTCGGGGGCGGTCCGGCTGTACCAGGTCCAGCTTGCCAGCAGACCCAGCCCGACGATGCCCAGAGCCGCCCACAGCGAGCGGCGGGTTGGCTTGCCCGGCGTGACATCTGTCCCGGCTGGCTCCTGCTGTTCTTGTACCGGCGAAGAAGGCAGGGATGAGGCCCGCTCGAACAGGGGCTGATAGCCGCCGCGCGGAATGACGATATGGACAGGGTCATTCGCCCCGTCGGTGGCGTAATAGAGTTCCAGCGCATTGCGGACCCTGCCCAGCATTACGCGAACCGCGGAATCGGTCTGGGGATCGAACTCCGCAGGCTTGTCGAGCACGTCGATGCCGATGCTGTATTCCTTGAGCTCGTCGCCACGGCCCTCCAGCTCACGCAGCACCACATACTCCAGCAGCTGGCGCAGGCGCGCGGCACTGGCGAACGAGCGATGGCTCACCACCTGTTCGAGAGCCTCTTCAACTTCCTGCGTGGTAACCGGTTTGCCGCTTGCCATCATTTTCACTGAACCAAAATCATCCCCTGCAACCCACAGTTACCCATGAGACAGCGCGGGCCGCAAGTATTGGACGTGAATATCGGCATTTCAACTGCGCGTGACTGCCTCATGAAAGGGGTGCGGGAAGCTATGGGTAAGGAATTGGCGTTATCTTCCCGCGCTGATGGGCAAGAACATCCTGATAATACACAACCCGGCAGCGGGTCAGAGGACGGCTGACAAGGTGAGTGCCGTTGCCAGGGCAATTGGCATGCGCGGCGGCCGGGTCGTCTCCCGCGCCACGACTCATCCCGGTCACGCCGAGGAGATCCTGCGGGCGGAGCGCAACGGCAGCCATGACGTGATAGCCCTCGCCGGTGGCGACGGCACGCTGATGGAGGGCGTCAACGGGCTGGAACCGGGCGATCAGCAGAAGATTGCCATCATTCCGGCGGGCACTGCCAATGTGGTGGCGCTGGAACTCGGGCTTCCGTCAGATCCGGGTGATCTGGCCGAGGTGATCCTTGCCGGCCGCACGCGGCCTGTCGAGACGGCGTCGCTGAATGGCCGCCGGTTCGTCTTCACCGCCGGGGCGGGCTTCGATGCGCAAGTGGTGGCAAACGTGGACAGCCGGTTGAAGCGCAAGGCCGGCAAGCTTGCCTTCGTGGCATCCGCCGCCCGCACACTGGCACAGTACCGGTTTGAGCCGCTCGAAATGGACGTGGATGGTCAGGAGCTGAGTGCTGCTGGCGTGATCGTCATGAACGGACGCCACTATGGCGGGCCGTTCGTCGCCGCGCCCGACAATGACCTTGGCAACGGCACGCTGTGCGTGCTGGCGCTGATGCGGCGAGGGCGGCTTGCGGCTTTATCCTACCAGGCGGCGCTGGGCCTTGGCCGGCTGCACCAGCACCCGGATGTGCGGTATTTCAGTGGTGTCAGGGCCGTCAACATCAGCAGTCCGGCCGGTGCGCCGGTTCAGGCGGACGGCGACTTTGCCGGTCATGTGCCGGTGTCCATCCTTGCCGGCGCCGGGACCGTTCATGTCGTGTGCTGAGGTCAGTTCGCAGCGGCAGGCGGCTGACCCGCTGAGCCGGTCTGCGGCGTCACAAGGGCATCCTGCGGAATGTCCATGGGCAGGTTCTGCTGGATCAGCTCCTCCAGCCTCTTCTGTTCGGCTTCCTGTTCGCGGCGGCGCACGTCGGCTGCCGACTTGAGCCTTTCAAGTTCTTCGGCTGCGCGCCGGCGCGCGCTCTCGGCGGCCTGGCGCTCCTCGATGATGCGCTGACGCCGCTCGGCTTCCTTGCGTTCCTGTTCTTCGCGGAACTTGCGCTCTTCCTCGATGAGGCGCTGCTCCTCGCGCTGCAATTCTTCCAGCCGGTCCATGCCCTGTTGAAGCACGTTGGTGACGACCCATGTCTTCAAGGTGCCGGCGTCATAGCTGCGCTGCATCGCCTGGGGATGGCCGGTCAGGCGCATGGACAGTCCCGGCATGCCTTCGGGCACGCCGCCGCCGGAAGGCTTCAGCGATACGTCGATGCGGGTTCGGGGGCCGGCGAGATCGGCTGTCATGCGCATGTTGCCTTCGCCGCCATTGGCCGAGATTGCAATGGCGGGCGAGCGCAGGATGCCGGTTGAAAGGGTCAGTGGCATCTCGTCCATCCGGGCATGGAAAGGGCCGGACGCGAGGGTGGAGGTGATCAGTTGGTCAAGGTTCTCGACGGTGTCCAGGCCTTCCAGCCGTGGCGTGAGCGCGCCGAGGTTCAACCCGGCGATCGACACGGTGGCCGCATCAAGGCTGCCGCCGCCGGAGAGCTGGCTGAACAGGCCGGCCGGGCTGCGGCCTTCGCCTGAAAAGGCAATGCCGAGGTTTACCGCGCCGGAGATGGCCGGTTGGCCGTTGGTGGTCTGCAGCAGATCACCGGCGTTCAGACCCGCAGCAAGCTTTCCCTCGACGCGCACCAGTGGCGCATCGATGGTTGCCGCGGTTGTGAGGTTGAATGGCTTGCCGGCGGATGTCTGGCCTTCGAGCCTGATGTCGAACTCGCCATCGCCGTTTCGCTCGACGGCGAGGGTGCCGTTCGCCAGCGCGAGGCCAGGCATGATGGCCAGGCGGTCCGCGCCAATGCGCAGCGATTGCCCGAGCCAGCCCGCGCGGGTGAGGTCAAAGGTTTCTGCAGATTGGCCGGGGTCGGCTGGCGAGGAGGTGAGGACACCGGCGAGCCAGCCCGCATCGAGATGCTCCAGCTCAAGGTCAGCAGTGATTTGAGGTTCGCGGACCGTGCCTGAAAGCTTGACCGTGCCTGAGGCCGTATTGGCGGGCAGGCTGGCCTTGAGCGGTTGCAGCATGATCACGCCCTCGCTCACGACCGTATCTGTCTCGAGGCTCAGGCCGCGCGCAACTCCATCGGGCCAGGCCGGCATGTTGATGCCCAGCGCCGCCAGCAGGGGGCTTGCATCTTCAGCCGACAGTCCGAGGCGGCCGGTGCCGGCCACGCGGCCTTGCGGGTTGACGGTGAGGCCGCCGT
>CAZYKZ010000080.1:0-11148 GCA_964648175.1 uncultured Anderseniella sp.
TCCCACACGTCCATGAAGCTCAACGGACCTGACGCGTCTGCCCCGACGCCCTTCACCGGCGCACCGCGTGGCCTGAGCGTGGAGAAGTCGTGGCCGATGCCGCCGCCTTGCTGCATGGTGAGCGCGGCCTCGCGCAGGCCGTCGAAGATGGCGCTCATGTCATCTTCAATCGTGCCCATGACGAAGCAGTTGAACAGGGTCACCTTGCGACCCGTTCCGGCACCCGCGATGATGCGGCCGGCGGGCAGGAACTTGTAGCCTGACATGACTTCATGAAAGGCGCGCTCCCAGCGGCCGCGCTTGTGACTGGCCTCGGGCTGGGCCAGCGCCTTGGCGACGCGCGTCCACGTATCGTCCACCGTCTGGTCGATGGGCGAGCCGTCTGCGGACTTGAAGCGGTACTTCATGTCCCAGATCTCGTGGGCGATGGGGTCTAATGCGCTGTCAGTCATGATCCGGCTCTCCATCTCTCATCATAAAACAAAAAGAGAACAGATGCCATCTATTTGGAGTCGTGACCTGCCTCGCGCAACAGGCGATCCGTTGCGGTTTCGATTTCGTCCTGCAGCCGGGCCATGAACACGCGGCGGTCGATGCCGGGCTCGATGGCGGGCAGAAACTCGACAATGATGGTGCCGGGCCGGCGGATGAACTTGCGCCGCGGCCAGAACAGGCCGGAGTTCAGCGCAAACGGGGTGCAGGGCACGCCCATCTGCATGTAGAGCGCAGCTGCGCCGGGCTTGTAGTCCGGTGCAGCGCCGGGTGCAGACCGGGTGCCTTCGGGAAAGATCATGACCTGGCGGCCTTCCGAGGCAGCCTGTTTCGCGTCGGCGGTCATCTTCTTCAGCGCGGCTGTGCCCGCCGACCGGTCGACAGCGATCATGCGGAATTTCAGGCAGAACCATCCGAACAGCGGGATGTAGGTCAGCTCCTTCTTGAGCACCAGCGCCGGGTCATCGAGCAGCGGCAGCAGCGCGAAGATGTCCCAGAACGACTGGTGCTTGCCCGCCAGCAGTGCTGCGCCTTGCGGAATGTGCTCGCGCCCGCGCACCTCCATGTGGGTGCCCGCGATCACCTTGAGCCACCACAGGCTGACGGCGGCCCACTGCTTCAGGGCCCACATGGACCAGCTGCGCGGCGTGAACATGAACCAGAACCCGAGCACCAGGAACACGGCGAGGTTCACGTAGAACACCAGGTTGAACAGCAATGAGCGAAACGCGAGCATGGGTCAGGAGGCACTCCGGTCAGGCCTGCCGGCAGGGAAGGATCAGTTTCCGATCTGGATGCGCACCAGCGCAAGCAGGTATTTCAGGTACTCCGAAAACCACAGCCTTAGGGAAGCGGCATTGTGCAGCGGGTCGTGACCATCCCTGCCGGAAACCGGGCAGGCCATGAGTTCGGCCTCAGGCATGACCCGGGAGAACTCCTTCATGGCCCGCAGGATGTGATAGTCGCTGGTAACAATCAGCAGCCGGGTGAACCCCTTGTCGCGGGCCCAGTCGCGCGCCTCCAGGGCGTTGCCGCGCGTGTCTGCGGCACGCTTGTCGAGGTCGATGCAGCAACGGAACAGGTCACGCTCCGTGCCCGTGATCTGCCGCAGCTGGCGGGCAGTGGTCTGGGGGTGGACACCCGATATGAGGAGCCGCTGCGCAGCCTTGTTCTCCAGCAGCCGGATAGCGGCCGAAATGCGCTCCGGACCGCCGGTCAGTACCACTATGCCTTCGGCTGAGGCCTTGTCCGGTCCGGCTACACTGACGGACTGGCGCCAGAAGGCGAAGAAGCCGCCCAGGATCACGGCAATGGCGCACACGGCGATGACGGCGCTGCGGACCAGGATACGGCGGGCACCATGCGGCCGGCCCGATGCGGGCCCCGCAATACCGGCAATTTCCTCGTCATCCGTCATGCAAAAATGCATCCGCAGCCTGCCCGCTGCAGCTCCCTCCCCCCGCAATGATGCTGCCCGGGCTTGCCCCGGTCCAACCGACCATCCAGAGCCTTATGCCTGTTCAGAACATCGCCTTCAAGACGCGCGAGATGGATATGCGCGCAGTGATCAGCGAGATCACCGTCGCGACCACGGGGACCGCCAGGATGGCCAGGTAGCTGGTGCTGCTGGCGCCGAGCGGATCATACAGAAAATCCTTCACCGGCCCTGCAAGGCGGCCGCTGCCGAAACCAAGGATGACGAAGGTAATGAAGCCCAGCAACGCGCCGATCAGCCCGGCCTTGAGACCGGTCAGGCAGAACCGCCACAAGACCTCGCGCGAAATGAAGCTGTCGCGGGCGCCTGCCAGGTACAAGACTTCGAGAACCTCGCGGTTGGCCTCCATGGCGGCGCGGGTGGCATAGACCACCAGCACTGCAGCAGCGCCCGCGATCAGGCTCAACACGGCAATTGCCAGCCAGGTGAGGGTGCCGGCCATGGAGATCAGTTCAGCCTGCCAGCGGCGGTGGGTGTCCAGCGTGGCGGAAGGAACCTCTGCCGCAAGGCGCGCGCGCAAGCCTTCGAGGTCGGGCGGGATTGCCTTGTCGATGCTCACGTTGATGAGTTGCGGAATCGGCAGGTCGTCAAGGATGGCTGACTTGCCGAGCCACGGCTCCAGCAGGCGGCGTGCCTCTGCGGCGGGCACCACGGTCGCCCCGCTGATGCCGGGCGTGTCGCGCAGGATCCGGGCGGCCCGCGCCGTATCGCCGTCCACATCCACTCCGTCGGCGGCCGAAATCTGCACGGTAACCTCGCTGGCAACCTGCGAGGTCCAGTTGTTGACGGCTGCAGAGGTCATCAGCAGGGCGCCGATGGCAAGCACGGCGAGGTAGCACATGGCCGCCATGGCGGTCATCAGCGTCATGTGCGGCGCGGTTGCCTCGGGAATGACCTTGGCCTTGCCGGTCACCAGCGTGGGGCTGGCTGAGGCGAGCGGCCTTGCGCCTGCTTCTGCACGTGGCCTCATGGCAGCCACTCCGTGCGCCCGTCGGCCAGCTGCAGCACAGGCACGTCGAATGTTTCCAGCAGATGGGTGTCGTGGGTGGCAATCAGCACGGTCGTGCCGAACTGGTTGAGCTGGCGGAACAGCTTCATCAGCCTGAGCGCCAGCGCCGGGTCAACGTTGCCGGTCGGCTCGTCCGCCAGCAGCAGCTCCGGGCTGGAGACAACGGCGCGGGCGATGGCGGCGCGCTGCTTTTCGCCGCCGGACAGTACTGGTGGATAGGCGTTGGCATGGTGATCCAGACCCACCCAGTCGAGCAACTCCATCACGTTGTCGCGGTACTCGTTCAGCTTTGCTCCCCGGATGCGCAAGGGCAGGGCGACGTTCTCGAACGTGGTCAGATGATCGAGCAGGCGGAACTCCTGAAAAACCACGCCGATGCGGCGGCGCAGGTCCGGCAGGCGCGAGCGCGGTAGTGCACTCACGTTCTCGCCGAACAGGGTGATCATGCCGCGGGTCGGCTTGAGCGCCAGGAAAAGCATGCGCATCAGCGAGGTCTTGCCGGCGCCCGACGCGCCGGTGAGGAAGCTGAACGAGCCTGTTTCCAGGGTCAGGTTCAGATCCTTCAGGACCTCCGGGCCAGTACCGTAACGCAGGCCCACATTTTCAAAACGCACGATGGACAACTGGTTTTCCTGTCAGCGGATTGAGCGCGAAGTTTGCCATTTACGCCGAATTAACCGTAATCCGGCTTTACTCTTGCAATCGGTTGATCCCGGCTCCCGGCCAACAAGTTTGCTTGCCGCAGACCAGGCCGCTGCCGGATCAAGACCGGCCCGAATCAGCGTTCCAGAGTGATGTGAATGATAGTCTCCTGCCCCTCATGTGCAACCGAGTACGACCTGCCGAAGTCAGCGGGCAGCGACGCAACCATCATGCGGTGCGGCGCCTGCGGTCACGGCTGGATCGAAGCTCATGCGACTGACGTCAGCGACCTTGTAGTGGTGAATACGGACGAGCGTGTGGCAGGACCGGGCGAGGATGACGGTGATGCGCGTGTGATGGCCGAGGCGCGCAAGATTGCCCGCGCCGCCCGCATGGCGGAGCAGAAGGCAAAGGCGAAGCGGGAGCGGCGCATGGCGCAGCTGCGCGGCTGGGCCGGACTTGCCGCCGGCATCTGCCTGGTGCTGGGCAGCATGGTGACGTTTCCCGAGCGGATCGTGCAGGCGGCGCCGGCAACAGCAAAGATCTACTCGCTGGCCGGCAAGAACGTGAACATCTACGGCCTGGCGATTTCCGGGGTCGAACAGCAATACATGATCGTCGGCGGCCAGCCCGTGCTGGCGCTTCGCGGTCAGATTGCCAACATTACCGATGAAGATCGCCGGGTGCCGCCGCTGCGCTTCATCCTGAAGGATTCAAGCGGCAACGAACTTCACGCCTGGACTCTCAACAGCGCAGGCAAGGGGCCTATCGGCGCCGGCGTGGTGTCGTCCTTCGTGACCCGCCTTGCAGCCCCGCCGGAAGGCGTGGAAAGCGTTGAAATCCGCTTTGCCAAACCGGGCGAATTGGGCTGAACTTCCAGCCATCATGAGCTCCATAGAGATTGACGGCCACCGGATCGAAGTCCTGTTCAGCGAGGCGGAAATTGCCGCGCGGGTGAATGACATTGCCGCCGGCGTGGCCGCGCGCCAGCCGCAGAAGCTGCTGGTCGTGCCGGTGCTGAAGGGAAGCTTCATCTTCGCTGCCGACCTCCTGCGGGCCATGCATGGCGCCGGCCTTTCACCGGAAGTCGATTTCATGATGCTGGCCAGCTACCGGGCGCGGACGTCGTCCTCCGGGCGGGTTGAAGTGCTTCGCGACATCGAGACGGACGTGCGCGGGCGTGATGTCCTGCTGATCGACGATATTCTGGAGTCAGGCCGCACACTGGCCTATGCCAAGGACCTGCTGGCCGCGCGCGGCGCACGGCAGGTGATGACGGCGGTGTTGCTGGACAAACCCGGCCACAGGGCGGCGGAGCTCGATGCCGACTTCAAGGGCTTCGACTGCCCGGACCGCTTCGTCGTGGGCTACGGCATGGACATGGCGCATGCCTTCCGCGAGCTGCCCTTCGTGGGTCACGTGGTGAAATCCTGAAAAGTGGAAAAGGGCAGCTTCAGGGGAAGCTGCCCTTTTCTCTGGTGACATGGGGCAGGAGAGGGGCGGCCTGCCGCTGTCGACATCTTTCCGGCCAGGGAGAACCGGTCAGATCAAGGCAGCGTGGAACCCGGTTTGCAGGGGAGGGAGGGGCAGGTCCCGCGCTCTTGTTGTCAGTGACATTAGGGGCGACCGGGACGGAGGGATGTGCATTTCATCACATCCTGAAGCAAGGCCCCGGCCGGAGCGGGCTGGTCAGTACAGACCCTTGAGCAGCCGGTCGATATAATCGAGTTCGAGGCGCGGGCGGTCAGGCTGGTTGGCGCGCGAGCGCAGCGCGTCGAGAATGCGACGGGCGCGCTCCACGGCGGCCTCGTTCGGCAGCATGTTGTCACGCTGGCCATACTCCTCGCCTTGCGACGGCATGGGCCGTCCGAGCGGGTCGCGCTGGTCGGCATCGCGGCCTTCGCCATGGCGGCCGATATTGCCCTCGTTGCCGGTGCCCTGCTGCATCATCTGCTGGGCCATGTTGCGCGCGCCTTCACGCAGGCCACGCATGGCCTCGCCCTGGCTGCCAAGCGCCTCGTTGCGCTGGCCCTCGCCCAGTTCACCGGCGGCTTCGCCCATTTCCTGCTGGGCCCTGCCCAGACCGTCGCCGGGCTGCATGCCCTGCTGGCGCATCTGTTCCATGAGCCGTTCGAGCATCTGGGCCAGGTCCTGCTGCTGTTGAGACAGCTGGCCATTACCCGGGGTCTGCTGTTCGGTCTGGCCGCGTCCGCCGGGCTCCTGTCCTTCCTGGCCGGGCTGCATCTGGCCCTGATTCTGGTCGCCCTGCTGAGGCTGGCCATCCTGCGGCATGCGGAACGTCTGGTCCATCAGCTGCTGCTGGCGGCGCATCATCTCCGACAGCTGGTCAAGCATCCGCCCCATCGGCGAATTGCGCTGCTGGTTCGACTGGCGCGGCATGCCGGGGCGCAGGTTCTGAAGCATGTTCTCCAGTTCGGACAGCATCTGCTGGGCGGCGTCGCGGGCGCCAGACTTGGCGAGCTTCTCGATCATGTCCATCATCTGCTGCAGATCGCGCGAGCGAATGGACTGTTCGGCCTGCTGGTTCAGTTGCTGCTGCTGCTGGTTGAATGCTTCCGGATTCTTGCGCATTTCTTCCAGCATCTGCTGCTGCATGGCCTGAAGATACTCGTTCATGGCCTCGCGCATCTGCTGCATCAGCTCGGCAATGCGTTCTTCCGAAGCGCCTTCGGCCAGCGCCTTCTCCAGTTCCTTCTTGATTGCCTGCAGCTTCTTCAGCGCGTCGGGCAGGTTGCCGCTCTCGATTGACAGCGCAATTTCCCAAAGCATGTCCGTCACTTCACGCACGTCTTCGTGTGTGCGTGCGCGGTAAAGGCTCGCTGCCGCAGTGCGAATTCCGAGATAGACGCCGGAGCTTTCGATCAGGCCCTCTGGCCACACCATCAGCGCCAGCAGGGCGCGCACCACGTCACGCTCGTCCTGCGGGTGAAGGAACAGGTTGCGGCGCTGCTCTACCAGGGCCTGGGCCAGCGGCTTGGTGAACGGGCGCTCTGGCAGCTTGAACTTCAGGACTTCGCTGGAGCCGGTTTGCCCAGCCTGATCGGTGGCGTCCAGCACCAGTTCGACCTCAAGCCCAGCCCAGGGGTGCTCGGTGAGGTCCTGGAAGCTCTTGCCCTCGGCCTGGCGCGGATTGATCTTCTGCAGCGATACCGCAAAATCGGGTGCGTCTTTCAGAAACTCGTTGTCTTTCGGGGGCAGGCTGTGCTCGTCGAACTGGCTTTCCGCGAGCGCCAGACGCGCTGCCAGCGAGGTGACGCCGTAGTCGTCCGAGACCTTCCATGGCAATGCGAACCCGCCCGACGGGGTGACCTCGATGGCGGATGGAACACTCGCAACCGGCGGATTGTCGGGAATGACGTCGACCGGCCATGCGCCCATGTCCCGGCCGTTCGCCGTGATCGAAACGATTGCGGCGCGGTCGATGGTGGCGCGCAGTTCCTGGCTGGTGGCAGCGGGCGTGCCCTCGGCCGCGGGTTCGGGTGTGATGGTGGCAAGTACTTTCGGCTTGCCCTCTTCATCGCTGGCATTGGGATCGAGCAGGGTCACGACCATGTCGCCGGATCCGGCAAGGCGGGCGACCAGCTCGGAGCCTTGCGGCACTGACACCCGCGGCGTTCCAGTTGGGTTGCCGGACGCGTCCGCGGCAGCGACGGGACGTGTCAGCAACACCGGCGGGCGCGCCGTGTAGGCTGGCGGGTTGAGCCAGGCATCAAGCGTCAGAGATGCATCGGCGGCGGGGGCGCTCAGCGAAACGGCCTCCACGACCCGGTCGCGCCAGCTGCCCGCGGTGAGCACGCCAGCCGCGACAAGGGCCACGGCAAGCGCGTTGCGCAGGGCGTTCTGGTCGAGCCGCGGCAAAGGCGAGCGGGGACTGCCCGCCTTCAGTTTTTCCATCTCGCGCGCCATGCGCTCGCGATGGGCCTGCCAGAGGGCCTTCTGTTCAGGCGTGGCTGACGCCTCGCCGGCCAATGTGTCGGTAAAGCTGGTGGCGGGCCGGTGCTTGACGCCGGAGCGCCGTTCGATACGGGCGATCGCATCGTCTTCCCCCGGCCATGAAAGGCGCGCCAGCGGCCGCAGGCTCCACAGCAAGGCGATCCCAGCAATGGCGGCTGCGGATAGCTTGGCCCATGCGGGAAGCGGGGCGACGAGGCCGGAAAGGATGGTCAGCAGGACAAGGCCTGCGACCATCATGGCCGGAAACAAGGCCTCCAGCAGCCGCTCCCATGCGATTGCGAGGCGGGCAAGCCAGACCTTGCGGGCAAGGATATGTTCCGGGTTCGCGCTCATCCGGCGATGATCCTAACATACTGCGGCAAAAACAAGGGACAGCATTCAGGCGCCGCATCGGGCGGTAAACGAAAATGTGATCGCCCGGGTTCCGGCTGCAGGGCGGGTTCCGTTTGCCGGGCCGTCAGTGCTGCCAGGAAGCGAGACGGTCGAGACCGATGAGGTCTTCATAGGTCTGGCGCGGCCGGATGATGGCGTAGTGCGGGCCATTCACCAGCACCTCGGGCACCAGCGGCCGCGAATTGTAGGTGCATGCCTGCACCGCGCCATAGGCGCCGGCAGTCATGACGGAGATCAGGTCTCCGGGTTCCAGCTGCGGCAGCGGGCGGTTCTGGGCGAGATAGTCGCCCGACTCGCACACCGGCCCGACGATGTCGGCCACGCTGTTCACCGTTGAGTTGCGCGCCTCGCTGACCGGGATGATCTCGTGGTAGGCGTCATAGAGCGTCGGCCGGATCAGGTCGTTCATGGCCGCGTCCACGATGATGAAGCGCTTCTCGCCGGTGTCCTTCACGTGGATGACCCGCGACACCAGGATGCCTGCATTGCCGGCGATCATGCGGCCCGGCTCCATGACGAACTTGCACTTCAGGGACCCAAGCGTTTCGCGCACGAGGGCGGCATATTCGTCCGGATGGGGCGGCACGTCGTTGGTGCCTCGATAGGGAACGCCGAGCCCGCCGCCGATGTCCACGTGGGTGATCGGGTGGCCATCCGCGCGCAGCTCCTCCACCAGCCCGGCGAGGATGGTATAGGCCTGCTGATAAGGCTCGAGCGTCGTGATCTGCGAGCCGATGTGCATGTCCACGCCGGTGATGCGGATGCCAGGCAGCTTCGCGGCGCGGGCATAAACCTCGCGCGCGCGAACCATGGAAATGCCGAACTTGTTGTCCGACTTGCCGGTGGTGATCTTGGCGTGGGTCTTCGCATCGACGTCCGGGTTGACTCGGATCGAGATATTGGCTGTCTCACCCAGCCGCTGGGCGATGGTCGAAAGCAGCTCCAGTTCCGGCTCGCTTTCCACGTTGAAGCAGGCAATGCCCTCGCGCAGGGCAAGCGACATTTCAGCAGCGGTCTTGCCGACGCCGGAAAACACGATGCGCCGGGCCGGTACACCGGCTGCCAGCGCGCGGCGCAACTCGCCTTCCGACACCACGTCCATGCCCGCACCAAGGTCTGCCAAAGTCTTGATGACCGCCTGGTTGGAGTTTGCCTTCATGGCGTAGCAGATCATCATGTCGAGGCCGGCGAAGGCCTTCTTCAGCACCTCGAAATGGCGGGTCAGGGTCGCGGTCGAATAGCAATAGAACGGCGTGCCCAGGTCGAGCGCGAGTTCGGCGAGAGACACATCCTCGGCGTGCAGTACGCCGTCGCGATAGCTGAAATGGTGCATGGGTCGGGAAATCCGGATGAAACGGCAACGATCAGAAAGGGTCAGCCCGGAGACAGGCGGCAGGCAGGGGCCGTGTCACTACGGTTTGATCAACGGGTCAATGGCAGCTGGTTCATCCCGATCAGGCTGAGCAGCACCCGGCGGCGGTTCGAGAGCTCCTCGCGTGCCGCATCCGGCGAGCGTCGCCGCCAGCACGGAAATTATGAGGAAGTTGCGCAGGTTCATCTCTTCCAGGGCCCGGCCAAGTCAATCAACAGATGGCGGTGTTGTAGCGCAATCCGGTGGCGGTGGCAAAGCGCGATATGCAGCAGACAATGCACGCGGGTCAGTTGCCACGCTCGGCATTGACCGACTGCACCTCGATCCAGTAGCGCGGATTGCTGGCCTCGAGCTGGTTGGGGAAAGTGATGATGCGGTTGTCATCATGGGACGCGCCGGGCTTGAGCGAGATGTTGTCCAGCCCCACGGTACGCTGGCCGATGCGCGAACAGGCGCCGCGAAGTTCGCGGTCACTGACATCGGACTGCGGCGTGTCGAAGAAGGGCGGGCATGAATAGAGCATCAGGTTGAGCCGGACATCGCGGGCTGCATAGTCAGCCGACCGGTTGGTGATGCGGGTTTCCAGCCGCCATTGCAGGGCATTGGGCTGACGGATCTCGCGTCCACTGTGGTCGAAGCGCACGGTCTCGGTATTGGTGAGGCTTGAGGTGTTGATGGCGATGTCCGACGGTTTCAGCGCACCGTAAAGCACGGCTTCCGACTGGCGCACCTCGCTCAGTTTCTCGTCGGTCCGCGGCGGAGAGCTTTCCTGCGGCGGGCCTTCGGTCAGGACCAGCGCAATCATGAGCACGGCAAAAGCGGCGGTCACCACCGCCAGCAAACCGCGCCGCCAGGTGGTGTTCTTCACGAACAGCCAGATGACTGCCACTGCCAGCAGGTAGACGATCAACCAGCGCATGCCAAACTTGCCTCCAGCCCGTGCACGTATCCCTTGAGGGACACATAGTGCCGCGCAAGACCGGCGGCAATGGCCCCAGCCAGTTCACGCGACCGGCAAGGTTAATGCAACCCTCAGCCGAGAAGTTTCAGCCAGCGCCTTGCTTCGCGTTTGACGTTGACCGGGGCGGTGCCGCCAAAGCTCTTGCGCGAACCGGCCGAGGCCTCCGGCGTCAGCACCGAATAGATGTCGCGGGTGATGCGCGGCTCGACCGACTGCATGTCCTCGAGGCTGAGCTGGTCGAGGCCAATTCCAGCGGCTTCCGCCTTTGCCACCAGCGTGCCGGTGACGTGGTGCGCATCGCGGAACGGCATGGCCAGCACCCGTACCAGCCAGTCGGCAAGGTCGGTGGCGGTGGAGTAGCCGGAGCCTGCTGCGGCGGCCATGCGTGCGGTGACCGGTTGCATGTCGGCGGCCATGCCGGTCATGGCGGCAATGGCCAGCGACATGTTGTCGATGGCGTCGAAGGCGGGTTCCTTGTCTTCCTGCATGTCCTTGGAATAGGTCAGCGGCAGGCCCTTCATCACCATCATCAGGCTGGTGAAGGCGCCGAGAATGCGGCCAGGCTTGGCGCGGATAAGCTCTGCCGCGTCCGGGTTCTTCTTCTGCGGCATGATCGACGAGCCAGTGGTGAACTGGTCCGACAGCTTGATGAACCCGAACTGCGGCGTCGACCAGATTACCAGCTCCTCGGCGAAGCGAGACAGGTGCATGGCGCAGATCGAGGCTGCGGCCAGCATTTCCAGCACGAAGTCCCGGTCGGCGACCGAGTCGAGCGAGTTGCGGGTGGGCCGGTCGAAGCCGAGCGCCTT
>CAZYKZ010000081.1:0-11010 GCA_964648175.1 uncultured Anderseniella sp.
GACTTCTTGATCTCGACTGCACCCGATACGTTCGCTGCCTCAGCCTTCTTCACCATGCCTGGTGCCAGCGAAGCAGCCGCTGCAAGCCCGCCTACGGCAAGGCCCGAACGGCGCAAGAACGTCCGCCTGTCTATCGCTCCACCGGTCAGATCGGTGAGGACCGATGACAGTCGAGGGCCGAATGCAACCTCTCCCGTCTTCTTCCTGAGCATAATCTTCCTCCAGAATGGATGCCCTTGCGTGGACACCCGGGTTTCATCAACGATATCCGCGACTGATGCCGAATGACTTCAGCAATCAGAAGCGGGCAAGCTTGTAGTAGGTCTTGACGTGATCGGTTTCCCGATAGCCGGCAGCACCCTCGACAGGGGCTGCTGCTTCCGCCGTAGCCGAACCGGCTGCAATCGCCGCCGTCCCGGTTACCGCGGACACACCGGCAAGCTTGAGGAAATCACGGCGGCCGGTTGCCACCTTTTCATTTCCCTTTGCCATTTTCCGCTCCTTCATTGTGGGGCGGGTTACGCCCCGGTTGGTGGCCCGATCCCTTCGGAAGCGGACCCGTTGCAGTCGAGGGTCAGACCATTTCGAAGGCCTGCTCCTCCACATCCATGAATGCCGCACCGAGCTGGCCGATGCAGGCGTAGAACACCGACGCCCTGGCGCCTTCCAGATCCGTAAAGAATACCTTGGCCCACGACCCGACATGGGCATTGAAAAACCGCTTCTGCTCCGCGAGGTCGGCGCCATCACCGAAGTCGCCCACGATCAGACCGGCCATCATCTCGCACAGGGCGGCGATGTTGTCCTCGGGCTCGCTCACGTCGTCGCGCCGGGCGATGCCAAGACGCGCCATGTCGGAGCGAAGCCGCGCGAGGGGCTTCTCGTTCAGGAAACCGGTGAGATAATAGGAGCCATAGGGGACGAGTTCGCCGCGGCCGACACCGATGAACAGGTCATGGAACTCGCGGGATGCGTCCTCCGGCGTCGTGCCAGCCGCCACGCGGGCGAGCGCCGAAACGGCCTTTCCGATCGGCGTATCGTCACCGGACATGCCGGCAAACGTGTCGAGGTCCGCACGCGTAGGACCCGCGCGCAGCACGTGAGCGAGCAAACGGTATACGTTCGCCCGCAGAATATCTTCCTCGCTGATGTCCAGAACTCGCTTCGCCTCGCCCATCGTCGCACGGCCGCCGCTGCCATTGTGCCTGGCAGGCAACAGCCACTTCCTCCTCTCAGTCGCGTACAGAATGCCGCAGGCCTTTACGGCGGGGCAAGCTGAATCGGACGGAGTGCCGGGCGAATCCGCTATCTGGTAATTCTGAGTATATTACTCAACAATTATGCGGGGCGCGGCCCGCTTCTGGCCGGCGGCATCACCTTCGATAGAGGCCCAGACGGCTGCGGCGATGTCGCGGTAGATTCGCGCATGCAGCGAATCCGGTGCAGACACCACGATCGGCTGACCGGCGTCAGAGCGCAGCCTGAGGTCCTTGTCCAGCGGCACCTCGCCGAGAAACGGCAGGCCCAGCTTCTCAGCCTCGGCCGCAGCGCCGCCATGGCCGAAAATTTCGTGTCTTTCCCCGCACTTGGTGCACACGAAGTAGCTCATGTTCTCGATGATTCCGAGCACCGGCACATCGACCCGGCGGAACATGTTGAGGCCCTTGCGTGCATCAATCAGGGCGAGGTCCTGCGGGGTCGAGACAATCACGGCGCCGGACAGCGGAGTCTGCTGGGCCAGCGTGAGCTGGGCATCGCCGGTGCCGGGCGGCATGTCGACGACGAGCACGTCGAGATCACCCCAGGCAACCTCGCGCAACATTTGCTGCAGCGCCGACATCACCATCGGGCCGCGCCAGATCATGGGCGTGTCTTCCTCGACGAGGAAGCCCATCGACATGGCGGCAAGACCGAAGCCCTGAAGCGGCTTGAGGGTGCGCGACCCCGGCGCAACCGGTTCTGGCCGGCCGGTGATGCCGAGCAGGCGCGGCACGGACGGGCCATAGATATCGGCGTCGAGGATGCCGACCTTCAGCCCGTTGGCCTGAAGGCCAAGCGCAAGGTTTACGGAGGTCGTGGACTTGCCGACACCACCCTTGCCGGAGGCCACTGCAACGATGTGCTTCACGCCGGGAACGCCAGCCATGGTCTGGGCGGCCTGCGCCTTCGGTCCGGGAGCTCCCCGGCCTGCCATGGGCGGGGGCGGCGCCATGTTGGCGCCTGCGGGCGGAGGTGTGCGGCCGGCGGCCTTCGCTCCCGCCTTCACCTCGGCGGTCAGCGCGGCCATCACCTTGTTGACGCCGGGCACCTTGGACACTGCCTTTTCTGCGGCCTGGCGAAGAGGTTCGAGCTCCGAGGCACGCGACGCATCTACGGTGATCGCGAACATCACGCTGTCGCCGGAGATGACCGGGTCCGACACCAGACCGAGGGACACCAGATCGCCTTCAAGATCAGGCCCGCGCACCTTCGACAGCGCCGCCATAACGTCCTGTTTTTCAATCATTACTCGCTCCCCGAAATATCTGTGCCGGCAGCCTTGCGGCTGCCGGTTTGCAATGTCTCAAGCCTTTGCCTGATACAGGTGTGAGCCCCGTGTCAACGGCGGCGATGCACACCGCCGAGTTCGACCGTGATGTCGCTGGCAATGCGGTTCACGAGATCGCCGAGCACCTGGATGCGCTGGTCGGTAATGCGGGCGGAGGGTCCGGACACCGATATTGCGCCCAGCGGCTCGCCATGCTCGTCGAACACCGCAGACGCAACGCACCGCAGCCCGATGGCGTTTTCTTCATCGTCAACGGCAAAGCCACGCTGTTCGCAGGCGTCGAGATCCTGGAACAGCGTGTCCAGCGTCGTGAGGGTGTGCGAGGTCTCACGGGTCAGTTCGCGGCCATGCAGCATCTTGCGGGCGGCATCCTGACCGAGGTTGCAGAGGATGGCCTTGCCAACGCCGGAGCAATGCATGCGGGCGCGGCCACCGGGGCCGGCAATGGCGCGCATCATCTTGTGGCACTCGACCTGCGCCAGGTAGACGATCTCGCCGCGGTCGGCGATGCCGAGGTTCACGGTCTCGCCAGACTGCTCCATGAGACGGCGCATGTAGGGCCGTGCGATGGTCACCAGATCCCTCGAGCGCACGAAGGCCGAGCCGACCCGGAAGGCCTGTACGCCGATGAGCCAGACAGATCGCTCATTGTCAAAGCGCACATAGCGCTCGTTCTGCAGGGTCGTGAGCAGACGGTGCGCCGTGGAGTTGGGCAGGCCCACTTCCTGCGCGACCTCGGAAAGAGACAGGCCCGGCGCATGATAGGAAAGTGCATTGAGCAGCTTCAGCGCCCGGCTGAGCGACTGCACCTGGCCAGAAGCGCGCAGCACGTCCTTGCTGGGAACGCGCAATTCCTCGCGACGGGAGGCATCCTTGTCCTTGTCCAATAGTTCGTTTTCCAGCATAGATTTTCTCGCCTGACTTGTGCCATATCGCCTAACGATCCCTGTCAGGCTGCCCTAAGGGGAACCTGACGTCCGTCGCTGGTCGTCTTCTTCTGGTAACCGGGGTCTTCGTAGACCGAATAACCCACAATGTGGAATTAAAACGCGGTAAGTAGGTTCCAAAATCAGCCATCTATCCCGCATGGCGATATAACCCACCACAGAACGAACAGGAAATCAAACATATATGTGGGATGCGCTGGTTCAGAACGCGTACTGGCTCGTGTACGCAGGCACGGTGATGGAGGGCGAAACGGCCCTTCTGCTCGGATCGCTGGCGGCCAGCCAGGGGGTCGTCAAGCTTGTCTGGGTCATCGTTGCCGCCTTTGCCGGCGCCACAACCGGCGACCAGATCAGTTACCAGCTCTTCCGGCGCTTCGGGCCGGGCATGGTCAGCCGCAACGAAACGCTCAAACGGCGCTCCGAGAAGGCAAGAAGGCTGCTCAAGGGCCACCCCGTGAAGTTCATCATCATATCGCGCTTCTTCTGGGGCCTGCGTTCGGCCTGCATGCTGGCGCTGGCCGCCTCGGACGTACCCAGCCGGGTGTTCGTGCCGGCCAATCTGTTCGCCTGTGCCCTGTGGTCGGTGATCATCGGATCGCTGGGTTACGTGTTCTCGAGCTGGGTTACGCGAATCATTTCCACGATGGACGAGATTTCAGGCCGCGCCCCGGCGATCATCGGCGGGGTCGCCCTGTTCATGGCAGTGGTCGTACTTGGACGCTACGCAGTGCTGAAGTTCTGGCGTTCGCGGGAAACACTCTAGCCGCCGGGACCGGCGACCGGCGTGGCCTGGGGCCGCACCTCGATCCACTGCAGGATGTCCTTGAACACCGTCTCGCGCTGCCTGTCATGCAACAGCATGTGGAAGCCTTCCGGATAGGTGCGTATCTGCTTCGGGTCGCCCAGCGCCGCCATCACCTTGCGGGTCGGCTCCGCCGGCACGACTTCGTCCTTGTCGCCATACAGATAGAGCACCGGCAAGCCCAGCCGGGGCGCGGCAGCGGCCGCATCGTCCATCAGCGAAACAAGGCCATAGAGGGTATCGAACCTGCTCTGCTTGATGATGTGCGGGTCACGAGAATACTGCTTGAGCCAGTCGATATTGTCGCTCGGCCAGATCTTGAGTTGTGAGCCGGTTGCGGTCTGGTCCGGCACGGTGTGGGCGGTCACCCACAGCGCAGTCTTGAGGATGGGGTTCATGGACCGCCAGCCCCAGATCGCGGGCGCCACCAGGATGAGACCATCGGCATCAAGCTTGTGGCCTGCTGCCGCTTTCATGGCCACCGCACCGCCCATGGAGGTGCCGATCACGTAAACCGGCAAACCCGGGTGGCTGGCGCGCACCTGGCCTACGAAGCCTGCAAGATCGTCTGCCATCACGTCGCCGCCGGCCCATCGGCCGCGTTTTGCCTCATCGGTGCGGCCAAAGCCGCGCTGGTCATAGGCGTAGGTGGAGATGCCATGTTCTGCGAACCAGGGTGCAGGCAGGCGGAATACGCCGCCATATTCGTTGAAGCCGTGCACCGCGACGAAGATCGCGCGCGGTTCTTTCGCCTTCCAGTGCGACACGGCCAGGCGCTCGCCGTCACCGGCGATGTAATGATCAGCGGTCAGCCGGGCCGAGGCCACCGCCGGCCCGGTTTCCAGCAGCTGCGGCGACGAGCAGCCGCCAAGCGCAAGGGCGCCGGCCAGCGCTGCTGCCAGACACGCCATTCGTGCTGATGTCATCGTGCGGTCCACCTTGGTCACCGCTTCATTCAAGACACAAGCGCCTTAACATCGCCTTGCAGCACCGGCACCAGTTCCGCCTCGAACCACGGGTTCTTCTTCAGCCATGCGGTGTTGCGCCAGGACGGATGCGGCATGGGCATGACGCGCACGGGGCGAAGCTCGTGATACTCACGCCACGCGCGGACGGTCTCGGTCAGCGTCCGCTTCTGGGTACCGGCGAGATGCCACTTCTGGGCGTACATGCCGATGGCGAGAACGTAGTCCAGCTGCGGCATGGCGGCCATCAACTGCGCCCGCCAGCGCGGCGCGCACTCCGGCCTCGGCGGCAGGTCGCCGCCCTTGTCGTCGAGGCCGGGGAAACAGAAGCCCATCGGCATGATGGCCACCCTGGCGGGATCATAGAAAACATCTTCGCCAATCCCCATCCACGCCCTCAGCCGGTCGCCGGAAGGATCGGTGAACGGCCGGCCAGACGCATGCACGCGGGTGCCGGGCGCCTGCCCCGCAATCAGCAGACGCGCCGTCGGCGAGACCTGCATGACCGGCCTCGGCTCATGCGGCAGCGGCGGCTTGCCGGCGGCCGGCGCCTCGCGGCACAGCCGGCAGCGGCGCGCCTCGGCAACGATAGCTTCGAGACCGGGCCGGGTCACGCCCCGGCGCTCGGGCGCGCCGATACCTGCTCGTGCCAGCGCTTGAGGTTGGCGTGTTCTTCCTTCATCTGCACCCGGGCGACGCGCATGAAGTCGATGGCGCACAGGGCGTCGATATCAGCGACGGTGAAGTTGTCACCTGCGATGAACTCACGCTCCGCCAGTTCACCGTTGAGATAGTCCAGCATGAACTCGATCTTCGGCACATTGGACGCTCCCCAGTCAGGAAACTGCGGGGTCTCGAGGTGCGCCATCTTTGGGTGCGAGTGGCGGAAGGCATGGGCGATCGGGTGCATCAGGTACAGTTCCATGCGCCGTTGCCACATCTCGGTGGTGGCGAGTTCTTCCGGCGTGCGCCCGAACAGCGCCGGTTCGGGATGCAGCGCCTCGAAGTACCGGCAGATGGCCATCGCCTCGCAGATGCAGTGGCCATTGTCGAGCTCGAGCACGGGTATGCGCATGAACGGATTGCGCCTGAGCATCTCGTCGCTCTTGTGCTCTTCCGCCATGATGTCGATGTGGCGGCGCTCCACCTCGATGCCCTTCTCGGCCAGAAATATGCGCACCCGCCGGGGGTTTGGCGCACGGTTGTCTTCAATCAGGATCATCGCTGCAGCGAGCCTCCGGGTGAGTTGCTGAATGCCTGTCAAATTGGATGAGCCATCTTTGCGGACTGATAACCAACCATGCAAGGCTCTCCTTAATCATTTGCGCGTGACAATGTGGCCGGAAGGAGCCGCATGCCTGCCGCACGGCGGGCCGGCTGGGAGAATTCGTCCGCACTCGCGGAACAAGAGGGGTCAGAAGACAGTGTCATCGCCGGCAGAAATGGCAGCCGACGCACCCGGAAACCGGCAAACGCGGCCGGTCCGCAGCGCCGTCACCGGCAGCGTATGGGAGCCCGAACTGCTGACACTGTTCGTGCGCAACCAGCTGCGCGTGGCGTTCGCCATGCCGATGCTGGGCGTCTTTCTGGCCGTGGCCATTGCTACATGGACGGACTGGCTTACTGCCTCAAGCTGGTTTGGCAGCTGCCTCGCGGCCCACACCATCCAGTATTACCTGTGCAAGGTATACGAGCAGACAGTGCGTGAGCAGGGTGCCTCGCCCGAATGGATAGGCATGCTTTGCGCGTCGGAAACCCTGATCGCGGTATGCTGGTTCATGCCTCTGTTCGTCTACTGGCAGCCGGACAACGAATTGCAGCACATCTTCCTGATTTCCCTCGTCATGGGCGTTATCTCGGTCCGGGTGCTGACAGCTGGCAACTACATGCCCGTGATTCTGGCTGGCACCGGCATCATTGCCATGGCCGGCGTGGTGCGCTGCCTGATGGAAACCGGCATCGTCTATGTCACGCTTGGTGCGGTGATCGTCATAACGGAGATATTCTTCGTACAACTCGCTCGACGCCTGCAAGGTACGGCGCGAGAGATGCTGGTGTTCAAGGCCGAGCGCGAAGCCCTGATCGGGCAACTCGATGGTGCGCTGTCCGAGGCTGAGGAAGCACGCTTGCGGGCAGAGGAAGCAAACCTCGCCAAATCCCGCTTTCTCGCCACCATGAGCCACGAACTTCGCACGCCGCTCAACGCCATTCTCGGCTTCTCGGAAATCCTGTCGAAGGAGATGATGGGCCCGCACGCTGTCCCGGTCTACAAGTCCTACTCCGACGACATTCACAATTCGGGCGACTACCTGCTCAAGCTGATCAACGACATTCTCGACCTTTCACGCATCGAGGCAAATCGCCAGGAACTTGACTTCGAACCGGTCGACCCGTGCGGCGAAGCGCGCGACAGCGCAGACCTGATGAACCTGCAGCTCAACCGGCGCTCGCAGAAGGTGCGTTTCGAGTTTCCCGCCGAGCCGCTGCGCGTGCTGGGCGACAAGCGCGCCATGCGGCAGATCTGGCTCAACCTCATTTCGAATGCCAGCAAGTTCAGCCCGGAAGGCAGCGAGATCGTGCTGCGGGCATCGCAGCGTCCCAGTGGGAGCGTGCTGCTTTCGGTCAGCGACAGCGGGCCTGGACTGGACGCTTCGGAACTGGACAAGATGCGCCATGCGTTCACGCGCGGGCAACTGGCCCAGAAGAAGGCAATCGACGGCGCAGGCCTCGGCCTGACCATCGTCAACGGGCTGGCGGAACTGCACGAGGCAATCCTTTACCTTGAGCCCAATCACCCCTGCGGCCTGACGGCGAGCATAGAATTTCCCGCACACAAGGTGCTGGGAACGGTACGTGCCCGGCTTGTCGACGCCAGCCAGCACATGCCGGCCACCCAGCGCCGCCTGATCGAACTGACAGCCTGACGGTTCAGTCCGCCATCCCTGCCCCGCCTTGCGACCCGGCTGCCGCCTGCGCCAGGGACGCCGCCAGCGCTCCTGCCGAACCGTCGGTCTCCATGTAGCGCCCGCCGAGCAGCACCGGACGGTCCAGTACCGCGCTCAGCCGCTGGAAGTCAGGATGCCCGTCATCTGCAGCGACCACGCAATGTGCGGCCGCACCGGGGCGCAGCCGCTCCAGCAACACCGCTGCAGCCACTGCACCGGAGCCGTCGAGGATAACCGGCACCTGCTGCATGCGCGCCGCGATGATGGCGCCGGCAAGTGCCGCGTTCTCGCGTCCGCCCATGCGGCGCAGGATTTCAAGCGGTGCGTCCATGTGGCCGTCATGCAGGGAAAGCGCCTTTGCAGCGACCTCTGCCAGATCGCCCTCCTTGCGGGCCCCGAGCAGGCCTGCCGCCATCGCCGCCACCGACGCCCCGTGGCCCGCGGCCAAGGCGCGCACGACCAGCAGGTCGGCCCCACCCGCAGTCGCCTCCATGCCATAGGCAATTGTGGCGGCGCAGTCGGCTTCTTCCATGCTGGCCTGCGCAGTAAAGTCGCTTACCGGCATTTCGGGGGCCAGCTCGAACACGCGCAAGCCAAGCCCGAAGCGATCGCACAGGCGGCACACCAGCGCCGTCTGCTGTTGCGAGGCCTCAACCAGCGCCTGGACGGAGGCGAGTTGCTCGCCCGATGCAGCGACGGCGGCTTCAGCATGAGAGGCGGCGAAAACCGCAACCACCGGCCGGCGCACCATTGCCATGCCGCGCCCCTGCCAGTCTGCCATCCAGTCCGCCAGGCTTGCGAGCATGCCGTCAGCTACGGGCATGCCGGGGTCGGAACCAGCCTCGTCCGCACCTGCGGAATGACATGTTGAACGGGCAGGAACCGGGGGCAGTTCGTCAATCAGGTCCAGGATATCATTGAACGGCAGCGGTCCGGGTCTTCTGGTCATCGGCTCTGGAACTTCGGCAAGGGTGAGGCAAGAACTGTCGGCACCCGCGGTATACAGCAGCATGCCGTTCGAACAACAGCCCCCCATATTGCAGGTCACCGGGCGATGGCCGGTCTTTGCAAAGGCAGTCGCTAACGGGAATTTAACCACGCTTGTTGACCACGCGTTTGAACTTCGCGCCGTATGGTCATCCTGCATTCTCGAACAAAGGGCAGGACCATGCACGCCTGGATTGGCTTCTTCTTCAGCTGCGCGATGATCGTCGTGGCAGCAATGGGCAAATCGGGTTACCAGGTGCTCCCCCATGGCATTGGCGGCTCGCCTGATACCGAGTTCATGTTCTTCCTTGGCTGCGCAGGCTTTGCCGCGGCGCTGGCCATGCTGGCCCCGAGCCACTCCAGCGCCCGGCTGGCTTCGCTCTGGTCCGCCAGTGCGCTCGGCGCGGTCGTGGTGGCCCTCAACCTTGGCAATTTTTCCAACGTGGGTGATGCAACTCGCGACATCGAACCCCAGCCGGCCGTCCAGGTGCCGCAGCCCGATTCCAGCGAGCAGCCGGCCACCGGCAATGAACTGCCGATCAAGTTCGAACTGAAGCGGACGGTGTCCGAAGGCGACTGGGCCCCATTCCAGGACATCGACTATCGCATCCGGCAGATGGAGCGCGAGATGCCGCCCCAGCCTGAGAACAGCGAAGCGAACCCTGCCAACATTCCGGTGCGCGAATAGTAGCGGCAAACCGGGTGTGTGAGGAACTGCGCCATTGAACCGGCAGCAGCCCACGTGCTAGGCGGTGGCGGGACGGTCATTCGTTCCACCAACCCAAGCCACGGCGCACAAGATGAACCAGCCAGCTCCGTTCGCAATCAGAAGTCCGTGTATCAAGCTGTGCGTGATCGAGCCGGAATCGGGCTACTGCATCGGCTGCGGGCGCTCGCGCGAGGAAATCGGCAGCTGGATTTCGCTGTCGCCGCAGCAACGCGACACGATCATGCTGGAATTGCCTGAAAGGCTGCTCAATCTGACCCGCAACAAATCCCGCCGCGGCGGACGACGGGGCAGGATCAACCGCGACATCTGACCTCCAGGAGAAGACATCTTCATGCTTGCCAAACCTCGCGCCGACCTGGTTCCCAATACGCCGGACTACGAGCGCATGCCGCTGGTCAAGGCGACAGGCTTCCGCGAGTATGACGCGCGCTGGCTGTTCGAGAAGGAAATCAACCTTTACGGCATACAGGCGCTTGGACTGGGGCTTGGCACCTACCTGCACCAGCGCGGGGTAAAGCCCCACATCGTGACCGGCCACGACTTCCGCGGCTATTCCAACTCCATCAAGCAGGCGCTCACTACCGGCCTGATGGCGTCCGGTTGCACCGTCTACGACATCGGCCTCGCCTTGTCGCCGATGGCCTATTTCGGGCAGTTCGCACTCGATGTTCCTGCAGTTGCCATGGTCACTGCCAGCCACAATGACAATGGCTGGACCGGGGTGAAGATGGGCTGCGACCGCCCGCTCACGTTCGGACCGGACGAGATGAGCGCGCTCAAGGACATTGTGCTGGGCGGCAAGTGGCAGACGCGAGATGGCGGCGCGCTGGTGCACGTGGATGACCTCGAAGAGAAGTACATTGCCGACCTCACCAAGGGCGGCCCGGTGAAGCGCAAGCTCAAGGTGGTGTGCGCCTGCGGCAATGGCACGGCCGGTGCATTTGCGCCAAAGGTGCTTGAGCGCATGGGCGTAGAGGTGATCCCGCTGGACTGCGAGCTCGACCATTCGTTCCCGCGTTACAACCCCAACCCCGAAGACATGGAAATGCTGCATGCCATGCGCGATGCCGTGCTGGAGACCGGCGC
>CAZYKZ010000082.1:0-10905 GCA_964648175.1 uncultured Anderseniella sp.
GACCTGCGCCGCCGCCTGCAGCCGCCGGACCGGCGCTGCTTCGCCTTCTTCCATCCGGCGATGCCGGACGAACCGCTGATCTTCGTCGAGGTCGCGTTGATGAAGGGCATTCCCGGCTCGATCCAGACGGTGCTGGCCGAAGACCGTACGCCGGCGCGGCCCGAAGAGGCCGACACTGCGGTGTTCTACTCGATTTCCAACTGCCAGAAGGGCCTGCGCGGGGTGTCGTTCGGCAACTTCCTGATCAAGCAGGTGGCGCAGGACCTCACCCAGGGTTTGCCCAACATCAAGACCTTCGTCACCCTCTCGCCGGTGCCCGGCTTCATGAACTGGCTGAAGCAGGCAGCCGCATCCGAAGGCAACGAATTGATCGAGCAATTGCACCTCGAAGCCAGCGTCATGACGCCGGAGAACGCACACGAGGCCTCGGCCGAGTCCATTGCGGGGCTCAGGGCGCTCGCGGCCCGCTACTTCATCCAGGAGCAGCGTCCGAAGGGCGGCCCGCTCGATCCGGTGGCGCGCTTCCACCTCGGCAACGGCGCCAGCCTCAAGGCCATCCACTGGCTCGGCGACCGCTCGGACAATGGCATCCGCCAGTCGGCAGGCATGATGGTCAACTACCTGTATGACTTGAAGACCGTGGACGCCAACCACGAGGCGTTCTCGCACGACGGCAAGGTCATCGCCTCGCGCGAGGTGCTCTCCCTGCTCGATTCACGCTTTGACGCCCCAACGCCGCGGAGGCAATCAAATGGCTAACCACCTGTTCGACGGCCTGATGGCCAATGCGCAGCTGGATCACGTGTTTGCCCGGATGCCGGACGGACGCAGCTATACCTACCAGGATGTTCTCGACGTCTCGGCGCGGTTCGCCAACAGGCTGGTTGAACTGGGCGTCAAGCCCGGCGACCGTGTTGCGGTGCAGGTGCCGAAGTCCATCGAGGCGGTGATGCTCTATCTCGGCACGGTGCGTGCCGGAGCGGTGTTCCTGCCGCTCAACACCGCCTATACGCCCTCAGAGATCGAGTACTTCCTCGGCAACGCAACGCCTGCAGTGTTCGTGTGCGATCCGAAGGATGCAGACAGCTACCGGGCGCTCACCGGAAAGCTCGGCGTACGGCTTGAGACCATGGGCGTATGGAAGAGCCATGACCAGTCTGCCGGCACGCTGGCCGACTCGGCTCTTGAAGCATCGGCCTCATTTGCAGACATCGCCCGGGGGGCCGGCGACCTTGCGGCCATCCTGTACACGTCCGGCACCACCGGCCGGTCCAAGGGCGCCATGCTGACCCACGAGAACCTGCTGTCCAATGCCGTCGTGCTGAAGGACCTGTGGCGCTTCACGGAAGATGACGTGCTGCTGCATGCGCTTCCCGTCTTCCATACACACGGTCTGTTCGTGGCCACCAACACCATCATGCGCGCGGGCGCGAGCATGATTTTCCTCGCCGGCTTCAACAACGACCAGGTGATCCACTACCTGCCCGAGTGCACCGCCATGATGGGTGTGCCGACCTTCTACACCCGGCTTCTGGACGACCCGCGCTTCACGAAGGATCTGGTCAGCCATGTGCGCCTGTTCGTGTCAGGCTCGGCGCCGCTGCTTGCCGAAACCCATGTCGAGTTCGAGGCCCGCACCGGCCACCGCATTCTCGAGCGCTACGGCATGACCGAAACCAACATGAACACCTCCAACCCCTATGAGGGCGAACGCCGCGCCGGCACCGTAGGCTTCCCGTTGCCAGGCGTAGACTTGCGCGTCTGCGACCCGGACACCGGCAAGCCGGTAGCCAACGGCGAGATCGGCATGATCGAGGTGAAGGGACCGAACGTGTTCGCCGGTTACTGGCAAATGCCGGAGAAGACGAAGGAAGAGTTCCGCGATGATGGCTTCTTCATCACCGGCGACCTCGGCAAGATCGACGCGGACGGTTATGTTCACATCGTCGGGCGCGGCAAGGACCTGATCATCTCCGGCGGCTACAACATCTACCCCAAGGAAATCGAACTGCTGCTGGACGAGCAGGATGGCGTGCTTGAATCCGCCGTCATCGGCGTGCCACATCCGGACTTCGGCGAAGGCGTTGTCGGCGTCATCGTGCCGCTCAAGGACGCGCATGTCGAAGAGGCAGCCATCATGGAGGCGATCAAGGAAAGGATTGCCCGTTTCAAGCAGCCGAAGAAGATCTACGTGGTCGATGAACTGCCGCGCAATACCATGGGCAAGGTGCAGAAGAACATTCTGCGTGACCGTTATGCCGGCACGTTTGCAGGCTGACTGACCGGCCTAGTTACAGCCGATTGCGGTGCCGTCGATCACATTGGTCGCGATCCCGCCGTCGCAGTTGGTGTTGAAGCCCAGCCGTGTGATCTCGCCAATCCTGTGGACCCTCACGACGGGCGCGCACCACGTGCACGCAGTCTCAGGGGCTGCTCTTGCAGCCACGCGCGATTCCCTCATCGCTGATCCGTTTCCTCTTGCCTGGGTTGAACGGCACATCGCGCGAACCGCGACTCGTCAACCCCAAAATCAACTATAAGTTGATTATTTAGAGGAGTACACTAAAAAGTTGTAACAGAGACTGGTCTCACGCAACGGCACGTTGTGCCCGCCTACCTTCGCCGGCGGCAGAAAATGGCGTCACCATCGATGGCGTCGAGCCCGAGACCACCGTCACAGTTGGTGGCAAAACCGAGCCGCGTTATTTCAGCGATGTCGTGAATGTTCAGAACTGGCGGCTGCCAAACGCGCCGGGAGGCCTGCCTGGCCTCGTTTTCCACACAATGCATTACTCAACTCACAAACTGCATGCCTCGGACCGTGAGGCGAAACCAAAAAATTACGTAAAGATATAAATGCTCGTTTGAGGTTAATTTTCTATTTTCAGCATCTTTGACGTGCATTGACGAAAGGCTGCCGATCTGCACGACTTCAGGTCTCGCCAACGGCATAGCTGCACCGGAGGATCACGTGACACTCGAGCTTTCTTTCCACGGCGCTGCCAGAACGGTCACTGGATCCTGCTTCCGCCTGAAAACACGTTCGGGCACCGTGCTGGTCGACTGCGGCCTGTTTCAGGGCTCGAAAACCCTGCGGGAACTGAACTACCAGCCGTTCCCGTTCCGGCCGGCAGATATCGACGCAGTCGTGCTGACCCACGCCCATATCGACCATAGCGGCCTGTTGCCGAAGCTTTCTCGGCTCGGTTTCAATGGCACCATCCACACCACGGTGCCCACCGTCGACCTGTGCTCGGTCATGCTGCCTGACTCGGGCCACATCCAGGAGTCCGAGGTCGAGCGCCTCAACCGCCGCAACCGGCAGCGCGGCCGCAAGCTGGTGGAACCGATCTATACCCTGCGCGATGCGCTTGCCGCGATGGACCAGTTCGCCGGTCACGACTACGAGACCTGGGTACAGGTTCTGCCGGGCATTCGGGTGCGGTTCTGGAACGCCGGCCACATGCTTGGCTCATCTTCTGTCGAGATGCAGGTGTCGGACGGCGGCGGCAGGCCGGTCACCCTGTTCTTTTCCGGAGACCTGGGTCCCGAGCACAAGCTCCTGCAACCCGACGCGGAAGCCCCGGCCGGCTATGATTACCTGCTGTGCGAAAGCACGTTTGGCGCCACCGATCGCGCCTCGGTGTTGCCTGACGAAAGACGCGCCCAACTGGCCAAATACGTCCGCTCAGCCGCTGAAAAGCGTGGAGCCCTGCTGATCCCGTCCTTCGCCGTGGAACGCACGCAGGAGGTCGTCACCGACCTGATGCTGCTGATGCACAATGGCGAGGCCCCGGCCGCACCCGTATTCATCGACAGCCCGCTTGCCCACCGCGCCACCGAGATCTTTCTCAAGCATGCAGACATGCTGGAGAACAGCGCAGCGCTCAAGGCAGCGCTCAACTCGCCAAACCTGCAGTTCTCCGAAAGCGTCGAGGATTCCAAGGCCATCGGCCGGCTCAGCGGCTATCACGTGATCATCTCGGCCAGCGGGATGTGCGATGCCGGCCGCATCCGCCATCACCTGAAGAACCACCTGTACCGGCCCAATGCCACGGTGCTGATGGTGGGCTACCAGGCACAGGGCACCCTTGGCCGCATCCTCATGGAAGGCGCCAAGACCGTGAAGATCCACGGCGAGGAGGTGAACGTCGAAGCCTCCATCGAGCACATCAACAGCTACTCCGGTCACGCCGACGCGCCCGAACTGGAGCAATGGATTGCCGAGCGCCTGCCAGTTCACCGCAACCTGTTCCTCACTCACGGCGAAGAGGAGGGCATGACCGGGCTTGCCGGACGCGTCGCGGCAAAGCTGTTGCCGTCGGACCGGATCATCACGCCCGAGATCGACGATGCCTTCCGGCTTGACGGCGAAGTGGCGCGCCAGGTCGACAGCGAGATCCGCCGGCACATCGACCCGCCGGAAGCCGCCCGCGAGCCCGACTGGAACAACGAACTGACGCAGCTCATGTTCGACATCGATGCCGCGCTGGACAAGCAGGCGGGCGGCCGCAACCGGTCTAAACTGATCAGACGCCTGCGCCAGGCACTCGAGGAGGCAAGCTGATCTCAGGCTCCTCGGCGCGCGCCAGCTTGCGTTCCCGGTGCGCGATGTAGGTACTGGCCGCCAGGATCAGGCCGCCACCGGCAAACACCCAGACACTTGGCGTTTCGGCAAACAGAAGGAAGCCGAAAGCGCTGGTCCAGACAAGCTGCAGGAACGTGACCGGCTGCACCACGGTAATGTCGGCAATGCCATAGGACCGTGTCAGGCAATAGTGACCGGCGGTTGCTCCAACTGTTGCCGCGGCCAGCCAGGCAAACTGCATGGCGCTTGGCGTCTGCCAGTTTGCGGCAGCCACCGGCGCCAGCACTGCAAGGCACACGAAGTTGAGCATGATGATGATCATTGCCGGCCTGTCGACCTGGGTGAGCCGCTTCACCATCAGCATGGCGATGGCAAACAGCGGCGTCGAGGCAAGCTGGGCGAGCTGGCCCGATGACAGCGTCTCGAAGCCCGGCCGCAGGATCAGGTAGACGCCGGCAAGGCCCGCAATCACTGCCCCGATGCGGCGCAGCTGGATCTGTTCGCCGAACATCAGCACCGCGCCGATGGTCATGAAAATCGGCGTCGTGTAGCCGATCGCCGTCACCTCCGCCATCGGGATCCGCGCCATGGCATAGAACCACAACAGCACGCCGAGCCCGTGAAAGGTGCCGCGCACGATATGCAGGAAAAGCAGCTTGCCGGTCGGAAACCTGAACCCTGCCCGCATCAGCAGCGGCGCCAGGAACACGATGCCCATCGCATAGCGCACTGTGGCCGAAACGGCGGAAGGAAGATCGGGTCCGACATGGCGGACAGACGCCATCACGCCGGTGAAGCACATGCCCGAAAGCACCATCCACCCCATGCCACGCAGGTTGTCGCTTGCCACCGGCATGTCTGGCTGCCCCTCGCACTACAGCATCATGGCTGGTTGAATCGGCCCTGATCGTATAGGGCTTGGGGCAACTCAACCATGCCGTTGCCGCATGCAACCCATGCCGCAGACACCATACTGGAAAGACGGACACCCGATGACCGATCGCACCAATTCAGACGCCCAGATGCGTTCCTCCACCTACACCCTTCCCGCACTCGACCAGGAATTTCTGCTGGGCGATTCAACCCGCGGCATCCGCTTCATGCTCGAGTACATGAAGGCCGAGGAGCATCTGCGCAACTGGGGCGTCCGCACCACCATCGTCGCCTTCGGCTCGGCCCGCGTGAAGGAAGACGACGCAGGCCGGCGCGGTCACTGGTACCGCTCGGCCATGGAGCTTGGCCATATCGTGTCCGAGCGCGGCGGCGCACTGGAACACAACGACGGCAAGCGCGACAACGTCATCGCCACCGGCGGCGGCCCGGGCATCATGGAAGCCGCCAACCGCGGCGCCATCATGGCTGGCGCTCCCACCATCGGCTTCAACATCACCCTGCCTCATGAGCAGGAACCGAACGCATGGTCCACGCCGGACCTCACCTTCAACTTCCACTACTTCGCCATGCGCAAGATGCACCTGGCCATGCGCGCCAACGGCCTGTGCGTGTTTCCCGGCGGCTTCGGCACAATGGACGAACTGTTCGAGATCCTGACCCTGGTGCAGACCAACAAGATGAAGAAGATCCCGATCGTCCTGTTCGACCGGGAGTTCTGGACGTCCGCCGTCAACCTGCAGACCTTACTCGACGCCGGGACAATCTCGCCTGGCGACGAGGCCCTGTTCCATTATGCCGAAACAGCGGAGGAGGCCTGGGATCATCTCGTGGCTGGCGGCATCCTGGAAGGCGTGCCGCTACAGGCCGACTGAAGCAGCTTAAACCGCTTGTTCACCATATTCGTTCATTGTTGCCCGTGAAGTTTCGTCAGTGAGTGCGGGCCGCACCCCTCCCCCCGCCGGGAGCCGGGACCACGAGCCGCCCGCCGGTAAGGTGATCGGGTCCGACCTGCATGTCCGGCAAGGCAAACAATGCGAGAACCATCCTCATCGTCGAGGACCGGCCCTCTGTCGCAAGTGTCTACCGCAGTCATCTGGAAGCCAGCGGCCATGTCTGCGAGCTTGCGGCTGACCAGGCGGCCGCCCTCGGCCTGCTCGCCCGCCAGCAACCGTTTGCCGTACTTGCATCGCTGGAGCTGGCCAACTGCCGGCCGGATGAGCTGATCGCCGCTTTGAGCGCCGCTGCCGGAGATGCAGCCATCATCGTCATCGCCGCCAATGCCTCGATCAACGCCGCAGTGGACGCCGTGCGCGCCGGCGCGTGGGACTATCTGGTCACGCCGGTCTCGCGCAACCGGCTGCTGACCACGCTGGCCAATGCGGCCGGTCGCACCACCGCCTCGAGCCAAGCCGCCACCGCGCAGAAGGCTGCCCGGCCCGCAACGCCCGCGACAACGCCGGCCCGGATGATCGGCTCATCCGCGATCATGGCCGACACCCAGCGCCAGATTGCGGCGATCGCGGCTTCCAGCGCGCCCGCCTTCATCACCGGCGAAAGCGGCACCGGCAAGGAACTGTGCGCCGAAGCCATTCACGCAGGCTCCCCGCGCGCAGGCAAGCCATTCGTGGCGCTCAACTGCGGAGCCATTCCGCGCGACCTCATGGAATCGGAGATTTTCGGCCACCTGAAAGGCGCCTTCACCGGTGCAATTTCAGACCGCGAGGGCGCAGCCGCAGCCGCAGATGGCGGCACGCTGTTTCTCGATGAAATCTGCGAGATGGATCCGCAACTCCAGACCAAGCTGCTGCGCTTCCTGCAGACCGGCACCATCCAGCCGGTCGGCTCCACGCACACCCGCAAGGTGGACATCCGCATCATTTGCGCCACCAACCGCAATCCGCACGAGGAAGTCGCCAACGGGCGTTTCCGCGAAGACCTGTTCTTCCGGCTGCACGTTTTGCCCGTCACCCTTGCGCCATTGCGCGAGCGCTGCGGCGATGTAACCGAACTCGCCGAAGCCTTTCTCGCCCAGTATGCGCGCGAGGAAGCCAAGGCCTTCACCGGCTTCTGCTCCGCAGCGCTGGAGCGGCTGTCCGCCCACCCCTGGCCCGGCAACGTGCGCGAGCTGCAGAACGTGATCCGCCAGGCCGTCGTGCTGAATGACGGTGAGATTCTCGAGGCGCACATGCTGCCGCCCCACGTCGGCAAGGCACAGACGGCGCCTGGCGTCACCCCACAGCTTGACGGACGCCTGCTCTGGCAGATCGAGCGCGATGTGATCGAGGCTGCAATCGAGCGCTTTGCCGGTTCCATCCCGCGTGCAGCGCAGGCGCTGGGCATCAGCCCGTCGACCATCTACCGCAAGCGCGAAAGCTGGCAAGCCATGCCCGCCTGAGAAGGCACGATCAGCCTTCAGTCCGCGATGAACATGTCCTCGTCATCGCTGACCCGGTCACCGAAATGTACCGCGACGAGGCTGACATCGCCCGAAGTGCCCGCCTTCAGGCCATGCACCGTGCCGGCAGGAATGTACAGGCTGTCATCCGCCGTTGCGATCAGCACGTCGTCTCCCAGCATCACCTCGGCCTCGCCGGAAACGATGGTCCAGTGCTCGGACCGGTGATTGTGGAAATGCCCAGGCATCGTCTGGCCAGCCCTGACCTCGATGCGCTCGACCCTGTGTCCGCCGCCATGCGACAGCACGCAGACATCGCCCCAGCGATGTGACTGACGGACCTGTTCGCTGAGCTCTTCAACGCAAGGATGATGATCGACCAGCCGTGCAGCCTGATGCTGCTTCGGCGCAAGCCGCGCAAGCGGAACCACCGGCACGATGCCAGCCATGACGCACTCTCCCCTCATTTCCGGGTGTCCGTACGACCATGGCCGAACCCTTTTGCCGGGTTTCTGTTACGCGATGGCCGGGATCACCCGCCTGTCGCCCGGCAAGGCAAGCAAGCCGCGGGCCAGCGCCGGTCAGGAAGCGAAACGGGGAGAATCTGCCGATTCTTCACCCGCCAAAGCCGGGTGAATCGGTGCAATGTTTGCAGAATGCAAAACGGGATTTGCGAAATGCGATGGAAAGCGCAGGGAGCCGGGTAAGGCTTACTTGCGGTCGGCGCCGGATTCCATCGCCTTGAGAAGGTGCATGACCTCCTTCAGCTCCGGCGAAATGTCCTTGTGTCGGCGCGACGGGTCGGCATTGCCGGCTTGCCCGTTGCCGTCGGTGGCCTCATCCGCTATGCGGTTTACGCTGTACATTGTCCCAGCCTTTCAAATCTGCCTGGAAGCCAAGTCTAGTGCCTGACCTCCTAACGAACCTCTAACCATGCCGGAAGGTTGTCGCCGTCCGGATTCGGGCGCTTGATCTAGGCGCGCATCCCGGCAGAAATTGGACACGGAAACGACGAAACCATGTTGAAACAGGCTGACAGCTACGAAGACCTGACAAGCGGCTTTTCCTGGGACTTGCCGGAGCGATTCAACATCGGCGAGGCCATCAGCACCGTCTGGGCCAGACGCTCCCCGGACAAGGTTGCGCTCATCGAGCACATGGACGACGGACCTGCCCGGCACACCACCTGCGCCCAGCTTGATGCCATGGCCAACCGCATCGCAAACCTGCTGGTGTCGTGCGGTATCGGCCCCGGCGACCGGGTAGCGCTTCTGCTGCCGCAATGCCGCGAGACAGCCGCCGCCCATGCCGCCATATACAAGCTGGGCGCCATCGCCGTGCCACTGGCCATGCTGTTCGGCGTCGAGGCGCTGCAATACCGCCTGCAGAATTCAGGCGCGCGCGCCCTCCTCATGTCCACCGCCTCCCGTGACAACGTTGCTGAAGTGCGTCCGTCTCTGGCAGCCCTTGAGAACATCTTCTGCATCGACGGCAGGCTGGACTTCGCTGCCCACCTGCACGATGCCTGCCGCCCGATGCCGGAGACGTTCGAGGCCCGCGACACCAGCCTCGATGATCCCTGCCTGATGATCTACACCTCCGGCACCACCGGCCAGCCCAAGGGCGCACTGCATGCCCACCGCGTGCTGCTCGGCCACCTGCCGGGCGTGCAGTTCGCCCACGAATTCCTGCCCCAGCCGGGTGACCTGATGTGGACCCCGTCCGACTGGGCCTGGGCCGGCGGGCTGCTCAACGTGCTGCTGCCGGCGCTGCATTTCGGCGTGCCGGTGCTGGCCTACCGTTTCCGCAAGTTCGACCCCGTATTCGCCTGGGACCTGCTGGCGCAATACGGCGTGCGCAACATCTTCGTGCCGCCCACCGCCCTCAAGCTGATGCGCGCCTCGACCCCGAAAGACGTCGAGCGGCTAAACCTGCGCACCCTGTTTTCCGGCGGCGAGGCCGTTGGCCAGGCGCTGCAGGAATGGGCGCAGGACAAGCTCGGCATGCGCATCAACGAGGTCTACGGCCAGACCGAGTGCAATCTCGTGCTGGAAAGCTGCAACCTGCTGGGCGTCTGGAAGTCAGGCGCCATCGGCAAGCCAGTGCCGGGCCACACCGTCGCCATCGTCGACGACGAGGGCCGCCCCCTGCCCGATGGCGAGGCGGGCAACATCGCTGTCCAGCGGCCAGACCCCGTGATGTTCCTGGAATACTGGGGCAAGCCGGAGGCCACGAAGGACAAGTTCGCCGGCGACTGGCTGCTGACAGGCGACCAGGGCTATCGCGACGCGGAAGGCTACTTCCATTTCGTCGGTCGCGACGACGACGTCATCACCTCGTCCGGTTATCGCATCGGCCCCGGCGAGATCGAGGACTGCCTGTCGCGCCATCCGGCGGTCAAGCTTGCCGCGGCCGTTGGCGTGCCCGATCCGGTACGCACCGAGATCGTCAAGGCCTTCATCGTACTCAATCCGGGCTACGAGCCATCGCCTGAACTGGAAGAGGACATCCGCGACCACGTCCGCAACCGGCTGTCGGCGCATGAATACCCGCGCGCCTTCGAGTTCCGCGACGAGCTGCCTCTCACCACCACCGGCAAGGTCATCCGCCGGCTGCTCAGAAACGAAGAGTCTTCAAATTGACGTGTTCAATGTGAACCATCCATTCCGCCGGCCGTTATACCCGGTTAGGTTTGTCTGCCGTCCATAACAACCAATGGGAGATTGTGCATGATTTCCGGACTGAAGTTCTCTGCCCGCAGCCTTGTGCTGGGCCTCGCCGCGGCATCGCTGTTTGCAACCGCCGCCACTGCCGGCCCGATTGAAGACCGGCAGGAAGACATGAAGAAGGTGGGCAAGGCCATGGGGCAGCTCGCCGCGATTGCCAAGAAGGAAGCTGCCTTCGACGCCGCTGTGGTAAAGGCAGCCGGCGAAACGATTGCCGAGTCGGTGAAGGAGTTCAAGAACGACTTCCCCGAAGACAGCAAGGACGGCCCGCCGGAAACCTGGGCCAAGCCGGAAATCTGGTC
>CAZYKZ010000083.1:0-10758 GCA_964648175.1 uncultured Anderseniella sp.
GCCGGGTGATGCGGTCCTGGATGATGCGGCGGTCAGCCTCAAGCTGGGTTTCGCCAGGGCCGCCCATGAACCCTGCCCCGCCGCGCTGGCGCTCCAGGTGGGTCCATGACCTCACCAGCCGGCTTTTCTGGTAGTTGAGGTGGGCAAGCTCGACCTGCAGCGTGCCTTCGCGGGTGTTGGCGCGCCGGCCGAAGATCTCGAGGATCAGGCCTGTTCGGTCCAGCACCTTGACCTTCCACGCCCGCTCCAGATTGCGCTGCTGGGCCGGCGAAAGCTGGCCGTTCAGGATCACGATGTCGGCTTCGGCTTCCTCGATCTGATCGCCAAGCTGGGCAACCTTGCCGGTCCCGAAATAGGTGCCGGGCGAGATGCTGGCCAGCGGCACAATGACCGCTGCCGCAATCTCGAGATCGATGGCCAGCGATAGCCCCACCGCCTCATCGAGCTTGGCTTGAGCATCGCGCCAGCCGCCCTGGGCCGCGCCGCGCGTCTTCAACTCGGGATGAAGGACAAAGGCCCGCGTAACCTCAGGGCCCTCAATCTGGAACTCTACGCCGCTGCCCCCGGAGGACCGCTCAGCCATACTCGATCACGCCCTTGCACGTGGGTGAAACTGCCGCCCCGCGCCTGCAAAAACCGCTTGCGGTCAATTCCCGTCGCCGTCTTCGTCGTACAGCGAGATTTGCTGTGCCGGCATTATGGTCGAGATGGCGTGCTTGTAGACAAGCTGGGACATGCCATCGCGCCGCAGCAGCACGCAGAAATTATCGAACCAGGTAATCACGCCTTGAAGTTTGACCCCATTGACCAGGAACACCGTGACGGAGACCTTGCCCCGACGCACCGTGTTCAAGAAGGTATCCTGGAGATTCTGCGCTTTTTCTTGTGCCATTGAGGCCTCTCTTATTGTTCTTGCCGCACCGCAGGAGAAAGGGCACGGAGATCACATCCCGCTTCCCAGCCCGCTCTGTCCGCAACTGGTACTATAATTCCACTTAATGGGATGCGCTACCGTCAATTTTGACGGCCTGCGAACTCAGAAATACTCGATACTTACACGGAAGAGGTGCTGAATTTCCTCGATCTTGTCGCGTAGAGCAAACATAACCACCCTGTCATTGGGACGGATTTCGGTGTCGCCCGTCGGTATCACCACCTCGTCATCCCGCACGATTGCACCGATGCGGATGCCGTCCGGAAGCTCGGCCTCACGCAGCGGCTTGCCGATCATCGGCGACGTTTCCAGAGCTTCGGCTTCTACTACCTCACCTTCACCGGCCTCGACGCCGTGAACGCCGCGGATGCGGCCGCGCCGGACGTGCTGCAGAATCGAGGAAACGGTCACGGAACGCGGGTCGATGTAGGAGTCGATGCCGAGCGGCGACACCAGCGGGCGGGCATCGAGGCTTGTCACGAGGCAGGAGGTCGTGGCAGCGCCATGCTGCTTGGCCAGCATGGCCGACAGCACGTTCACCTTGTCGTCGTTGGTCAGCGCGATATAGGTCTCGGTCCGCGCGATCTCGGCTTCCTGCAACAATGTGGCGTCAAGCGCGGAGCCGTGCAGGACGACCGCGTTGTCCAGTTCATCCGCCACCTGTTCAGCGCGCGCCAGATTGTGCTCGATGAGAGTAACCTTGATGTGCGGATCACGCTCTTCCAGCTTGCGGGCCACGTAGGTGCCGATGGTGCCGCCGCCGCCGATCAGAACCCGCCGGGCCGGGCGTTCCTCGTGGCCGAACAGGGCGAGCACGCGGTTGGCCTGCGTCCGGTCGCTGATCACGTAGGCCCGGTCGCCCGGCAGCATCTGGTCGCTGGAGTGAGGCACGAACAGCTTGCCGTCGCGCACGATGCCACAGACGACTGCATTCAGGTCCGGGAACAGGCCGGACAGCTGCGACAGGGAGGTATTGATGACCGGGCAGTCTTCCTCGATCTTGATGCCGAGCGTCAGCACCTTTTCATCGACGAAGTAGATCGCCTCGAAAGCACCGGGCAGCGCCAGGCGGCGCAGCACCATCTCGCCAACCGCGACTTCGGGCGAAATGACCACGTCAACCGCCGTGTTCTCGCGGGTGAACAGGCTGGCATACTGCGGCATGAGGTAGGACTGGTCGCGCACGCGCGCCACGCGGGTCGGAATGTTGAACAGAGCCTTGGCCACTTCGCAGGCCATCATGTTGACCTCGTCGACGAAGGTCACGGCGATGATCATGTCCGCTTCCGAAGCGCCCGCCTCGTTTAGCACGTCCGGGTGCGACCCATGGCCAACGATGCCGCGCACGTCGGTATTGGCCGAGATGGCGCCGACAAGTTCACTGGAAATGTCGATAACGGTGACGTCGTGATTTTCGACAGCAAGCCTTTCCGCGATACCGCGTCCGACCTGCCCTGCCCCGCAGATAATGATTTTCATCCGGCCTGCCCGCTACCGTAATGCCTGTTCCAACGGCCCCTTGAACTGGCGCGACAATGCTCCATGCCGCCATCAAAAACAAGCCATGGCGAGGTCATGCAGACGCTGCTGCGACCTGTTCGGCGGACGCGTCGTCCTTTTCTCCGATGCTGATGTCCAGTGCGCGCAACTTGCGGTGAAGGGCCGAGCGCTCCATGCCGACGAAGGTGGCCGTTCGGGAGATGTTTCCGCCGAACCGGCTCAGCTGGGCCCGCAGGTAATCGGACTCGAACTGCTCGCGCGCCTCCCGCAACGGCAGGGACATCAGGGCTTCAAGCCCCATCCCGCCACTTTCCGCCGTTCCCGTAAGGTCGCCCGGCAGGTGGGCTGCGCGGATCGGCTGGTCCGCCTCCCCTCCCGTCATGATGAGCAGGCGTTCGACCGAATTCTTGAGCTGCCGAACGTTGCCCGACCAGTCCATGGTCTGGATGGCGGCAAGCGCATCATCGGCAAACTGACGCGGCGGATGGCCGGTCTGCGATGAGTACAGCGTTGCGAAATGGGTGACCAGTTCGGGTATGTCTTCGCGCCGCTCATGCAGTGACGGCAAGCTGATCGGCACCACGGCCAGCCGGTGGAGCAGGTCCTCGCGGAAGACCTCAGCCTTGATCAGGGCGTTGAGGTCGCGGGCCGTGGATGAAACGATGCGGACGTCGACCTTGACCGGCTTGGCGCCGCCCACCCGGATGAAGGTCTGGTCAAGCAGCACACGCAACACCTTGCTCTGGGTCTCGACCGGCATGTCCCCAACCTCGTCGAGGTACAGCGTTCCGCCGTGGGCCTCCTCGAGCTTGCCGACCCGGACCACCTTGCCGGTCTGGTCCTCGACGCCAAACAGTTCTTCCTCCATGCGTTCGGGCAGCATGGTGGCCGCCGGCAGGACGACGAACGGAGCCTCGGCGCGCAAGGACCAGCTGTGAAGGCAGCGCGCGGCCAACTCCTTGCCGGATCCCATCGGGCCAGAGAGCATCACCCGGCCGTTGCTTGGCGCCACCCGCTTCAGCGCCTGGATCAGCTGCTTCATCACGTTAGATGAGCCGACCATCTCGGAACTCTCGCCGGACAGGTTGCGCAGCAACTGGTTCTCGCGTTTGAGCCGGGATGTCTCGAGTGCGCGCCCGACAACGTGTACCAGCTTGTCCGCCTTGAACGGCTTTTCGATATATTCGTACGCGCCGCGCTTTATTGCGGAGACCGCCGTCTCGATGTTGCCATGCCCCGAGATGATCACCACCGGAAGATCGGAGTGCAATTGCTTGATCTCAATCAGCAAATCGAGACCGTCGAGCTTCGAGCCCTGAAGCCAGATGTCGAGCACGACCATGGATGGCCGGCGTTCGGCAATTGCCGCGAGCGCGCTGTCGCTGTCGCCCGCCAGCCGGGCCTCGTACCCCTCGTCCTCCAGGATGCCTCCGATGAGTTCGCGGATGTCGCGTTCGTCATCAACAATCAGGATGTCAGCTGCCATTACGCTTCACCTTCCGTGGAGTGTCTGTTGTCACTCTGGTTATCACCCCCGTGATCATCTGCTGTATCGGCCTCGCCGCTCCCGGCGGGAAACTCGAGGCTGACGCATGCGCCCCTGCCGTCGTGGAACGACGCCGGCGCATCGCTGAGCATCAGCCTGCCGCCATGCTCTTCCATGATGCGCGTGACGATGGCAAGGCCCAGCCCTGTGCCCTTCTCCCGCGTCGTCATGTATGGCTCGGTCAGCCGAGACCGGTTCTCCTGCGGCAGGCCAATGCCATTATCGATCACGCGGACCGTAACCTTGCCGCGGCGTTCGGTATCCAACTCGATGCGGATAGCGCCGGGCACATCGGGCTCCTTCTGCAATCGGGTCTCGATCGACTCACGCGCATTCTTGACCAGGTTCGTCATGGCCTGGTTCACGAGACGGCGGTCCAGGCGGAGCATGACGGGCTCTTCAGGAAATTCCGTCTCGAACTGCAGCGTCTCGTCGCTCGCCTTTTGCAGTACGAGCGCTTCGCGGACCAGGGACGTGAGGTCGTTCAGCTCAAGCTGTGCGCTGGGCATGCGGGCGAACGAGGAGAATTCATCGACCATCCGCCCGATGTCGCCAACCTGACGCACGATGGTGTCGGTGCACTGGTCGAAGACCGTCCTGTCCCCGGTAATCTGGTCCCCATACTTGCGGCGCAACCGCTCAGCTGACAGCTGGATCGGGGTAAGCGGGTTCTTGATCTCGTGTGCAATGCGCCGGGCGATATCAGCCCACGCGGAATTGCGCTGTGCCGAAACCAGTTCAGTGGTGTCGTCGAACGTCAGCACGTAGCCGTCGACGCCGGCATCGCTCTGTTCGGTGGTCACCGACACCATGAAGCTTCGCTCCTGGTCGCCCACCCGGCGGGTCACGCTGCCGTCGGCAAAACCGTCGCTACGGAGCCTTGCCTTGCTGAAGATCGGCAGAGCCTCGCCAAACACCTCCGCGACCGGTCTGCCGACAAGGGACTCATCGTCCATCTCGAGCAGTTCAAGCGCCGAGCGGTTCGACAGTGTTATGACGCCGTCCGGATCGAGACCGATCACCCCTGCACTAACGCCGCGCAGCACCGCTTCCATGAACCGGCGCCGTTCCTCCAGCGTATCATTGGCAGCCACCAGCTCCTGACGCTGGCTCTTCAGCCTGTCGGTCATCTGGTTGAAGGTCTGGCCAAGCGTTGCAAGGTCGCCGGTCGCCTGCCGCGTCGAGACCTTCGTATCGAGCTCACCCGAACTCACACGGCGCGCCGCCGTCACCAGTCCGACAATGGGCTCAACGAGCCGGTTGGAGAACATCAGCCCGAGCAGAATGGCCGAGAGGAGGAAGATCATCGCCAGACCGGCAAAAAGCGCAGCGAAATTGAGGGTCAGAGCTTCGCGCTGGGCGATGAGCTCGGCAAACTGCTGACGCTGCGATCTTGTCTTTTCGAGCTGGCTGATCACTTCCGGGTTCACCAGCCGGTACAGATAGAGGTAGTTGCCTTCAAGCTTGTCCAGTCGCATCAGGGCCCGGATAACATTGCCGCCGCGCTCCGGCCGCCGCAGCACCATTTCGCCAGTGGTCGCCTGGGCGATGTCATCGGCAGACGGCGGACGGAACCGCACCATCTTGTTGGCAGTGGCGGAGATCATGACTTCCTTGGTCGACGGATTCATCACGAACAGCCCGGCAAGTCCCCGCACCGCGCCGTATGTGGCGATCCGGCGGATCAGGGCATCGCGATTGGTGTTGAATTCATCCGCACGCTGGTTGATCTCGTTGGCAATAAAGGCGGCATCGGAGCGGGCAACTTCCATGTTCTCCTTGATGTAGGCTTCTGCAACGCCTTCAGCGGAAAGGACAATCGCCTCGGTCTTGCCGGACAGCCACGTATCGAGCCCGCGGCTCAGGGTAACCGTTGCAAAAACCGCCACCACGATCGCCGGCAGCACGGCGAATACCGATAGCAAGGTCACGATGCGGATGTGGAGGCCTGATCCAGCAACGCCCTGCATCCGCGCCCTGGCAAGCCTGGTTACCTGCCAGCCAATCAGCAGCGCCATGACTACAAGGACAGCCAGGTTGGCAAACAGCAGGCTCCGGCCCGTCTCCGCCTCGGGCTCTACCGGCATCAGGCCGGTGAGATAGAGGTAGGTGCCAAGGCCCAGCGCAAGCGCCACCGTTACGAGCCCGAGGCCCGCCCAGTTAACCCACTTGTTGTCCAGAACCGTGTCGCCGCCTGCGGCCGCCCGGTCAGCGACCGGCGACGTGTCGGAAATGTCCGTAACCGCTGTCATGAAGACCCGCGCGCTTCCTGCCAGTGAAGTTGTTCATTTCCCCGGAACACCTGTTGCACAATCGCAACAGTATTGTGGCATATATGTGACACCACGCAACCGGCCGCGGCCGGTTTTCCACCAGCGAACCGTGTCCAGGCAAACGCCGGCTATGGGAGCTACTTCCGTGATCCCGGCGTTCTTACAACGCTCAGGCCCAGTTCCTTGATCCGGGTCCGCAAGGTGTTCCTGTTTATCCCCAGCAGGCTTGCCGCCCTGATCTGGTTTCCGCTGGTGGCGGCCAGACTGGCGTTTATCAGGGGCGCTTCGACCTGCTGGATGATGCGGTGATAGAGCCCTTCCGGCGGCAGACCGGGCTGGAAGCCCGCGAAATACTTCGCCAGGTGGTTCTCAACGAACTCGGACAGGGTCGCGGCCGAACTGATCCGCGCGTCGGGCACCGGCGCATTTTGGGCAGCGAACTCCTGTTCGACCGCCTGGGCGGTGATTTCATCGCCCACGTGCATCGCGCAAAGCCGGTTGATGAAGTTCTCCAGTTCGCGCACGTTGCCGGGCCAGCGCGCCTTGCGCAGCGCATCGAGCGCGCCTGCGGTGAAGGTCTTGCCGGGCAGGCCCTGGCGTTCGCATTCCTTAAGGAAGTGGTTGACCAGGTCCGGAATGTCGTCGGCGCGTTCGCGCAAGGGCGGCAGCCGGATCGGTACGACGTTCAGGCGGAAGAACAGGTCCTCGCGGAACAGTCCCTGCCCGATCAGTTGCTGCAAGTCCCGGTGCGTCGCAGCAATGATGCGAACGTCCGTCTTGATCGGCCTGACGCCGCCGACCGAGGTGTACTCACCCTCCTGCAACACGCGCAGCAGTCGCGTCTGCGCCTCCATGGGCATATCGCCGATCTCGTCGAGAAACAGCGTGCCGCCGTGCGCCTGCTCGAAGCGGCCGGCATAGCGCGATACGGCGCCGGTGAAGGCGCCCTTCTCGTGGCCGAACAGTTCGGATTCAATCAGCTCGCGCGGAATGGCGGCCATGTTCATGGCCACGAACGGCGCGCCCTTGCGGCGCGAGAAATTGTGCAAGGCGCGCGCTACCAGCTCCTTGCCGGTGCCGGATTCGCCCTGGATCATCACCGTCAGGTCGGTCTGCGTCATGCGCGCGACAATGCGGTAGATGTCCTGCATCACCTGCGAGCGGCCGACGATCGGCAGGTTCTCGGTCTCGTCGGGCTGCTGGCGCGGCACGGACTGCTGGTCGCTCTTGCGCGAATCCTCCAGCGCCTGGCCAATCGTGGTCACCAGCGCCGACAGGTCGAAGGGCTTGGGCAGGTAGTCATAGGCGCCGCGCTCGCTGGCCGTAATCGCCGTCATGATTGTGTTGCGGGCGCTCATCACGATGACAGGAAGACGCGGGCGCTTGGCCTTGATGCGCGGCAGGATGTCGAAGCCGCTTTCGTCAGGCAGCACCACGTCGGTCAGAACGACGTCGCCTTCGCCCTCGCTGACCCAGCGCCACAGAGAGGCTGCGTTGCTGGCGGCGCGCACGGCATATCCGGCCCGCGTCAGCGCCTGGGTCACGACTGTGCGGATGGCGGCATCGTCATCGGCAACCAGAACCGTTCCTGTTGTCATCAGTCGTCAAACTCCGTCTGGCTTGAGGTTGAAAGCGGCAACAACACCCGGAACAGGGTTCCGTCACTCACATTGGCAGCATCCACAACGCCGCCGTGATCGCGTACCAGCTTGGCCACGAGCGCCAGCCCGAGACCGCGACCGCTTTCCTTGGACGTTACGAAGGGATCGAACAGGCTGCCGATCATGTCATCCGGAATGCCGGGGCCATTGTCGCGCACGCAGATCTCGAGCGGCAGCGATACCGACTTGTCGCTGCCCTGTACCTGCATGCGAATCCCCGGGCGGTAGGCCGTGGAGAGCGAGATCTTGCCCTTCACATCGCGCCGCTCGATGGCTTCGGCAGCGTTCTTCACGAGGTTGAGGAAGACCTGCACCAGCTGGTCGCGGTTGCCCTCGACGTACGGAAGCGACGGATCATACTGTTCGATGAACTCGATGCTGGCGCCAAATCCAGAAGCGGCCAGCTTGCGCACATGCTCCAGCACCGTGTGCACGTTGATCGGCTCCATGGCCGGGCGGCGCTCATCGGAAAACACCTCCATCTGGTCAACCAGCGACCGGATGCGGTCCGTCTCGCTGCAGATCAGCCGCGTCAGCTCGCGGTCTTCCAGCGAGGCGTTGGTTTCCAGCAACTGTGCTGCGCCGCGAATGCCAGACAGCGGGTTCTTGATTTCATGCGCAAGCATGGCCGCCATGCCCGATACGGAGCGGGCGGCCTGCAGATTGTTGAACTGGCGGTCGAAGGCTTGCGCAACCGAGCGCTCCAGGATTACGACGACGACGCTGCCCGGTTGTTCAGGGACGACGCCGGCCAGAATGTCTACCGTACGCTCGCCGCCGGTTCGGGGCGTCCCAATCTTGATACCGTACTCAGCCAGCGTGGTGCCGGTATTGCGAAGCCGGTCGAGGGCCGAGAAAAGCGGGCTGGAGAACGGCGCCAGGTCCTCGAGCGACATGCGGCCAAGCGCGGTCCGGCTGGTGGAGAAGAACTCCTCCGCAGCAGCATTGGCCTCGATCACGTCGCCATCTCGTCCGATGGCCACCACCGGGCTCGGCAGCGACTGCAACATCAGCCCGGCCGTCAGCGGAACGGTGGTTGAATCGTATTGACGCATTTCACTCATGCCGCCGCCCTGCCCCCTGCACCGGCTCCCGCCAGCTGGACCGAGAGATCGTCCAGTCCGGCCATAACAGCTCTCGCTTCCAAACTGCGCAGCAGCGCCTGCCGCCACTGGCTGGCGCTCGACGGGTCCAGAAGGCCCGCCTCAAGCCAGCGCTCGATGGCCCAGCCGATGTGCTTGCGGCCGATCTTCAGCCCGTGCGCCTCGCCATAGTGCTCCAGGATGGCGCTGTAGTGATCGCGCACGATGCGGGTCTGTTCAGCGATGCCCGGCTCCGCGCGGCCCGAACCGGGGTCCAGCAAGTTTGCGAGAACGCCGGGCCACCATGGCCTGCCATAGGCCCCGCGCCCGATCATCACACCATCCGCTCCAGAAGCTTCAAGCATGGCCTGGACATCTGCCAGCGTCTTGCCGTCGCCATTGGCAATGAGAGGAATTGAAACCGCGTCGCGCACGGCGCGGATGGCGGCCCAGTCCGCCCTGCCCTTGTAGAACTGGTTGCGGGTGCGGCCATGCACTGTGACCATGGCCACGCCAAGGTCTTCGGCACGTTTCGCCAGTTCCGGCGCGTTGAGGCAGTCATGGTCCCAGCCGAGCCGCATCTTCAGCGTCACCGGTACGGCACTCGCCTTCACCGTGGCCTCGATCAGCGTCGCGGCGTGGTCAAGATCACGCATGAGCGCCGATCCTGACAGCTTGCCGGCAACCTCGCGTGCAGGGCAGCCCATGTTGATGTCGATGATTTCGGCGCCGATCTCCTGCGCCAGTTCGGCTCCGCGCGCCATCCATTCAGGCTCGCGACCAGCCAGTTGCAGCACGAAGGGGTTTACCTTCCCTGCGCCCGTGGCGCGGCGCACCATGTCTGGCCGGGCATTCACCAGCGCATCGCTGGCCACCATTTCGGACACGACGAGCCCCGCGCCATGCTCGTGCGCGCACACGCGAAACGGTTCGTCCGTCACCCCCGACATGGGAGCAAGAAAGACCCGGTTGCGCGTCTCGTGCGATCCGATTCGAATGCCCATTAATTAGTCACATTGCCGTTTCGAATAAATTTCGGGCACTCTATCAGGAAAATGCTGCATGGCAACATGAACTTTGCGAAACCCTGCTGGCGCTTGCCCAACCGGTACCGCGGCTGATAGAGCAAGCCTCGACAGATCACCAACAACCGCAGCCGGCCAACGTTCCATGTCCACCGCCGTCATCATCGTCGCCGCAGGCGCCGGGCTTCGCGTAGGCGGAGACATTCCCAAGCAGTACCAGAACATCGGCGGCGAACCCATTTTGCGTCACACGTTGCGCGCGTTCCTGTCACATCCTGATGTCGAGCATGTACAGGTGGTGATCGGTGATGGCCACCGCCCGCTGTATGACAATGCCGTTGCCGGGCTCGACGGGTTGCCGGAACCGGTCCAGGGCGGCGCCACGAGACAGGAATCGGTGTTCAACGGCATCAAGGCCGTGAGTGCCACCAATCCGGACAACGTGCTGATTCATGATGCTGCGCGTCCCTTCATCGATGCGGCCACGATTTCAGCGGTGATTGCACAGCTCGACCAGGTTCCCGGCTGCATCCCCGCCACTGCCGTCGCAGACACGCTCAAGCGCGTTGAAACCGGCGTCATCACCGCGACGGTCGACCGCGCCGGGCTGTGGGCGGCGCAGACGCCGCAGGGCTTCCGCATGGCGGACATCGTCAAGGCCCATGAAGCCGCGGCAGCCTCCGGCCGCACCGATTTCACCGACGATGCCTCCATCGCCGAATGGGCCGGTCTTGCCG
>CAZYKZ010000084.1:0-10690 GCA_964648175.1 uncultured Anderseniella sp.
TCCGCCGGCATCGCGATGTGCCAAATTTGCGGTTCGAATTGAAGAACCGTTGAGAGGAGCTGACGGCAAGTTTTGGCAATAAGCAGCCGGTTTTGGGCGGTCGGACAGTCAGTCCGTTATTGGAGCAATACCGGTCATCGACCAGGCCGCATCGGCTCAGCGCGTGACTTCGCCAACGGTGAACGGTGCCGGCCTGATCGAAACGCAATCAACATCACGTAACTACATGAAGCTAGCGGCCCGGACTGCCTAGCGCCCGATAACCGGTTGGTGTCGTACCGGTTCGCTGGCGGAACGCGCGCTCGAACGCGCTAATTTCGGAATAGCCGAGCCGGTCGGCAATCTCCGAAACCGACAGCCGAGTACGGTCCAGTAGCGCCTTGGCACGGTCTTCCCTGCATTGGGCCAGAATATCGCCAAAGCTGGTGTGTTCATCGGCGAGATGCCGGCGCAAGCTGCGGCGGGAAAGACCAAGTACTTGCGCGATCAGGGTCTGGTCGACAGCCTGTGATCCGAGATGCAATAGAACAAGTCGACGAACGCGAGCAGCAAGGGGAACACCGCATTCGATACTCCGCGATATACGGATCAACGAGGTCGACAGACCTTGATATAGCACCGCGTCCGCGGTCGGCATCGGCCGGTCCAGCAACCGCGCCGAAAAGCTGAAGGTGTTCGACGGCGCTTCGTAGACAACTGGACAGCCGAACTCCGCCGCAGGCCGCCGGTCTGCACCTTGTGCCGGGTGCTCGAAGCTTACCTCTGCAGGATGCCAACCCGGATCGGCAACGTTTGCCACCAGCGTTTTGAAGACGCCTATCGTCAGTTCCGCATCCTGTTCGCGGGGCCAGATGTTGGGATCAAGAATGCGGTATGACAAGGTTGCGATGCCGTCTTCCACATCGAGCCGCAATTCGGTTTCGTCCTGCACTGAAATGAAGGCGCGCTCCATCAGCCTCAGGGCGGCGCCGAGCGTTGGGGCAGAAAGCGCGGCCCTGCCGATGTCACCCAGATTGAGGATGTCGAACTTTGACCCCACGATCCTACCGAAATGCGGAGCATTGAGCTGCGCCGAGGCAATCTGGTTGAGCCGTACGAACTGCCGAAGGGGAATGGAGGAACATATGTCCACCGAGGTGGCGTGCGCCATTCCAGAGGCCGAACAGAGCTGGGCAATGCTTCCTCCCAGATCGTGAACGATCCTGAGAGGGTCGCGCAGCGCGGTTGCGACTATCCGGGCCGAGTCTGGCATGGCAATTTGCACACTCGATGCTTCAACTCACGACCGAAGCGTAGCATGTCCGCTTTTCGTTGCAAGCCAGTGCCGGAACGTGGCGACATCGACCATGACGACGTCGCAAATTGGCCGGAAATGTCAGACGCAATCCAGTGGAGTCCTCCTAGGCTTCACTGGATGATGAAGTCGCGAACCTGCAACTCCGCAGATATCGTGGTTGCTGGCGGTGGTCCCGCCGGTGCCATTACGGCCATCCTGTTGCGCCGTGCAGGTGCCAGCGTGATCCTTGTGGATGGCAACCCCCGCACACCCAGGTTTGAAGGAGCCGGAACGCGGCTTGTCGCGGCGCTCAAGGCCAAGCACCTGACAGTGGAAGGCCTTGGCCCTCTGCTCGAACGCAAGGTGAAATGGGGCAGCCTCGCCGAGACGTCCAATCGCGAACACATGCTTTCACGGCCTGTCTTTGATGATGGCCTCAAGACGCAGGCCGCAGACGAGGGCGTGCAGGTCGTGAGCGCCACGATCCGTCAGGTCCGGCCTCGCCGCTTGATGCTGCAGGAAGGGCAGGAAGTGGCTGGCAGTCTTGTTTTCGATGCACGTGGCCGTCGCGCCAGTGCATCGCAGGGCAGGCTGCGCGGCGTGCCGACGGTCAGCATTGCCGGGGCGGTTCCTGGTGGCGAACCGGGTGCGCAGGTAACAGCCCTGGCCGATGGATGGTTGTGGAGTATCGATGACGGCACCCGCGCCTGGATGCAGGTCACCGTCGATGCGGCGTTGGCCTTGGATCCCGGCACAGTATGGCGGCGATGTACCGATAGCAAGCCGCCCACTCAGTTGCGGGTTACCGGAGCAGAGCTGCGCCTCAATGCACCCGTCCTCAATCCTGACATTCCAGGACTGGGCGACGCGGCGGTCGCAATGGATCCCTTGTCCGGCCACGGCTTGTTCTGGGCGCTGGCGTCGGCGTTGATGGCACCGCCAATCGCGAAGGCAATACTGGCGGGCAAACCCGATCTGGCTACCCGTTTCTACGGCGACCGGGTGATCTCGACTTTCCATCGCCAGGCCAGGGTCGGGCGGGATTTCTACCGTGCTGCAGGTCTGGACGGTCCGTTCTGGGAAGCTCGCCGCAGGTGGCCAGATGATGAGCCCGCCGAACCCGCCGCTGCCGTTTCGCCTCCGCACTTGGAGCAACGCGTGGTGGTCCGTAACGGCCAACTGGCCGAAACATCGGTCCTGGTGACGGCTCATGAACCCGAAGGCGTCGCCTTTGTCGACGGCATAGAGATTGGCCCGGTCCTCGATCGGCTTGGCAGGGGACCATTGCCGGGCCGGGCCGAGTTTGCCACCCGCATTCTCTCCAATGCGCCGCAACGCACGGCATTCCGTATCCACGAATGGCTCTCGGCGCGAGGCATATCTGCCAAGCCCGGCCTGCAAACAGAGGAGGTTCGTCCATGACATATCATCGAGCGGCTGCATTGGCGGCCGTGCTGGCGCTGTCGGCAGGCACGGCATACGCACAAGACGGTGCAACCCTGCTTGAACAGAACTGCGCCAGTTGCCATGAGAAGACCGATGCGGGGCTGACCCGCATAAACGGACAGCGCAAGACCCCCGAAGGCTGGCTTATGACCATCGTTCGCATGCGCATCGCGCATGGCATGGAAATCAGCAACGAGGACCAGGCCGCGCTGGTCTCTTATCTCTCCGAGACACAAGGGCTCGCTCCATCCGAGACCACAGGATTTCGCTATGCGCTGGAGAAGGATCCCGCCCACATCGAGGCGAACGAAGAGCCTCTGGCGTCGATGTGCGCCCGCTGTCACACGGGCGCGCGGGTAGCCCTGCAACGGCGCACGCCTGAAGAGTGGACGCTGCATATGGACTTTCATGTCGGCCAGTTCCCGACCATCGAGTATCAGGCACTGGGCCGCGACCGGGAGTGGTACAAGATAGCGAAAGAGGAAATCGCTCCGTTGCTGTCGAAGATGTACCCGCTCGAAACGGAAGCGTGGACCGCCTGGAAGGCTGCAACCAAGCCAAGTGTTGCCGGCGACTGGGTGGTGCTGACCGAGCTGCCCGAGAGCGGTCCGGCCTACGGCACCATCACCGTCAGTGGCGATGCCTCACCCTATTCTCTATCCGGCAAACTGACCCTTGCGGATGGATCGAGCGCCGATGTCGGCGGGCAGATGAACCTCTATACCGGCTACGAATGGCGCGCCAACCTGTCGATTGGCGGCAAGGCCTACCGGCAGGTGCTGGCGGTATCGGAAGATGGCAATGGCCTGTCTGGGCGCCAGTTCCAGCGGGACAATGACAGTCTCGGCGGCCGCCTGACCGGCGCCCGGGCCGGCGGTGCCGCAACGCTTCTTGGTGTCGTGCCTGAAACAGCTCAGCCGGGTGAGGTCACGGTTCAAGCCGTTGGTGTGGGCCTCGGCGATCTGAAATCCGGCGGTACGGTGGAAGCCAACGGATCGGGGGCCTCGGTGAAATTGACCGGTGCGGCTGGTGAAGCCGTCACACTCGAGGCAGGCGGGTTGTCGGCCAGCATCAGCTTCTACGACAAGGTTGATCGCGTGACGGTGGAACCGGAATTCACCATCGCCCGCGTCGGCGGCGGATCCGATAATGGCCCCGCACCCGTACCCGCCCACTTCAAGGCCATAGGCTGGTGGAATGGAGCTGATGGCCAGCCCGGTACCGACGACGACATCCGCGTCGGCGAGATACCTGCTGAATGGAGCCTCGAGAACCATAACGAGGCTGCGGCAGCGATGAAGGATGCCGAATTTGCCGGCAAGATCGGTGCAGACGGCATCTTCATGCCGGCCGTGGCCGGGCCGAACCCGGCCAGGACATTCTCCACCAACAATGCCGGCGATCTGAAGGTCGTGGCAAAGGCCGGCGGGCAAACCGGTGAAGCGCGCATGGTCGTAACCGTGCAGCGTTTTATCGACCCGCCGATCCGCTAGGGGAGGAACCAATGGGATATCTCCACTTCCAACCACACAATGCGCACCGGGTGCGGGTGGAGGAGCGTGACCTGCTCTTCCACATCCCCACCACGTCGCTGTTCGAGCTCGACACGCTGGACGGCGATGTGCTCAGCCTGTTTGCGGAGAAGGGTCTCGTCAGCGAAGCGGACGTGCGCGCGCGCTTTGCCGGTCAGGACCCGGTGCAACTGGCCCAGCGCCTGAAGGGCCTGATCGACCTGGACATCATAAGTGACGGACGGCCCCCAAAGGCCGAACGGCCTGACATAAAGATCGAGAACTTTCCGCTGTCGACGATCATTCTCAACGTCAACACCGGCTGCAATCTTTCCTGCACCTACTGCTACAAGGAGGACCTCGACAAGCCGAACGCGGGCCGCAAGATGGCGTTCGACACGGCGGTCAAGTCGATCGATCTGCTGCTCAAGGAAAGTCCGGACCGTGAGAGCTACAACATCGTGTTCTTCGGCGGCGAACCTCTGTCCAACCTGCCACTGATCCGCGAAGTGGTGAACCATGCCAAGCCGCGCTTTGCCGAGCTTGGCAAGGAGGTGAATTTCACCCTCACCACCAATGCCACGCTGCTGACCGAGGAAATCGTCGACTGGCTGGATGCTCACCGCTTCGGTCTCACAATCTCGATGGACGGTCCCAAGGCGCTGCACGACAAGAACCGCAAGACGGTTGGCGGCAAAGGTTCCTATGACGCGGTGGCGGCCAAGGCTCGGATGCTTCTGTCGCGCTACCGCTCCCGGCCTGTCGGCGCCCGGGTGACGCTCACGGCCGGAGTGACGGCAGTCGAGGAAATCTGGGATCACCTGAAAAACGAGATCGGCTTTGCCGAAGTCGGCTTCTCTCCGGTCACGTCCGGCGACTTGGCAGTGTTCAACCTGAACGGCGACGAACTGCTCGAGGTCTTCGAGGGCATGAAGTCGCTCGGCCGGCGTTACCACGCCGAAGCCCGGCACGGCCGCAATATCGGCTTTTCCAACATGCACCAGCTGATGCAGGACCTATGGGAGGGCCGCTCAAAGGCGCTGCCGTGCGGCGCCGGCATCGGCATGCTGGCGGTCGACCATGCCGGCGGACTCAACCTGTGCCACCGGTTCACCGGTTCGCAGATGGAGCTGTATGGCGACGTCGACACCGGTATCGCCAAGGACCGGCTGTCGGTTTTCCTCGAGGCCCGGCTCGACAGGACCGACAAGGGTTGCTCGACGTGCCGGATCCGCAATCTCTGCTCCGGCGGCTGCTACCACGAGAGCTACGCTCATTTCAGCGATCCGCTGAAGCCGGCCTACCACTACTGCGACCTGATGCGGGACTGGGTCGACTTCGGCATCGAGGTCTATGGCGACCTGATCGCCACGAGCCCCGGCTATTTCCATGATCACATTGCTCCAAGGAGGGCCAACCACAAATGAAACCGCTGAACCAGAAAGCCGCCCGGACGCTTCAGGCGGCGGAAGAAGACAAGATGGATGAAGTGCGCGCCATGCAGACCGTAACGGCAGGTTGCGCCACCACGTTTGACCCCGGCTGGGAGGTCGACCCGTTTGGAGGCGTGGCGGCGCTGTGCCAGCCCATGGAAGCCGACCTTTATGGCTGCTCAGATCCGTGCTGGTGGCCTGCCCAGGTGCCGGACACCATGGTCACTTATCCCGAATGGAACGCCAAGGCGCCTAATGCCGCCGACGACTGGCGCTCACTCGGCACCGTGTTCCCCAAGGACTCCGACACATGAGGCGCGCCATGAGAAGCATCTTGTACCTTGCCGCCGCACTTGCCGCGGCCACTCCCGCAGCAGCCAAGGACCTTCTGGTGACGATGGCCAAGCCGGGCAACCTGTATGTGTTCGACGCAGCCGAGCGCAAGCTCGTCAAGGACTGCCCGCTCAATGTCGAAATGAGCCCTGCAGTCATCCAGATGTCGCCGGACGGCAAAGTTGCCTACGCGCTTGTCAACCGCTGGCAGGACGTGATCGGCATCAACATTGAGACCTGCGAGCGCGTATTCTATGCAACGCAATCAACGGATGATGTGACGCGTAGGTCGATCGGCTCACTGGCGGTCTCGCCCGACGGATCGGAGATCTATACCGTCCGCAACCCGGTGAGGAAACTGGTAGACCGCTACGAGGTGATGGAACCGGAGTTCGCCGTGTTCTCATCAGGTGGTGGCACCAGCGCCGAGCCAGTGCGCACCTATCCTGCACCGCGGCGCTCCACCATCATGAGTGCCGGCGATGACGGCACCGTCTATATCGGCGGACACGACATCTTCGCGATGAATCCGTCCTCCGGCGACATCAAGGTTGCCATTCCCAATGCCAACTGGGACCGTCCGACCTACAGCCCGCCGGATGTGCTGGCGTTCTGGCCCGTCGGTCGGCAGAACAACGAGTTCATGCTGATGTACACGGCAGCGGTCTTTGCCGATGAGAAGAAGGAAGAGATCAAGGATTATGTCTGGGGGTTCTCGTCCGTCGATCTCAAGTCCGGCAATACCGACATCCGAGACTTCGCCTCGCTCGAAGTGCTGATGTTCTCCGCTGTGCGTGACCCCAATGAGCCCAACATGCTCTACGGCGTTTATACGCAGCTATCCAAGCACGACGTGGACAAGAAGGAACTCGTCAAGCGCATCGATCTGCCCCATACCTACTACGTGATCAACATTTCGTCCGATGGCAAGGAAGTCTATGTGGGTGGTACCAACGACGATATCGGCGTTTACAGCACCGAAACGCTGGAGCGCATCGGCGAGATGATTATTCCGTCCGGCGGCGACATGACCACCTCGACGCTACAGATCGTGAAGGTGGAGTGACGGCGCCGTCAGACACTGGCGTTACCGGGTGCTCACCCGGCTCGCGCCTCGGCCGATGGGCCGGGGCGCACCTGTTTGATGTGACCTCCATTCAATGGTTGCTGCCTGTGCTGCACCCACGGCTTCGGGTTCTGGCGTTGCTGTTTGTGCTGGCTATTGCCGCATCGCTGTTTGCTCTGGCGCCTCCCTATCTCACCAAGCTCGTCATCGACGAGGGCCTCATGGCCAGCGACCGGCACGCTCTCGTATTCTGGTCGGTGGCCCTTCTCGCCGTCGGGTTCGCGAGCCTGGGTTTGGGGGCGCTCAACTCGATCCTTCACATGCGGGCCTCGGTGGCCATGCTGGCAGATTTGCGGGCAGCACTTGTATCTGCGGTGCTGGACCGGTCACCGGCGTGGCGGGCCAAGCAACGTACCGGAGAGATACTGTCGCGCATCGATGGCGATGCCGGTGAAGTCCAGCAATTTGCCTTCAATGCGGTGTTGAGCGGCTCGTCCAGCATCCTTCGCCTCGCTGGCGGTGCGGCGATGCTGTTCGTGCTGAACTGGAAGCTTGCCATTCTTGCGGTGGCGCTGGCCCCCCTGGAACTGGCCTTCTTCGCCTGGGCCCGCCCCCACACCGAAATGTTGGCGCGAGAAACAAGAGCACGGCGTGGCGACTTCGCCGGCGGCCTTGCAGAGATGATCGCAGGGCTTGGCTCGATCCAGTCAGCCCGCGCGGAGACACGTGTGGCTCATGGTCTGGGGCGCGGGCAGCAGCTCCTCAATGCTGCATTGCTGAAAGCCCAGCTTTGGGGCGAGTTTACGCGCGCTGTGCCTACCGGAATGTCAGCGCTGGTGCGCGCAGCGATCTTTCTGGCTGGCGGCCTGATGGTCATCGATGGCGACTGGCCTCTAGGCTCTCTCATCGCCTTCATCGCTTATCTCGGGTTCCTGGTCGGCCCCATGCAGTCGCTACTCGGTCTGTGGCACGCCCAGGCACGGACCCGGGCAGCGCTGGACAGGTTGTCGGGCATAATGGCAACGCAGGACGAAGTGGCCTGGCCTGCAGATCCGGTGGCGCTTCCTGAGGGGCCGGGCGATCTCCAGCTTGAGAACATCGTGCTGAACGCAGGCGGCCGGACATTGCTGGATGGCCTCAGTGTCCAGGTTCCTGCGGGTACGAAACTACGCATCACAGGCTCCAGCGGCGCCGGCAAGTCAACGTTCCTGTCACTTCTGCAGCGGCATGCTGACCCGGCGAGCGGGCGCATACTGCTCGACGGCATCGATCTGCGGTCGCTCTCCCGTGAGGACGTGCGCGGCGCCGTGGCCTGCGTGCCACAGCGCCCGTTCGTGATTGAGGGCTCTGTTGCAGAAAATCTGTCACTCTCGGCAGCAGGTGCGTCGCCGAACGAAATGAGCGACATGCTCAAGCTTGTTGGCCTTTCGGGCCGCTTTGCGTCGCACGGCGGACTCGATGCCTGGCTTGGCGAGGACGGTCTCACGTTGTCCGGGGGCGAGCGGCAACGCCTATGCGTGGCGAGGGCGTTGTTGCGCCCGTTCCGTATCCTCATTCTTGATGAAGCGATGTCGGAAGTCGATGCAGACAGTGTGAACCGCATCGCAGCAACTATCGACGAGCGCTTTGCTGACAGGACGCGCATCATCGTCACCCATGGCAACGAGACTGCCTACGGGGTGTTCGACAGGACGATCAATCTTGAAGGCTTCACCGGCAAATGACCGTCATTGCACTCATCGATGGTCCACTGTCTCCAGACCTCGCTTGCTGCGACGGTGTGCTTGAACCGGCCGGCGCGGCGTTTGTAGACAGCCCGGCAGGCGTCCACGCCGCATCGGTGGCTGCAACCATCTTGTCTGTCACAACGTCCGCCAGGTTCATCAGCATCCCGGTTTTTACCGGGCGGCTTTCAGCCACCGCAGCCAACCTGGCCGAGGCCCTCACCCTTGCCGCCGGAACGCCGGCAGACATTATTCACTGCTCGCTGGGCCTTGCCCGCAATGATGCAGACGTCGCCAGGGCAATCGAAGCCCTGGACGGGCGCATAGTGCTGGCATCGGCGCCGGCGCGCGGAGGTCCGGTCTGGCCCGCTGCACATGCGAGTGTCATTGGCGTACAGGGAGACGCCCGCTGTCGCCTCGGTGAGTGGTCGTGCCTCGCATTACAGTCAGCCGACTACGGTGCCTGCCCCTATGGACCCGCCGGGTCGGATGCAGCAGGCGCCAGCATTGCTGCAGCCAACTTGACCGGCATCCTGGCTGCTCGGTCCATGCGGACCCCGGCACAGGCCCGCGCGCTACTCGACCAGCAGGCAAACTATCGGGGTCGTGAGCGCAAGTCCGCTGCCAACGCTGATGCTGATTTGATTTGATTTGAAATCAGGTAAGACCCTGGAAGTGGCAAGTGGAGCGCATTGCGTTGAAAGCGCCGCTCGATGGCGCACGCCAAATGCTACTCTGACAGATGCCTTCAATGTTGCGGGCGCGAAAGTCTGTTACGGGTCAGAACTGGCCGGTTTTGATAGCCGCTGAGTGTGTCTGATGTTGCCCCGAAAGCGGACATTTGAGTTGGGTTTATGAGAATATGCGGCCCTATGCGCTTGTGCTTACTCACCGCTGCGTCGGCGGCTTTCCGCCGCCCCGGGGCGCTTAGGGGCCCTTTTGAAGGGAAGTGGTGCCGCAAGAAGGATTCAAACCCCCGACCCCATCATTACGAATTAGGCAAACTCGGCTTGTACGGCTTTGTAGGGAGCTGGCAGGGCTTGCATAAAGCCTTGCAATGAAACGCTTTTCACCTGGCAGGCTTTGTACAGAGTTGTACGGCCTTGTATTCTCCGCGCCTACAGATCGCCTACACGGCATTTGGCGCTCAGTCTGGACTCAGAACGTGTGCTGGAGGGCTATGGCGTCTGTTGGCATCCATTTCGAATATGTCACTACCGCTTAAGCCTTGAATCAGCACACTTGCCTTTGGCAACTAGGACTGATCGTCTTCGTATGTTGAGTGAACTGCCACTCAGTGGTGACGGTTCTGTGCAGTAAGGTTTCCTGTAAAGCATGGATCAGGGAGCGGACCAAATAGCAAACGTTACGCCATCTCTGAGCGGCAAGGCAGAATTTCTGGAGCGATTGTTCTCGGCTGTCTGCGAGCGATATTCGCTGGTCAACTTTGGTGAACGAGGCTGCCCGATTTACTGCGTGGCTGCTATACCCAAAGATGGTGAGTCTGAGGGTGCGGCGTGGTTGCCACCTGCCGCAAGACCGAAAGCGCGTCGCGCCGCAATGGGCCGTGGCCTCAGCCTGGAGCAGGCCATACTCAGTTGTCTCGGCGAGGCGGTGGAGTTGGTCAGCAGCTGCGTTTGGGGGAGCGAGCATCTTGTCTCAGAAACCGACAGACAGCCAGACCAGAATTCAGTCAAGCTTGACGACCTGATCTTTGTCAGTGAGGCCCAATATGATGCTCAGGAAGACTGGAACAGGCGGCTTGAAGGAACAAGTCGGTTGCCAGATCGCGACCATGTTACCTCTGCTTGGATCAGCGGGCGTTCACTAACTCGGAAAGAGAGCTGTTTGATCCCAGCTGAGTATGCACTTATTGGGTTCAAAGCCGAAACTGACGTTCC
>CAZYKZ010000085.1:0-1090 GCA_964648175.1 uncultured Anderseniella sp.
GCCTGCACGGTCAGGAACGTCAGCAGAAAGCCCAGCGCGGTCTGGAAAGTCATCAGGCTGCCGGCGACTTGCGGTGGTGCGGCATCGGCTACGAGAGCCGAGAATTGCGCGGAATCGGGGATGACGGCGATGCCCCATATGACGAACAGGAGTGCAGTCAGCCACCACGGGCCACCGAAGGTGGCGGCGGTGGCGAGACCCGCGAACAGCGAGGCCACAAGGGCGATGATGGCAACGTTGGCCTTGCCGATGCGACCTGCCACCCAGCCCGCCCAGACCGCACTCACCGCGCCAAGGCCGATGGCGGCAAAAGCTACCCATGTCGCGAGGCTCGTGGCGCGGGTCTGATCCATCTGCAAGGCAAACGATGCGGCGGCGGCTGCCGGCATCCATGCCCACAGCACGTAGAGCTCCCACATATGGCCGAGATAACCGCCATAGGCCAGCCGGATGCGCCGGTCGGTCCAGGCCAGCGCAATGGCGCGAATGGAGAATGCCGGGGCACGCGCATGATGCGGTCCGAGGCCTGCTCCCAGCACCAGCAACCCGCCGGCGAAGGCAGCGGCTGACGTTATGTAGACGGTAAGCCGCCAGTCTGCCCCGCCCAGCCCCGCCACCAGGTGCGGCAGGGATGAGCCAAGCGTCAGGGCGCCAACCAGAATGCCGACCAGCAGCCCGCGATCCTTCAGGCCCCAGCCCGTGGCGATCTTCATGCCGACCGGATAGACGCCTGCCATCAGCGCGCCGGTCAGGACGCGCATGGCGATGGAGGCGTTGCTGCCGGGCTCGAGGACGGGAAGCATGGCGTTGGCGAGAGCTGCAAGGCTGGCGCTCAGCACGAATACCCGGCGCGGATCGAACCTGTCCGCCACGCCCAGTGCCGCAGACCCCAATGCCCCAATGACGAAGCCGATCTGCACGCCGCTCGACAACAGCGCCTGGCGGGCGGGGGTGACGTCAGCCTCGGCCAGCATGCCCGGCATTGTGGCGGACGAAATGAACCACAACGACAGCACCAGCACCTCGGCCAGCACCAGCGCGGTCATCGAGCGCAGCTTGGCAGATGCAGCAGCCGTCATGGCAGGTCCTT
>CAZYKZ010000085.1:1190-3065 GCA_964648175.1 uncultured Anderseniella sp.
GGCGTCAGCAGGCCGTCAAAGGACAGCGGCATCAGTCGATCGAGGCGATGGCTCTCACCGTTCGCAAACGACAACACGAACGGATCGCCGCCGACCAGCGTAATGGTGCGATCTATGCCGGGAAACGACGAGAACGGGCCGTCCTGGCTGATTTCCGCCAGCGACAGGCGAATATCGAAGTCGTCATGGGAGGCACCTTCCGGAAACAGCCAGACATCTTCGGTGATGCCACCGCCGTTCTTCCAGGGCTTTCGGTCATAGGTTCCGTCGCGCAGCAACCTTATCGGCATGTCAGGGCCTCGCGCCTTCCCGCAGCAACTTCCAGGTGACCGAGTCGATGAGCGCCTCGAAGGAGGCATCGACGATGTTCGGCGATACGCCGATGGTGAACCAGCGTTCGCCCTTGCCATCGCGGCTTTCGATCAGCACGCGCGTCGTTGCCCCGGTGCCGCCGTTCAGGATGCGCACCTTGTAGTCGACCAGTTCAAGGTCCTCGATGGCCTGCTGGAACTTGCCGAGGTCCTTGCGCAGCGCATTGTCGAGCGCGTTGACAGGGCCGTTGCCCTCGCCCACCGACATGATCCGCTCTCCGTCGATGAGCAGCTTGACCACGGCTTCGGCCATGGAGACCTCTTCGCCCAGGGCATTGTGGCGTCGCTCGACGGAGACGCGGAACGAGTCCACGCCGAAAAACTCCGGCACGGTGCCGAGCATCCGCCGGGCGAGCAGTTCGAACGAGGCGGGTGCTGCATCGTAGGCGAAGCCTTCCGCCTCGCGCCGCTTGACCTCGGTCAGCAGGCTGTCAATGCGCGGGTCCTTTGCATCAAAGGCAATGCCCGCCCGTTTCATTTCCGACAGCAGGTTCGACTTGCCCGCCTGTTCCGACACCAGCACGCGGCGCTGGTTGCCCACCGTTTCCGGCGGGATGTGTTCATAGGTTTCCGGCTCCTTCAGGATGGCCGAGGCATGGATGCCGGCCTTGGTCGCAAACGCGCTGGCACCGACATAGGGCGCCTGCCGGTTGGGTGCCCTGTTAAGCAGCTCATCGAAAGCGCGCGAGACGTGGGTGAGCTTTTCCAGCGCGTCCCGGTTGATCCCGGTTTCCACGATGTCTGCGAAGGCAGGCTTGAGCACCAGTGTGGGGATCAGCGACACCAGGTTTGCATTGCCGCAGCGCTCACCGATGCCGTTGAGGGTGCCTTGCACCTGCCGAGCGCCCGCGCGCACTGCGGCGAGCGAGTTGGCCACGGCCTGTTCGGTATCGTTGTGGGCATGAATGCCGAGGTGTGCGCCGGGCACGACGGCGGTGACGGCGTTGACGATCTCTTCGACTTCGTTAGGCAGCGTGCCGCCATTGGTGTCGCACAGAATGACCCAGCGCGCGCCGGCATCGAAGGCCGTCTTCGCGCAGGCAAGGGCATAGTCCGGGTTGGCCTTGTAGCCGTCGAAGAAATGCTCGCAGTCGACCATCGCCTCCTTGCCCGCCGCGATGGCGGCCTTCACGCTGTCGGTGATGCAGGCAAGGTTTTCGTCGTTCGTGGTCTTGAGCGCCACGCGCACGTGGTAGTCCCAAGACTTGGCGACGAAGCAGACGGCGTCCGACTTCGCGCGCAGCAGGTCCTTGAGGCCGGGATCGTTGGAAGCCGAGCGCCCGGCCCGGCGCGTCATACCGAAGGCAGTGAAACCTGCCTTCATCTTGCGCGGTTCGGCGAACAGCGCGGTGTCGGTTTCGTTAGCGCCAGGATAACCACCCTCGATGTAGTCGAGACCGAGTTCATCCAGCAGCCGGATGATGGTCAGCTTGTCCTCGAGCGAGAAGTCGATGCCCGGCGTCTGCCCGCCATCGCGCAGCGTCGTGTCATAGAGGTAGAGGCG
>CAZYKZ010000085.1:3165-10683 GCA_964648175.1 uncultured Anderseniella sp.
CGATGCCCGGCGTCTGCCCGCCATCGCGCAGCGTCGTGTCATAGAGGTAGAGGCGGTCTTTGGTCATGAGATGTCCTGCTCAAATCCTTCTCCCCTGGCGGGAGAAGGTGGGTCGCACCGCAGGTGCGAACCGGATGAGGGGGAAGTGGCGGCAAGGTGCTGGAGAATTGTTTCCAAAACCCCGTTCGAATTCGAAAGGATATCGGCGTTCCAGAACCGCAGCACGTTGAAGCCTTGCTGCTGGAACCAGGCATCGCGGCGAATATCGTGGCTGCTTTCGGCGTGTTGACCACCATCGGCTTCGACAATCAGCCGCCGCTCCAGGCAGGCGAAGTCTGCGATGTAATTGCCGATGACAAACTGGCGCCGGAACTTCAGGCCTGCCAACTGCCTGTTGCGCAAAAGTTTCCAGAGTTGCTTTTCGGCTTCGGTCGGCTCGTGCCTCATGGCGCGGGCGCGCGAGGTCATAAAAGGAGTTGTCGCCCCCTCACCCTCCCGCCTGCGGCGGGCCCCTCCCTCTCCCACAAGGGGAGAGGGGATCTTTGTGTGGTTGCTCACAGCACGCCCTTCCAGCGCAGCGCGAGGTAGACGCCGAGGCCCAGCACGATAAACTTGATCGCGATGTAGCCAAGCCAGTGCTTCGGAAACGGCAGGCTGTCGTGCCAGGATTTCTTGGGTTGAGGTGTGTTCATCGCTTCAGTTCCCACGTTGTCACGCGCTCGCCGGTTTCCGAATCCTTTGAATCCCTTAGCTGGATTCCCTGAGCCGTCAGTTCATCGCGAATGCGGTCGGCTTCGGCGAAATCCTTCGCCTTGAAGGCTTCAAGACGTCTGGCGATGGCGGCATCGATCGTTGCCTCGTCAACGTCGCTGGCACGAGGGTCGGTCAGGTCGCCAGCGAAGCCGAGAGCGGCAAGGTTGGAAGCCCTTTCGGCATCGTCCATCTGGTGCAATGCGGCGATGGCCTTCGGCGTGTTCATGTCATCCAGCAACGCTTCAAGCACCTCGCCAGTCAGGTCCGGTCTGGCGCCGGCGGGCGAGGCCTTGGCGTACCAGCCTTTCAGAATATCCCAGCTTTCCTGCACGGACTTTTCCGTCCAGTCGATCGGCTGGCGATAGTGGGTGCGCAGCATGTTGAAGCGCAGCACCTCGCCCGGCCACTTCTGCAGCAGTTCGTTGATGGTGATGAAGTTGCCGAGCGACTTCGACATCTTCTGGCCTTCCACCTGCAGGAAGCCGTTGTGCATCCACACGTTCGCCATGACCTTGTGGCCGAAGGCGCAGCGCGACTGGGCGATCTCGTTCTCATGGTGCGGGAACTGAAGATCGATGCCGCCGCCGTGGATATCGAACACCTCGCCCAGGTGCTTCCAGCTCATCGCCGAGCACTCGATGTGCCAGCCCGGACGGCCCCGGCCCCAGGGCGAGTCCCAGCCCGGCGTATCGACGTCCGACGGCTTCCACAGAACAAAGTCTGTCTCGTCCTTCTTGTAGGACGCGACGTCCACCCGCGCGCCCGCAATCATCTCGTCGAGCGAGCGGCGCGACAGCTGGCCGTACTCCTTCATGCTCGGCGTGTTGAACAGCACATGGCCGTCCGCCTCATAAGCGTGCCCATTGGCGATCAGCATCTTGATCATCTCGATCATCTCGGCGATGTGGCCGGTCGCGGTCGGCTCGACCGTTGGCGGCAGCACGCCAAGGGCAGCGATGTCCTCGTGGAACTGCTTGGTGGTGCGCGCGGTCACGTCCGAGATCGGCACGCCCTCTTCCTTCGCCCGGGCGTTGATCTTGTCATCCACGTCGGTGATGTTGCGGGCATAGGTGACATGCTCCGCGCCATAGATGTGGCGCAACAGCCGGAACAGTACGTCGAACACGATGATGGGGCGCGCATTGCCGATGTGGGCGTAGTCGTACACGGTCGGCCCGCACACGTACATGCGCACGTTGTCCGGATCGATCGGCTTGAACACCTGCTTTTCGCGGGTGAGCGTGTTGTAGAGCTTCAGTTCCATGTACGAGCAATTCCCTTTCGGAGCCTTGCTGGCCCGGGCGCTCGTTTCTCTTTTCGATCAGGAAAGGCGTGCCGCTGCCAGCGCGTATCGCGTCTAGCTGATAATAATCCGGCAAATGTTGCAGACGGATTGATATGGAGCGGTCTTCAACATGGCGCGCAAGATGCGCGCGAAGATGCTTGCGGTCAAGTGCTACCTTTGCCATAGGCATGAGCACCATGAACGCACCTGCCGCCGCCCCCTCACCTTCCCTGACCAGAGCCGCCCTGTGGATGACCGGCTGGCTCACGCTGATGCTGTCGATGGCCGTTTTCGGCCGCGAGGTGACGCGCGAGCTGAACACGTTCCAGGTCATGGAACTGCGCGCGCTCATCGGGCTGGTGCTGATCTATCCGCTGGTGCATGCAGCCGGCGGCTTCAGGGCCATGAAGACCGCTCACCCCATGCGCCACATTGCCCGCAACACGGTGCACTATGGCGCCCAGTATTCCTGGTTCGTTGCGCTCAACCTGATCACGCTGGCGCAGGTGGTGGCCATCGAGTTCACCATGCCGATCTGGACGGCCGTGCTGGCGGTGCTGTTCCTCGGCGAGCGCATGAACCTGTGGAAGGTGGCGGCCATCATTCTCGGGCTGATCGGGGTGTGGGTCATCGTGCGCCCCGATGCAGGCCATGTCGATACCGGCCAGCTGTGGGCGCTGGCGTCGGCGCTGGGCTTCGGCATTTCGGTGGCAATGGTGAAGGCGCTCACCCGCACCGAGGGCGTGGTGCGCATCGTGTTCTGGATGCTGGTCATCCAGTCGATCATCGGCCTCATTCCGGCGTGGACCGTGTGGCAGCCGGTGCCCGCGCATCTTTGGCCCTATGTGGTGGCCGTGGCGTTCTGCGGCACGTTTTCCCACTACTGCATGGCCCGCGCCATGCTCCATGCGGATGCCACCGTGGTGGTGCCGATGGACTTCCTGCGCGTGCCGCTGACGGCTATCGCGGGCTGGCTGCTCTATTCCGAAGGCATCGACGCCTTCACCGTCGCCGGCGCGGCGCTGATCCTGACCGGCAACCTGCTCAACCTCAGGCAGGCAGGCACGGCACGGGTCAGATAAGACGCTTGCAAGCCATCGGATTCCATGACGCAATCGGCCCCGGCAACCGTCCGGAGACCGGCATAAATCATGAGACCGCTAGAAGGCTATCGCGTCCTCGACCTGACCCACGTGCTGGCAGGTCCGTTCTGTTCCTACCAGCTTGCCGTTCTCGGCGCTGACGTAATCAAGATCGAACCGCCGGACAATCCGGACATGACCCGCGAAGAAGGCCTCGTGCCCGAGCTGAACCGGCAGGGATATGGCATCTACTACCAGTCGCAGAGTGCCGGCAAACGCGCCATCACGCTCAACCTCAAGAGCGAGGAAGGCCGGGAAATCATGTCCCGGCTGATCGAAACGGCGGACGTGCTGGTGCAGAACTATGCAGGCGACGCCCTGGCCGAGATGGGCTTCGGATACGAGCAGGCGGCAGCGATCAATCCAAGGCTGATCTATTGCCAATTAACCGGCTTCGGCAGGACAGGTCCGAAAGCCACGCATCCGGCCTATGACGTGGTGATCCAGGCGTTTTCCGGGCTGATGGCGGCAAACGGCACGCCGGAAAGCGGACCGGTTCGCGTCGGACCGCCAATGGTCGACTATGGCACCGGCGCCCAGGCGGCGCTGGCCATCTCGGCTGCCCTTCTCCAGCGAGAGCGCACCGGCAAGGGTCAGTACATCGATGTGGCCATGCTGGACGCTGCCCTGATGCTGATGAGCGCCCACGTCATCGATACGGTCACGACCGGCCACGCGCCGAAGCCCTATGGCAACGCCCACCCCAACTACGCCGGCTATCGCACCTACAAGACGGCTGACGGCCTGCTGATGATCGGCGCATGGACCAACAAGCAGCTTGCGAACCTGCTTCGCGCGCTGGGAGAAACGGCGCGGGCGGAGAAGGTGCTCGAAACGCCGCGTGCGCGGATCGGCGAACTGGCGGCGGAGAATGCCGCCTGCATCGCGGCTCACATGAAGACCCGCACCGCCGATGACTGGGAGAAGCTGCTGAACGAAGCGCATGTGCCCGCCTCGCGGGTGCGCACCATCGACGAGGCCCTGGCGCACGAGCAGGTGAGGTCGCGCGGGGTGATGCAAGCAGCTGGCGATGCGCCCCTACCCGGCGGGCCGTCGCGCTTCCCGGTCGCCGCGTTCACCTATGCACACGGCTCACCGTCGCTGGACCGGCCGCCGCCGCGGCTGTCCGAGCATACGGCGCAAGTGCTGGGCGAGCTGGGCTATGACGAAACGCGCATTGCGGTGCTGCGGCAGGCCGGCGCCGTTTAACGTGCTGATCTGAATCGACAACCCCGGCACCATGCGGTGCCGGGGCTGGTTTTTGGAAGCGCTGCAAAAGGTGGCCTACTCGGCCGCTTCAAAGCTCTCTTCTTCCTCATCGCCCGAGCCGATGCCCGAAGGATGCGTCTTGCGCAGTTCCTCGGCGACCAGGAAGGCCAGCTCCAGCGACTGGTCGGCGTTGAGGCGCGGGTCACAATGGGTGTGATACCGGTCCGCCAGTTCGGCGTCGGTCACCTCGCGCGCGCCGCCCGTGCACTCGGTCACGTTCTGGCCGGTCATCTCCACGTGGATGCCGCCGGCATGGGTGCCTTCGGCGCGGTGGATGGCCAGGAAGTCGCGCACCTCCGACAGGATCGCGTCGAACGGCCGGGTCTTGTAGCCGGTAGAAGCCTTGATGACGTTGCCGTGCATCGGGTCGCACGACCACACCACCTTGCGGCCCTCGGCCTCGACCTTGCGGATCAGGCCCGGCAGATGATCGCCGACCTTGCCGGCGCCGAAGCGGGCGATAAGCGTCAGGCGGCCCGCCTCGTTCTGCGGATTGAGCAGATCGATCAGGCGGATCAGTTCATCTGCCTGAAGGCTCGGGCCACACTTGAGGCCGATCGGGTTCTGCACGCCGCGGCAGAACTCCACGTGCGCGTGATCGGGCTGGCGGGTGCGGTCGCCGATCCACAGCATGTGGCCGGAGGTCGCGTACCATTCGTCCGAGGTGGAATCGACACGGGTCAGCGCCTGCTCGTAGCCCAGCAGCAGCGCCTCGTGCGAGGTGTAGAACTCGGTCGACTTGAGCTGCGGCGTGGTATCCGGGTTGATGCCGCAGGCGCGCATGAAGTCGAGCGTCTCGGTGATGCGGTCAGCCAGGTGCTGATACCGTTCCGAGGCGGGCGAGCCCTTCAGGAAGCCCAGCGTCCAGCGGTGCACGTGCTCCAGGTTGGCATAACCACCCATGGCGAAGGCGCGCAGCAGGTTGAGCGTGGCGGCCGACTGGCGGTAGGCCATGATCTGGCGTTCCGGGTCGGGCTCGCGCGATTCCTTGGTGAATTCGATGCCGTTGATGATGTCGCCGCGGTAGCTGGGCAGTTCGACGCCGTCGATCGTCTCGAAGTCAGACGAACGCGGCTTGGCGAACTGGCCCGCGATGCGGCCCACCTTCACAACCGGGCCACCGCCGGCAAAGGTCAGCACGACGGCCATCTGCAGGAACACGCGGAAGAAGTCGCGGATGTTGTCCGCCTGGTGTTCTGCAAAGCTTTCGGCGCAGTCGCCGCCCTGCAACAGGAAGGCCTTGCCTTCCGCCACCTTGGCAAGCTTGCGCTTCAGTTTGCGCGCCTCGCCGGCAAATACCAGCGGCGGAAAAGTCGACAGCCGCTTCTCGACAGCAGCCAGGGCTTCCGGGTCGGCATAGGCCGGCACCTGCTTGATGGGGAACGAGCGCCAGCTCGACGGGGACCAAGTCGTCATGTCTCTTACTCTCTGATACCTGGCAGGCAAATCGCCTGACCATCCAGTCATTGCGTCATAGCGCAGCAAATTGCAAGTGATGTGGCAGGAAATGACGCATTCACGCCGCGCGCGTCAACCATATCAGTATTCTGAAAACCTCATGTTAACCGGTCTGGCTTAGAGTGCGTTAAGGGGCGGTGGAGAAACCAATGGCGCAAGCTGGCAGGACTCGACCATGCTGGACCAAATATTGCCTTCGGGCGAAGCGGAATGGCTCTATAATTTCTTCTTCACCGGCGACTATCCAATAGCACTGCAACTTGGGGTGGCAAACGCCCTTTGTGTTATCGCGATCGTCCTGTTGCGCGCCAGCCCCGCCTACAAGCGCGACCCGCGCCTGCGCGAACGCATCATCCGGCTGTTCTCCTGGCTGATCATCAGCGCGAACTTTTTCCTGATATTCAACAAGGACCATCACATCATCTCGATGTTGTCGTAGGCAGTCCGCATCATGCCTTTTGGGGGCTTGTGCGCCTCCCGGGTTTCGGTCAACGCTTGACGCGTCATGGTTACGCTCACGCCCAGTTTCACTCTCGGAATCGAAGAAGAGTACCTTCTCGTTGATCGCGAGACGCGCGATCTCGTCGCCGCGCCCGACGCCCTGATGGCCGACTGCCAGGCAGAACTGGAAGCGCGCGTCAGCCCCGAATTCCTGCAATGCCAGATCGAGGTCGGCACGTCCGTGTGCAAGACCATACCCCAGGCGCGCAAGGAACTGGCTCACCTGCGCCACACGATTGCGCGTATCGCCGAAGGTTATGGCCTTGCGCCGGTGGCGGTTGCCACACACCCGTTCGGCGACTGGCAGCGCCAGCGCTTCACCGCGCGCGAGCGTTACGAGGCGCTGGCCCGCGATCTGGCCGGCGTCGGTCAGCGCATGCTGATCTGCGGCATGCACGTCCATGTCGGCATCGAGGACGAGGACCTGCGCATCGACCTGCTGGGCCAGCTGTCCTATTTCCTGCCCCATCTGCTGGCGCTGTCGGCCTCCTCGCCGTTCTGGCTTGGCCGCGATACGGGACTTGCCTCGTACCGGCTATCGATCTTCGACAACCTGCCGCGCACCGGCCTGCCGCCGGTCTTCTCCAGCTTCGGAGAGTACAAGCGGGCGGTTGACATCCTTACGCGCGCCGGGGTGATCGAGGACGCCACCAAGATCTGGTGGGACATGCGGCCCTCGGCCCGCTTCCCGACGCTGGAGGCGCGCATTTGCGACGTGACGCCCCGGCTCGACGATGCCGTGGCCATCGCCGCGCTGGTGCAGTGCCTGGCCCACATGCTGTTCCGGCTGAGGCTCAACAACCAGCGCTGGCGGCAGTACGAGCGCTTCCTGGTCAACGAGAACCGCTGGCGGGCGCAACGCTATGGCGTGGGCACGTCGCTGATGGACTTCGGCAAGGCCGAACTTGTCGACTACAAGGACCTGGTGGATGAACTGCTGGCGCTGGTGGCGGAAGATGCCGAGGTGCTGGGCTGCGCCGACGCGTTACAGGCGATCCGCAACATTGCCCGCAAGGGCAACAGCGCGGACCGGCAGCGCGAGGTGCACCGCCGGGCGCTGGAGAGCAGCGAAGACCCGGCGCACGCCATGCGCGCAGTGGTCGACAGCCT
>CAZYKZ010000086.1:0-10647 GCA_964648175.1 uncultured Anderseniella sp.
GCGCGCAGGATGCCGCTGTCAGGTTCGTCGCGCTGGCTCTTGCGGATGCCTGCAACGAGTTGCTCGGGGGTAAGGGAGTGCATCGGACGGCCTTGATGTCGGATCGTGGCAACTGCCTACTGCGGCCCGCGCCCCACCGCAAATGAAAAACCCGGCCCGCCAGCGTGGCGGACCGGGCTCCGTGACCGGCAAGCCGGAAAACTACTTTTTCTTCTTCAACAGATCACGAATTTCAGTGAGCAGCTGAACGTCGGCGGGTGGTGCCGCCGGTTCAGCCGGGGCAGCCTCTTCCTTCTTCCTCAGGTTGTTGGCGGTCCTGACGAGCATGAACAGGATGAAGGCGATAATCAGGAAGTTCACTACCGCGGTGAGAAAGCTGCCATAGGCGAGCACGGCGCCCTGCTCCTTGGCGGCAGCAAGCGTGGTTGCGTTCACCCCTTCAGCCAGCGGCGCGAACAGGTTCGAGAAGTCGACCCCGCCGGTGATGGCGCCGACGATCGGCATGATGATGTCGTCGACAAGCGAGCTGACGATCAGGCCGAACGCACCAGCAATGATGACGCCGACGGCGAGATCAAGCACGTTGCCCTTGAAGGCAAATTCCTTGAATTCCTTCCACATGGTCTGGTTCCCCTCCAGTGCTGAATGGCCGCGATTGGATTCGCGGGCATGGTTCAATCCACCGGCAGATGCCCGGTGGCAACGTTCCAAGGATAAAGGCCGCACGGTCAATTACAACTACTATCAGTTGTGCCGCCCACCCTGCTCACGGCGGCACCCGATTGCCTGGCCTGCCACTTCTGCTAATCTGCCAGCAAGGCGCGCTGCAGGAAAGCTTCGGGCAGCAGCTGGAGCAAGAAAGGCAGTCGATCGATGCTTTCGACCTGGGGCGTGATACTGATCGCACTTGGCTACGTGGGCGTGTTGTTCGCGATCGCAGCCTATGGCGACAAGGTTTCAGGCTTCCGGCGAGGGCTCAGCCGTCCCTATGTCTACGCCCTGTCGATTGCTGTGTATTGCACGTCGTGGACCTTCTACGGCAGCGTGGGCCTGGCCTCGACGACCGGCTACGAGTTCCTGGCCATCTATCTCGGTCCGATCCTGCTGATCGGGGCCGGCTGGCCACTGATCCGGCATATCGTGACCTTGTCCAAGGGGCAGAACATCACCTCGATCGCCGACTTCCTCTCGGCGCGCTATGGCAAGAACCAGTTGCTTGGCGGGCTGGCGGCAGCCATCGCGGTGATCGGCATCATTCCCTACATCTCTCTCCAGCTGAAGGCTGTTGCGCTGTCGCTGGGCGTACTTGCGCCGCTGGGGGTCGAAACCAGCAAGCTGGACACACCGTTCGGCGACATGCCGATGTTCATCGCGATTGCCATGGCAATCTTCGCCATGCTGTTCGGCACCCGGCATGCCGACGCCACCGAGCACCAGAACGGCCTTATCCTGTCGGTTGCCGCAGAGAGCCTCGTCAAGCTGGTGGCGTTCATCGTGCTGGGCGTCGCCATCACCTTCTCGCTCGCAGGCGGCACGTCGGGGTTGTTCGAGCGCGCCGCCGCCGACCCTACGATCAACTCGCTGTTTTCATCGGCGCCGGATGCGCCGCGGTTCATCACCATGACCCTGCTGGCCGCGTTCGCCATCATCCTGCTGCCGCGGCAATTTCACGTTACCGTCGTTGAGAACACGTCGATCCACGACGTGCGCAAGGCCGCATGGATGTTCCCCCTGTACCTGGTGATGATCAACATCTTCGTGGTGCCCATCGCGATTGCCGGGATGCTGCTGTTCAAGGGACAGCCGGTGGATGGCGACACCTTCGTGCTGGCCTTGCCGGTGGCACAGGGCCACAGCTTGCTGGCGATGGTGGCCTTCATCGGCGGACTGTCTGCGGCGACCGCGATGGTGATCGTCGAAACGGTTGCGCTGTCGATCATGGTCTGCAACTCGATCGTGTTGCCGCTGATGCTGCGCTCGCCCAACCGGACCATGTGGCAGGAGGACTTTTCCAGGCGCATCCTGCAGATCCGCCGCGCCGCCATCGGCGGCATCATCGTCCTGGCCTACAGCTACTACCTGATGATCGGCAACAATGCCGCGCTGGCGCAGACCGGCCTGGTGTCATTTGCCGCCATCGCCCAGTTTGCCCCAGCCTTTTTCTTCGGACTTGTGTGGTCGCGCGGCAATGCCCGAGGCGCCATGGCCGGCCTGATGGCAGGCTTTGTGCTATGGGCCTACACGCTGCTGGTGCCGCTGTTCGCCGACGCCGGCTGGTTCAGCTACAGCCTGATCGCCAACGGCCCCTGGGGCATCGACTGGCTGCGGCCGCGGCACCTCTTCAACAGCGATTTCGACGCGCTCACCCATGGCGTGTTCTGGTCACTGACCGTCAATGCGCTGGTCTATGCCGGCGTGTCGCTCCTGACATCAAGTGACCCGCTTGAACGGATGCAGGCACAAGCCTTCGTGCCCAGCGGGCAAGCGACGACCACCTACTCGTTCAGGCAGCGCAACAGCAATGTCACCATGCGCCAGCTCGAGGCCACGGTTGAGCGCTATCTCGGCAAGGAGCGGGCCAAGCGCTCCTTCCAGGAATTCCATCTCCAGGGCGACAGAAACCTCTCGCCCCGTTCAATCGCAGACCACGATGCGCTTCGCTTTGCCGAAAGGCTGCTGGCGAGCGCCATCGGCACGGCGTCGGCACGCGTGGTCATGGCGTTGCTGCTGCAGCGCGGCACCGAGAATGCCCGCGGCGCCATGCGCCTGCTGGACGATGCTTCCGATGCCATTGTCTACAACCGGGACCTGTTGCAGTCGGCAATCGACCACGTGCAGCAGGGCATAGCCGTGTTCGATCATGATCTGTCGCTGGTGTGCTGGAACAACCAGTTCCGCAACCTGCTGTCGCTGCCGCCCGAAATGGGCAAGGTCGGAGTTCCGCTTGGTGATGTGCTTTCGCAGCTTGAAAGGAATTTCGTATACGAGGGCCGCGCGCTGGCCGATGCCCATACGCAGGTGCTGCGCCTGATGGCAATGCAGTCGGAACCGTTCCAGATCAGCCGGAAGGATGGTTCGGTAGTGCTTGAAGTGCGCAGCAACGCCATGCCGGAGGACGGCCGGGTGCTGACCTTCACCGACATCACCGAGCGTGTGCAGACGGCGCAGGCCCTGGAGCAGCGCGTACGCGAGCGGACACAGGAGCTGACCACGCTCAACAGCCAGCTCGAGTCGGCGCGCGCGCAGGCCGTGGAAGCCAATGCGGGCAAGACACGGTTCATTGCCGCGGCCTCGCACGACATCCTCCAGCCGCTCAACGCGGCACGCCTGTTCACGTCGTCGCTGCTGGACCGCACGCAAAGAAAGCCCGAGGGGGAACTGGTCCGCAATGTCGACCAGTCGCTGGAATCGGTGGAAGAAATCTTTTCGGCGTTGCTCGACATATCGCGGCTCGATGCCGGCGCCATCAATCCCGACATCACAAGGTTTGCCATCGGCGACCTGTTGAACCAGCTCAAGACCGAGTTCTCGATGGCGGCGGCCGAGAAGGGCCTGAAGCTGTCGATCGTGCCATCCAGCCAGATCGTGCTGTCCGACCGGCGGTTGCTGCGCCGCATCCTGCAGAATCTTCTCAGCAATGCCATCAAGTACACCGCCTCGGGCAAGGTCCTGATGGGCTGCCGCCGGCAGGACGGCGCCTTGCTGATCGAGGTTCGCGATACGGGTCCCGGCATCCCCGCGAACAAGCAGGAACTGGTGTACCGTGAGTTCGAGCGGCTCGATCACGAAGGTTCGGATGTGTCAGGCCTGGGTCTGGGACTGTCCATCGTGCAGCGCATGGCGCGGGTGCTGGATCATCCCCTCTCACTTCAATCGGATACCGGCAAGGGCTGTACCTTCAGGCTCAAGCTGCCGGTTGCGGCAAGCCAGGACATGCCGTTCCAGCAGAACCGTCCCTCTCCCGTTGCCGGAAGCGCGCGGCTCGCCGGACTTTCAGTTCTGGTGGTGGACAACGAACCCTCGATCATCCAGGGCATGACAACCCTCCTGACTGGCTGGGGTTGCGAAGTGGCAAGCGCGCGCAATGCGGCCGGCGCCCGCAAGCTTCTGGATGCCGGCAATGGTGGCGGTCAGCGTTTTGACGTGGTCCTGATGGACTACCATCTCAACAGCGAGAACGGACTCGACGTGATCGCGGATTTGCGCAGCCGGAGCGGGCAGGGTTTCGTGGCAGCGCTCATCACCGCAGAGCGTTCGGCCCACGTTCAGGCGCGGGCAGAGGCGGAAGACGTGGTTTACCTCAGAAAGCCGGTACGGCCAGCTATCTTGCGCAACGTCCTTGCACTGGCGCGCTCGCAGCGCGCCGCCGCGGAGTGAACCGCCAACGGCTCAGACGGCGAACTCCCCGACGGCTGCGCCATCGGACGGCTCTCCATCGATGCGCGATGCGGCAATGACGGCCTGGGTCCGGCTTTCCACGTTCAGCTTCTGCAGGATAGCCGATACGTGGGCCTTGATGGTCGCCTCCGAGACGGACAGTTCATAGGCAATCTGCTTGTTCAGGAGGCCTTCGCGCAACATCATCAGCACCCGCATCTGCTGGGGCGTCAGCGTCGACATGCGCCGGGCGATTTCGTCGGCTTCGCTGTCCGCAGACTGGCTGGTGTTGACGCCTTCAGGCACCCATTCGCCGCCTTCAAGCACGGCCGATATGGCCGACTGCATCTGCTGAACCGGGGCCGATTTCGGCACGAAGCCCGACGCTCCGAGAGAGATCGCCCTTGCAATGACGGCCGACTCCTCGGTTCCGGAAACCACGACCACCGGAACGAGGGGGAACTGGGAACGAACCAGGACAAGACCTGAAAATCCCTGCACGCCCGGCATCTTGAGATCCAGCAGCACGAGATCGATGTCGTCGGCGGCCGAAAGTATCGAGATTGCTTCCTTGAGGGAGCCGGCCTCGTCAAACCGCACATCCCCCAGCGCATCCTGCAAGGTCAGCCGCAATGCATCACGAAACAACGGATGGTCGTCTGCCAGGACAATCCGGTAGCCCATCAACCTCGCTCCCTCATCCGCCAGGTTTCCTCCAAATGCCGGATTTTATTGATCCGTTGCCTCGGTAGCCTGAAGGCAAGCGGAGAAACCGGTCTTTTGCAGCATTATTCAAACCAATTTGGAGACATGTCCAGTGCAGATATGAGTCAGCCTCATGTTTCATTCCCTGGTCCCGGCCCCACAATTGTCAAGGTTTGGCCCATCTGTCGCCCGGAAGAACGAGCATCCTTTTCATCAGCAGAGGGGTCTGCTCACAAGATTTGAAGGGTTCTCGCATCCGGGCAAGAGTTTGCCAGGCAAAGCGTCAGGAACCCGAAATGCCGAGGAACTGCCATTCTGGCCGGTGCTTCGGCGCATGAGATGGTCGCGTGGCTCCTGTCGCCGTCCCGAGCAGCGCGATCCATGCCCGTCCGGACCTTAGTCCGGGCGGGCAACTTTTATGCAGGACCGGCTTGGCTGCTCATGCGCGATCAGGCCGGTTTTCCAGATCCCGGGCCATGTCCATGAACTTTTCCATGATCGAGCGCAGGAAGGACATCATCTTGTCGATGGTCGCCTCGTCGGGCAGTTGCAGCTCAGGCGTGGCAGTCTTGCCCTGCAGCTTCTTCTCCAGGGTGGCTACCTTCAGTTCCAGTTGACGGTTGCGGTTCTCCAGCCGGGCAATCTCGTCCTGATAGGCCTTGCGGTCATCGGCAGCGCTCTTGCACACCCAGTTGCCTGAGTCGCGGCTGCACACCGATACGTTTCCAGTCTCCGTATCGAGCCGTATGAACTCGTTGCTGCCGGTTTCACGCAGCTCATACCTTGGCCCGGACCCGGCGGCCATGGCCTGCGATGTCGCGAGCAACACAGCTGCCAGCAGCAGGCAGGATGCCCTGAGCGTCTGAAATGAAGTAGTCATCGGTCCCGTCTCCCGGTTTGCGATGTGAGCGCCCCTGCTGCTGGATATAGTCCAGCGAGGCCGATATCACAAACCGGGCCGGCGGACAGGCTCAGCCGCGACGCACCCAGGCCTCGAAGGCTTCCAGCCAGACGCCAAAGATCTTGCGGCTGGGCTCATCTGTGAGATTGCCGTCTGCATCGAACTTGTTCTGGGCGAGGCTGACGAACAGTTCCGGCTTGTTCATGGTCAGCGCCTCCAGGCCGACGAGGTTCTGGCGCAGGTGGTACTGGGACCGCGCGGTGCCGACCGGGCTTTGCGCCGCGCCCACAATGCCCACTCGCTTGTCCTTGAAGGGCTGGTCCTTCACGCGGCTCACCCAGTCCGTGGCGTTCTTGAGGCCGCCGGGAATCGAGAAGTTGTACTCTGGCGTGGAGATCAGAACGCCATCCGCGGCGCGTATCCTGGCTGCAAGGTCCTGCACGATCTGCGGTACCCCGCTGGCTGCCTCGTCGTCACCGTCATAGACGGGTATGCCCTTCAGCCGGACGATTTCCATGTCCATGGCGCCTGATGCCATGTCCTTGAGCACGTGCAGCAGCCTGGTGTTGTAGGACTGCTCTCGCAGGCTTCCGGAAATGGCGAGAATGTTCAGCTTGCCGGCCATGCCGATATGGTCTCCTGTGTGTTTCTTGATGGTAAATTCAATACGTGGCGCGCCCGCCGGACAGATCGAACACCGCGCCCGTGGTGAAACTGTTTTGAGGCGATACTATCCAGGCGATCATGTCGGCGGCCTCCTCGACTTTGAGGAACCGGTTTCGCGGAATCTTGGACAGCATGTAGTCGATATGTTCCTGGCTCATCTGGTCGAAGATGCGGGTTCGCGCCGCCGCAGGCGTGACGCAATTGACGGCGATGTCATGGGCCGCCAGTTCCTTGCCGAGAGATTTGGTCAATGCGATCACACCGGCCTTTGACGCGGAGTAGGCAGACGCATTCGGGTTGCCCTCCTTGCCTGCAATGGAGGCGATGTTGCAGATCCGGCCATAGCCGCGCTCGATCATTCCCGGCACCAACGCCCTGTTCATGTAGAAGGTTCCGTTCAGGTTGATGTCGATGACGCGGCGCCAGTCCTCAGGGTTGTAGGCGGCGACCGTGGTATTCGGACCGGCAATTCCAGCGGAATTTACCAGGATCGACACGGGTCCGAGCCGGGCCTCGGTGGCCGCGAGAGCGGCGGAAATCGCCGCCTCGTCGGTCACGTTGACGGCGAAGCCTGCCGCCCCACCCGGAAGCGAGGCGGCAGCACTTTCCGCAAGCGCACCGTCGACGTCCCACAAGGCAAGGGTGGCGCCCAGAGCTGCCAGCTTCTGCGCTACGGCAAGGCCGATGCCCTGCGCCCCACCGGTGACAACCGCCACCTGCCCCGTCATGTCCAGTCCTGCCATGTTCTGATTCCCCTGGCCCGTTGTATGCTCAGGCCATATCGAACAGCAGAAACTCGGATGCGTCGAGTGCCTCGATGCGGACCTCGCGTTCATCGGCAATAGCCAGCCCGTCTCCCCGGCGCAGCTGCTCGCCATTGACCACGAGTTCGCCAGCAGCCAATTGCAACCACTGGCGGCGCCCGGCCTGCGGGGAGAACGTCAGCACTTGCCCCGCGTCCAGCAGGCTTGCATGAATGTCCGCGTCCTGGTGGACCTTCAGCGCGCCGTCACGAGGCGTTCCGGACGCCACCAGCTTCAGCGCGTTGCGGCGTTCCTCCTCAGGGAAGTGGCGCTGGTCATAGGACGGCTCCAGTCCCTTTCTTTCCGGGATCACCCAGATCTGCAGGAAGTGTACGGGATCGGTCTTCGAAGCATTGAACTCCGAATGCCTGACGCCGGTGCCCGCAGACATGCGCTGCACATCGCCCGGGCGGATCACCGACCCGGTGCCCAACGAATCCTTGTGTTCCAGCGCGCCGTCGAGCACGTAGGAGATGATCTCCATGTCGGCATGGCCGTGGGTGTCGAACCCGGCAGCGGGAGCAACACGATCCTCGTTGATGACCCGCAAGGGACCGAAGCCCATGTGAGCCGGATCATGGTAGTGGCCAAACGAAAAGCTGTGGCGCGAGTCGAGCCAGCCAAAGTTGGCGTGGCCGCGCGCTTCGGACGGTCTCAGTTGCATCATTGCCTGTCTCCTTCTCAGTGCTGCCGGGTCAACCCCGGCGCGTTGGCGTGATGCAGCAGAGATAATTCAGATCAATCTGAAGACAATCAGCATAAATTGCTACGTATTGTTTCCAAATACGATACATTTGGTGCATGGATCGATTCGATGGCATGAAGGCGCTGGTAACTGCCGTGGACGAAGGCGGCTTTGCCGCGGCGGGCCGCAAGCTGGGGCTTTCGCGAGTCCAGGTGTCGCGCCTTGTCGGCGCGCTGGAGGATCATCTCGGCGCGCAGCTGCTCAACCGCACTACCCGCACCATGTCGCTCACCGAAGCCGGACAGGTGTTCGTCGAGCGGGCGCGTGCGCTGGTGGTCCAGCTTGAGGAAGCCGAGGCCGCCGCGGGTGAATCCACGGGCCAGTTGAAGGGCCTGCTGCAGGTCAACGCGCCGATGACCTTCGGCGTCAGCGAAATTGCCCCGGCAGTGGCAGACTTCATGGCGCTGCATCCGGACATCACCGTATCGCTCATCCTCAACGACCGGTTCGTCGACCCGTACGAGGAAGGGTTCGACGTTACCTTGCGCATCGGTGAACTGGAGCCGTCTTCGCTCGTGGCGCGGAAGATCTGTCCGATCCGGCGGCTCATGTGCGCCAGCCCGGCCTATCTGGAAACGCACGGCCGCCCACGCACGCCGGATGACCTGGCCTCGCATGCCTTGCTGCATTACGGGCATATCGGCTCGGACCTCTCGTGGCCGGTGCGCGGGGCAGGCAGCAACGGACGGCTGGCGGTGACGCCGGCCCTGTGCTCCAACAATGGCGACGTCCTGAAGGTGGCGTGTCTAGCCCACCGTGGCATCACGCTGCTGCCGGCGTTCATTGTTGCCACCGAAATGGCGTCAGGTGTGCTGGTACCGGTACTGGAAGGTTTCGAGCCGCCACCCGTCGCGCTTCATGCCGTTTATCCGCCGGACAAGTACAGGCCTGCCAAGACCCGCGCCTTCGTCGACTTCCTGACCAGCCGGTTCCGGAAGCGCCCGCCGGGCGGGCCGGTTTGACCTCACAAGGCGTCACGCAGACTTCTTGATCTTCCCGTAGGCCGCCAGCGCAGCATCGCGCGCCTTGCCATGATCGACCATCGGCTTCGGATAGGTCTTGCCCAGCACCACGCCGGCATCCTTCAGCACCAGCGACGGGGCTTCCCAAGGCTTGTGGATGAAGGCTGCGGGCAGACGTTTCAGCTCCGGCACCCAGCGGCGGACATAGGCCCCATCGGGGTCGAACTTCTCGCCCTGCAGAACCGGGTTGAAGATGCGGAAATAGGGCGCGGCATCCGCCCCGCAGCCTGCCACCCACTGCCAGCTCGCCGAATTGGAGCCGATGTCGGCATCCACCAGCGTATCCCAGAACCAGGCCTCTCCGCGCTGCCAGGGCACCAGCAGGTCCTTGACCAGAAACGAGGCGGCGATCATGCGCACCCGGTTGTGCATCCAGCCCGTTGCCCACAGTTCGCGCATGCCGGCATCAACGATCGGGTAGCCGGTATCGCCTCGCTGCCATGCCATGAGCGCGTCGTCGTCCTCGCTCCACGGGAAGTCCGAGAACTCGGGCCGGAACGGCTCGCTCATCAGGTCCGGCCAGTGGTGCAGCAGGTGGTAGGAGAACTCCCGCCACAGCAGTTCCTTCAGAAAATGCTCCGCGCCACGGTCCACATTGCGGCGGCCGTCGGCCATGGCGTGGCGGGTGGCGTGCCAGCACTGGAGCGGGGAGATTTCTCCGAAGTGCAGATGCGGCGACAGGCGCGAGGTGGCAAAAAGGTCCGGCCGGTCGCGGTCGTCCTTGTAATCACCCACGGCCTCGGCAATGAAGCGTTCGAGCTTGTCGCGCGCACCGGCTTCGCCCGGCGTCCAGCGCTCGCCGAACTGCGATGCCCAATCCGGCTTGGCTTCATAGAGCTTCCAGTCCGCGATGTCGTCCTTTGCGATGCCGCCAAGCCAGAACTGCATGTCCTCCGGCACCGCGCGCGGCTCACGGAACGGCTCGGTGGCGAAGCAGGCCTTCGAAAACGGGGTATAGACCTTGTAGGGGTCGCCCGCGCCGGTGCGGATGTTTTCGGGGTCGTGCAGCAGGTAACCCGCAAACCGTTTGCACTCGATACCAATATCCTTGCACAAGACTGAAATGTCCTGCTCAAGCTTGCCGGACCACGGTGCGTGGTTGCGAGAAAAGTAGATCGCGTGGGCAGCCGTTTCGCGGGCCAGGTCCTGCAGAACGTCAAGGCTGTTGCCGCGGCGCAGGCAAAGCCGGCCTCCCTTGTCCGAAATCGCCTTGCCGAGGGACCGGAGCGACTGTTCCAGCCACCAGCGCGATGCACCGCCCATGGCCCAGCTGCCGGGAGTTTCATCGTCGAGGATGTAGACGGGCAGAATGGGACGGCCGGTTTCGGCCGCCTTCACCAGTGCGGCGTTGTCTGACAGCCGAAGGTCATGGGTGAACCAGACAATGACGGGGCTTTCGCTCATGGCGCTTTCCATAACCGGACAGGA
>CAZYKZ010000087.1:0-10632 GCA_964648175.1 uncultured Anderseniella sp.
CTATTCAGCGGCTCCGTTTACACCGACTGCCGGAGCCTGATTGCCTGATGAATACGACGCCTGAAACCTGCCTGTTCGTCTACGGCACGCTGCTGACCACCGCCAGCCATCCGATGGGCAAACTGCTGCGCGACAACAGCGACCTTCTGGGCCACGGTTCCATTCGCGCGCGGCTCTACATCATCGATGACCCGGACGAACCCGGCCAGAACGAGTATCCGGGTGCCGTGCCGTCCCATGATCCCGCCGAGCGTGTTTATGGGGAAGTCTACAGCCTGCTCACGCCCGAGCTGATACTGGAACGCTTCGACGATTACGAAGCCTGTTCTCCGCGCTGGCCCGAGCCGCACGAGTTCATGCGCCGCAATGTGGAGGTCGCCATGGCTGACGGTGGCACGCTGCGCGCCGTTTCCTACCTCTACACCTGGGACATCGCCACCGCCCGGCACGTACCGTCAGGCCGGTTCACTGAAGCTGCACCCCACGTGCGTTGACTGGTCACGCGGCAGGGCCTTGACCGCCCCACGCAAACCCGCCACAAGCGCGTTCCATGTCGCACAAGGTTCCCACAATCGGCCTCGTCTCGCTCGGCTGCCCCAAAGCGCTGGTCGACAGCGAGCGCATCCTCACCCAGCTCAGGGCAGAAGGTTATGTCTTCTCGCCCGACTACGAGGGTGCGGATGCCGTCATCGTCAACACCTGCGGCTTTCTCGATTCCGCCAAGGCCGAGTCGCTGGCTGCAATCGGCGAGGCGGTTAAGGAAAACGGCCGGGTGATCGTGACCGGATGCATGGGCAACGATGCCGATGCCATCCGCGCCGTTCACCCGCAAGTGCTGGCCGTTACCGGGCCACAGCAGTATGAAGCCGTGGTTGGTGCCGTTCATGATGCCGTACCGCCGGCGCACGATCCGAAATTTGACCTGGTGCCGGAGGCTGGCCTGCACCTGACGCCCAAGCACTACGCCTACCTGAAGATTTCCGAGGGCTGCAACAATCGCTGCTCGTTTTGCATCATTCCGTCCCTGCGCGGCGATCTCGTCTCGCGGCCCATGGCGTCGGTGCTGTACGAGGCCGAGCGGCTGGTGAAGGCCGGCGTGAAGGAACTGCTGGTCATCAGCCAGGACACCTCCGCCTACGGCCTCGACATCAAGTATGCATCGAGCAAGTACCGTGGCCGCGACGTCGAAGCCCGTTTCACCACCATGGCCCGCGAACTGGGGCAGATGGGCGCGTGGGTCAGGCTGCACTATGTCTACCCCTACCCGCACGTGGACGAGGTGATCGGGCTGATGGCGGACGGGCTGGTGCTACCCTATCTCGACATACCGTTCCAGCATGCATCTCCCAACGTGCTGAAGAACATGCGCCGGCCTGCCAACCAGGCCAAGGTGCTCGACCGAATTCATGCCTGGCGGAAAGGTTGCCCGGACCTCGCCATCCGCTCGACCTTCATTGTCGGTTTTCCCGGCGAGACCGAGGAAGACTTCGAATACCTGCTGCAGTGGGTGCGCGAGGCCCGCATCGAGCGCGCCGGCTGCTTCAAGTACGAACCGGTCGAAGGCGCAAAGGCCAACGAGCTGCCCGGTGCGGTGCCGGAGGAAGTCAAGGAAGAGCGCTGGCACCGGTTCATGGAGGTGCAGGCCGAGGTGTCCGCTGAAATCATGGCCGCCAAGGTGGGCCGCGAGATCGACGTGCTGATCGACGCCGTTGACGAGGATGACGACGGCGTTGAAGCGATTGGCCGCTCGGTCTGGGATGCGCCCGAGATCGACGGCAATGTGTTTCTGCCCGGCGAAGGTGACGTCAAGCCCGGCGACATCGTCCGGGCCCGCGTCGTCGAAGCGGAAGACTATGACCTGGTGGGCGAGCTGCTCTAGCATCTTGGAGACGAGCATCTTTATCGGATCAGATGATTCAATCTGATCGGATGATGCTCTAGGTTCTCCAGCATGACACTCGACGAGTATGACCGGTTCTGTGGCTCGCTCAAGCACGCGACCCACGTCGTCCAATGGGGCGGCGCGCACGTCTGGAAGGTGGCAGGCAAGGTATTCGCCATCGCCTGGGACAATCCGGGCAGCGAACTGGCGATAACCTTCAAGGTGTCCGACATGGCGTGGGAAATCCTGCCCCACCAACCGGGCCTGCGCCCTGCCCCGTATCTCGCGTCCCGCGGCATGAAATGGGTGCAGCATTACGCCAAGCCCGGCCTCGATGACGACGCTCTACGCGACTACATCGCCGAATCCCACCGCCAGGTCGCCCAGGGCCTCAGCAAGAAGCGTCAGAGGGAATTGGGTATCGGCCTGTTCGCCTGACCGGCTACTTCGCAGCCCGCACGATCCGGTCCTCGACCTGGCGCATGATGGCGTCATATTCCTGCAGCTGCGTCGGCGTGAACACCTTGGCCAGTTCGTTGCGTTCCTGGCGCGCGGCGGATTGCAGTTCGCCACTTGCCGCCATCAGTTTTCGCATCTCCGGTTGGGCCGACCGGCGAATTCCATATTTGCGGAAAATCTCGTTGACGCGTGCCGTTGCCGCCCGGTTGATGCGCTGAACCTTCGACTTCTGTCCGGCGGTCATCTTGATCTTGCTGGTGTAGCCGGATTCATAAATCGACGATGCCGTGGCCACGCCCGGTGCAAGCGCTATCGCGCTGGCTGCCAGGAACGCCCCTGCTGCAACATTCAGGAACCGCGAAAACTGCATGTTTTGACCCCCATGCCTTCAGGATTGGTGCCGCCCGCAGGTTCAGCAAGCAGACCAATCCCGGCGGCCCGGGTCAACCAGGCAATCCATGCAAATCACATTTTTCCGCTTTCAGGCGCGGAATTCGTCAGGCAACCCGGTCCAGCAGCGGCTGCAGGCTGGGATGCACATCGGGGGATTCGCGCTTGATGAACTCGAGCAGCGCCCTTTCCGCATCGTGCAGGTGTCCATCGCGGTTGATGCGGCTGGCAAGCCACTCAGCTTCTTCAGCGTTGACGATTTCCGAGGTCGCCGTATCTGTCACGAACTGGTTGTGCCGCTGTGCTGCAAGCGACTGGCGGGCGTTCATCACCTCCTGCCAGTTGCCGCTGCTGAAGCCGCGCAATCCGCTCGACAGCGCCTGCGAGAGAATGCCCATGACGCCGGCATTCCCGGAGTCCAGCCATTTGTCACGGCGCAATGCCTCCTCCCTGCCCGGTGCAGCGCTGACGCGCGCCGCCATCAGGTAATTGGCAATCGCATTCACGAACAGCGCGCGCCAGGACGGGTGGTTGTCCTTGCCGCTCACGGCGTCGTTGAGATCGAACAGCATCTCGGCCTCGGCGCGGGAAATTGCCGCCCCGTCCGCACCGGCCGAAGCATACAGAATGCGCCGGATCAGGCTGACTTCCGCCTCACCGATCTGGCCGGGCTTCAGGTCGCTGCCGCGGTGGACAGGACCCTCACCGGTCATTACCGCCTCGCGGACCTGGTTCATAGCGAAACGCTCCAGAGACGCCGGGGTTTCGCGCGCGGTTTCCATGACCTTGAGCAGCAGTTCGAGTTCGGTCGGGGTCTTGACCCGGCCCGAATGCGAAATCATGCCGATGAGCCAGTCGGCATTGTCCTCGCTGACATAGCCAGCTGGCTCGATCTGGTGGACGCAATAATCGGTGACAGCCTCCACGAAGAAGTCGGGCCAGGCAACGCAAGTGCCGTCTGCCACATCGTTGAGCCTGAAAAGCGCCTCGGCTTCGGCCTTGTCGATGACATGATCGTTGCCATACATGGCCCGGCGCAGCGCCAGCACGTCCTGATCGGTTACGTGACCGGCCTCTGCCATCTTGCGGATGTCTGCTGCGGAATTCATCTCGGTTCCTCTCCCGAATATCGACAATTCGCGCGCAAGGCTAAGGAACCAGGCTTTAGATTTGCCTAACGGCATCTCTCAAATCCCGCGATTGCCAAGATACCGGCTGCGATGCATGCTCGCCGGCCATGAGCAGCACCATTACGGCATCGGAGTTCGAGCAGCGGCGTCAAAGAGCCGGTGCGGTTGCCCGCGCTGAAGGTCTGGACGGGCTTGTCGTATGCTCTCGCGGCGGCGGAACCCTCGACCGTTTTGCCGACGTTTTCTGGCTGACCGGCTTCTACACGCAATTTCCCTACATTCCCGACGTTGCGGGCAACTGGTCGGGCCGTGCGCATGCGGTGGCCCTGGTGAAACCTTCAGGCGAGACACGGTTGATCGTCGATGTACCGACATGGGTCAATGTCGCATTGCCCGATGAACGCATCACATTTGCCGACTTCGTAACCGAAGCTGCGGTCAAGGCCATTGCGGACGAGTTTGGGTCCAGTGCCCGCCTTGGGCTGGTGGGCGCCGACACGATGCCTGCCTCCATGTACCGGGCCATGACTGCCGCCCAGCCCGGCATTGAACTCGTTGACGTACAGGGCGCGTACAACGGCCTAAAGGCGGTCAAGACCCCGGGCGAAATCGAACTACTGCGCCGGGCATCCGAATTGGGGTCCCGCTCGATCGACGCCATGATGGCGGCGGCAAAGGCCGGCATGAACCACGGCGAGGCCCTTTCTGCCGCGATGAACGTGCTGCTGCCGGCGCGCGCCATCCTCTACAACGCCTTCATCCGGTCCGGAACCGGCGGTCCCGATCCGCGCTTTGTCCGTTCCGCCCTGCCCACCTGGGGCTCGTCGGAAACGCTGGAAGACGGCGAGTTTCTGTGTGCCGGGCTGTCCGGCGTGCTGGACGGCTATTACTTCGACCTCGCCCGTTGCCGGCCCGTTGGCCGGGTATCAAATGCCATGATTGACTGCTTCGAAAGCACTATCGCCGTCGTTGAGGCCGGGATCGCGGCGGCTCAACCCGGCGTCACGGGCGAACAGGTGATGCAGGCGGGAGCCGCAAAGCAGGCAGAACTGGGATTTCCAAAGTCGGGCAACTTCCAGGGGTTCGGCCATGGCATCGGGCTTGGATGGGACGACCCGTGGCTCGCGCCTGGCGTCACCAGAAAGCTCGAACCCGGCATGGTGATATGCGTGGAAAAGTGGCTGATGCGCGACGGCTATGCCGGCGACTACGAAGACACCATCCTGATCAAGCCTGATGGCAACGAGAAAATCACCGATGCGCAGATGCGCTGGTGGTGACAATCAGGGCCTACGCGCCACCATGTCAATCTCGACCAGTGCATTGACCGCGAGACCTGTCACACCGACACAGGTTCGCGCCGGCAGCTTTCCTTCGGCAAAGTAGGCCCGGTAGGTCGTATTCATCGCCGCGTAATCGCGCTCGAACTCGGTCAGATAAACCCTTGCCTGCACGACGTTTTCCAACGTCAGGCCCATGCCCTCAAGCACGATGATGAGATTGTCCATGACGCGCCGCGTCTGGGCCTCGACGCCTTCCGGCAGCGGCGCGTCCTCGTTGCCGGGCTCGGTCGGCATCTGCCCGGTGATGAATACCCAGCCATCGATCTCGACGGCATGGTTGAACGGGGCCACCGGGCGCGGCGCGCCGGGGATCATGTGATGGGACGGCAATGCCATGACGGTACAGACCTCTACAGCGGAATGTTGTCGTGCTTCTTCCAGGGGTTCTCGACGTGCTTGTTGCGCAGCATGTTGAGGGCGCGGGAAATGCGCTTGCGCGTGGTGCCCGGCATGATCACCTCGTCGATATAGCCGCGCTCTGCGGCCACGAACGGATTGGCGAAGCGGGTCTCGTAGTCCTTGATGCGCTTGGCGATCTTGTCCTTGTCGCCCAGTTCAGAGCGGTACAGAATTTCTGCAGCTCCCTTGGGGCCCATCACGGCGATCTCGGCGGTCGGCCAGGCATAGTTCACGTCGCCGCGGATGTGCTTCGAGCTCATCACGTCATAAGCGCCGCCATAAGCCTTGCGGGTGATCACAGTCACCTTCGGCACGGTCGCCTCGGCATAGGCGAACAGCAGCTTGGCGCCGTGCTTGATCAGGCCGCCATATTCCTGCGCCGTGCCCGGCAGGAAGCCCGGCACGTCGACGAAGGTTACCAGCGGAATATTGAAGCAGTCGCAGAAACGCACGAAACGCGCGGCCTTGCGGCTGGCGTCGGAGTCAAGCACGCCGGCCAGCACCATCGGCTGGTTTGCGATGATGCCCACCGTGTGGCCTTCCATGCGGGCAAAACCGGTGATGATGTTCTTGGCGTGGGCTTCCTGGATCTCGAAGAAGTCGCCCTCGTCCACCGTCTTGTGGATCAGCTCCTTCATGTCATAGGGCTGGTTCGGGTTGGCCGGGATCAGCGTATCGAGCGAGGTGTCGATGCGCTCGCCGCTGTCCTGCGTCGGCACGGTCGGCGCCTCGGTGAGGTTCGAGGCCGGCAGGAAGTCGATCAGCCGGCGCATCTGCAACAGCGCCTCAACGTCGTTGTCATAGCCCTTGTCGGCAACGGACGACTTGACCGTGTGCACCGACGCACCGCCCAACTGCTCGGCCGTCACCGTCTCGTTGGTTACGGTCTTCACCACGTCCGGACCGGTCACGAACATGTAGCTCGTGTCCTTCACCATGAAGATGAAGTCAGTCATGGCGGGCGAATACACGTCGCCACCGGCGCACGGCCCCATGATGACGGAAATCTGCGGGATGACGCCCGAGGCCAGCACGTTGCGCTGGAACACCTCGCCATAACCGCCAAGCGCGGCCACGCCTTCCTGAATGCGCGCACCGCCAGCATCGAACAGGCCGATGATCGGCGCGCGGTTCTGCAGCGCCATGTCCTGGATCTTGGTGATCTTCTTGGCATGCGTCTCGGACAGTGAACCGCCGAACACGGTGAAGTCCTTGGCGAACACGTAGACGGTGCGCCCGTTCACCGTGCCCCAGCCGGTCACAACGCCGTCGCCGGGGATCTTGGTGTTCTCCATGCCGAAGTCGGTGCAGCGGTGCTCGACGAACATGTCGAACTCTTCGAACGAGCCGTCGTCGAGCAGCAACTCTATGCGCTCGCGCGCCGTCAACTTGCCGCGGGCGTGCTGTGCTTCGATGCGCTTTTCACCGCCGCCCAGCCGCGCAACCTCGCGGCGATGCTTCAGCTGTTCGAGAATTTCCTGCATGAGATGCGCTCCCTGCCCTGTCTTCGACTTGTTACAGGTTGTTCTAGCAGCATTGTGCGGCGCGGCAAGTCAGACGTTTGGGTGGCGTGAGCACGCGGACCGCGCACCTGCTTACTTGTTCAGTGGGCCAAGGGACAGGCTGAAGAGCCGCACAGGTTCCGCCACGCCCTTCAAGGGATGCACGCCCTCATCATGTGCAACAACGCCTTCGGGCAGTTCGAACCGCTCATGGGCTGCTTGCGAGACCAGGATGTCACGCCCGAGCGTCTTCGCCAGCGCCTCGATCCGCGCCACGATGTTGACTGTTTCACCCAAATAGGTGACTTGCCGCTTGCTGTCTCCGGTCTGGCCCGCAACGACCGAGCCGCAATGCACTGCCGTCCGCAGCCGCGGCTGCAGGCCGAACTCGCGTTCGTACATGCTTCGCCGTTGCGCGATCTTCTCACATACGGCCTTGATGGCGAGCACCACGTCGCTCCGCCTGTTCGGCCCCGGCAGCGGCCAAACCGCGAACACGGCATCGCCCACGTAGGAATGGATCTCGCCGCCGAAGTCGACGATTGGCTGGTCGATGTCGAAGAAGATCGATGACAGGTATTCGTGAAACCGTTCATCGCCCAGACGGGACGCCGCCTCGCTCGAACCGGCCACATCGAAAATGGCGAATATCCGCTCCTCGCGGATCGGACGCCGGTATTGCCCCGTGAAGATGCGCAGCAGGTTGCGCGCTCCCAGATAGCGCACCAGTTCGACGCTCAGCAGCGCAAACGTCATCGCGACAAGTGAGAACGCCGTGTCGTCTGCAAGGTCTTCCAGGTGGTATCCGGGAAGCGGCTCGGCGGACATTGCATTCGAGATGGTATAGTTGAGCGCAAGGCAGCCGACCACGAGCGATGTCTGGATCAATACGCGCAGACTGAAGCCTGCGATGTAAGGCAATCGCCGCAGCCAGGCGCCAAGGGCGGAGCGCATGGCAAACAGCTCGAAGCCGCCTGCGAGGGCTGCTATCAGCATGCCTGCGCGAGCGCCCCTCCACGGGTGCACGGCCACGTCCTCACTGCCCGTGTAGAACATCGCCGTGTAGAAGTATCCGGCGACGGCGCCGAAACCGACAATGCACAGCCAGACAATCAGCCGCCGCTTTTGCGAAGCCGTCAACTGCACTCATCCCATCGCAAGAAAGCTGACCGTCGCGTCGAAGTCCGCCTTCCTTGCCGCGCGGCGGGCGGAGGCTTCGTCGTCCTCGCCCCATTGCTCGATCTGCCAGTCTTCATCGACGTGGGCGGCGGTCCAGGCCTCCTCACCTGACAGCGCACCGGCGGCGAGCTTCATGGCGATCAGCGCCGAGCCGGTCAGCGTGGTCAGGTTGTGAATGGCGGTGAGCCGGTAAGCCCCCTCGCCTGCGAGTACGGCGCGCAAGGTTTCAAGCGAGACCGACGGCTGGTCAGCGTGCATGACACCGGCAACGCACACGAACTTGCACCCGTGCACATCTCGAATCCAGCTGAGCACCGGATCCCAGTGTTGCGCCTGCCGCGCCACAAGACCCTCGGGCCGGTCCGCGCGGTAGCAAATCAGGTCCGAACCAGCGAAATCCACGATCTCGCCGATGATCCGCGCCTCGTCGCCCGACACACGGTCGATCGCGGTATTGGCGAGCTTGGTCATGATCATGGCCGCAGGATTGATGTGGGTGCCTTGTGCCTCCCACTCCGCCGCGACCGCCTCGGCCATGGTCTCGCCGGGCATCACCAAGGGGCGCTTGAGCGGGGTCTTGACTGGGCGGCCATCGAGGTGCACCGCAAAGCCGTTCTCTGCCGGAGCCACCGACACCTGCTTGTAGAACCGCTTCGGCAGGTTGACCTGTTCCTGACGGGTCAGCAGCCGCCGGGCGCGTTCGTCTTCGGTCTCATCGCTCATGCCGGCACTCCGAACCAAGTCTCAAGAAAGTCTTCCACCTCATTGTAATGATTCACGATGTGGTGTGCGCCCGCGCCTTTGAGCAGGTCGTCGTGATGATAGCCCCAGGAAACGCCCAGCGCGCCGACCTGCGCATTGCGGGCCATCTCCATGTCATAGCTGGTGTCGCCGATCATCACGGTGGCATCGGCCCGCCCGCCGGTATCGGCCAGCGCCTGCAGGATCATCGCCGGGTGAGGCTTGGAAGGTGCATCATCCGCCGTCTGGATCGACTGGAAATAGCCTTCCAGCCCTTCCCGCTCCAGAAGTGCGCGCACGCCGCGCTGCGACTTGCCCGTGGCCATGGCCAGCAGCACGTCATCACGCGCATGCAGGCGGTCCAGCACATCGCGGCAGCCCTCATAGAGCGGTTCCTCGTGCAGCCGGTCGGCGCGCATGCGTTGGAACGAACCCTTGTAAGCTTCAGCCAGCTTTATGTGCGTGGCGTGATCGCGGTGCGGCTCCAGAATGCGGAAAGCCTCGATCAGCGACAGGCCAACGATGCTGAGTGCCCGCTCGCGGCCCGGAAACTCGAGGCCTGCCTCGCCATAGGCATGCTGCATGGAGTGGACGATGCCGTGCTGGCTGTCGACCAGCGTGCCGTCGCAATCGAAGATGACCAGCTTCATGCCTGCTCGTCCTCTTCGCCCGCTTCTGGAATGTCGAACCGGTCGGGATCGAAGCCGCAGGTCTCGAACGACTGGCGCATGTGGCCGGGGATCGGTGCGGACACGTCCACCGTGCCGCCCTTCGGGTGTGGGAAGGTGATGCGCCGGGCATGCAGGTGGAGTTTCTTCGACATTCCGTCGGGCATTTCGGCGAGGTCGCCATACTTGCCGTCGCCGACGATGGGATGGCCGATCATCGCCATGTGGGCGCGCAGCTGGTGCTGGCGGCCGGTGACGGGCTTGAGGCTCACCCACGCCACGGCGGGCGGCGCCTTGTCGATGACGGCATAGTGCGTCACCGCGCGCTGGGCGCCGTCGTCGTGCGGGTTGTGGGCTTCGTGCATGCGTTCCTCGCCCGCAGCCCCGCCCTTGATCAGCGGCTTGTCGATCTTGCCCTGTTCGGGCTTGGGCACGCCGTTGACCAGCGCCCAGTAGATCTTGCGCACCGAGCGCGTCTGCCACAGCTTGCCGAGCGCAGTCGCCATCTGGCGGGTCTTGGCGATGACGAGGATACCGGACGTGTCCCGGTCGAGCCGGTGCACGAGGCGCGGCCGGTCGTACATCTCTGCCGCAAGCCCCATCAGCAGGCCATCAACGTGGCGGGTGGTGCGCGAGCCGCCCTGCACGGCAAGACCGGCCGGCTTGTTCAGCACGTAGAGGTGCTTGTCCTCGAACAGGATCATCGACTCGAAATACGCCTTGTCGGCGGCGCTTAAGGGCTTCGGTTTCGCCTCTTCGCCTGCCTCGTCCGGCATGTCTGCTTCGAGGTTGAGCGGCGGCACTCGGATCATCTGGCCCGATTCAAGCCGGGCATTGGCCTTCACTCGCGCGCCATCGACCCGCACCTGGCCGGTGCGCAGCAGCTTCGACAGCTTGCCGTGGCCGAGCGTGGGGAAATGTACCTTGAACCAGCGGTCG
>CAZYKZ010000088.1:0-10609 GCA_964648175.1 uncultured Anderseniella sp.
TCCATCACGTCGACCGCAATCTCGATGTCCATGTTGCCCTTGATCTTGCGGCGGCCTTGCGCGTCGGTGAATTCCTTGGCGGGCTTCGTCACCACCATGAAGCCGTTATAGTCGAGCCAGTCGATCAGCGGGCGGATCGGCGAGTATTCCGCATCGTCCATCAGCGCGGTGTAATAGATCGCGCGCATCAGCCGGGTGTTGTTCTCGAAGTGGCTCAGCAGGCTCTTGTAATCGATGTCGAAACCGAGCGCCTTGGCGGTGGCGTACAGGTTGGAGCCGTCGATGAACAGGGCGGTGCGTTCGTCCTTGTATAGACGCATGGGGGTTCTCCCGGGTTTGAAATCATCTGGTCATGGCCGTGCCCGGTGATTTCACCATGCGGCCTTGAAATACGCCGCAGGTGTGCCACAAGCATCGCTGGTTATCAATGGTGGCAGCATATGATCCTGATTGGCCTGGGTAGTAACGTGACCGGACCGTGGGGCTCCCCGCGCCAGACGCTGGAGCGCGCGTTGGCGGCGCTTGGCGAACCTCCGCTCAGGCTGGAGCGCGCATCGGCCATCATCGCGTCCGAGCCTTGGGGCAGGAAGGATCAACCGGTCTATGCCAATGCCGTCGCGCGCATCAAGACACGGCTCCAACCCCTTGAATTGCTTTCGTATCTACGCCAGATCGAGCGCGCGGCGGGGCGGGAGCGGCGCGAACGCTGGGGCGAGCGTACGCTTGATCTCGACATTCTGGACTATAATGGCATGAAGCTGAACGAGACCGCTGACCAGTCCACTGACGCGCAACTGGTTCTGCCGCATCCGTCGATGCACGAGCGCGCCTTCGTGCTGGAGCCGATAGCGGAAATTGCCCCGCGCTGGCGCCATCCGGTGCTGGGCAGCACCGCGAAGCAGCTTCTTGCGGAACTCGACATGGGCAAGGGCGGCAAGGTGCTGAACGGGAAGGAGACCGCCTGAATGCTTGCGCTGTTCTTCGAAGTGAAGCCAAGGCCGGGCCACCTGGATCACTATTTCCGGCATGTTGGCATGTTGAAGCCTGTGCTGGAAAAGCACACCGGGTTGATCTGGATCGACCGGTTCAACTCGCTGTCACGGGAGGACGTGCTCCTGTCCCACCAGTTGTGGGAGGACGAAGCGGCAATCATCCGCTGGCGCGAGGACCAGCATCACAAGGGGTCGCAGACGGCAGGCCGCGAGAAGCACTTCGCCGACTACCGCATCCGCATCATCGAGGTCGCGCAGCGCATCGCCGCAGGCGCGCCTGTCGAAGTGCGGGAGCTGTCGCCGTCCGCAACGGGCGGGTGGATGGTGGCGGCCCACGGCAAGGGTGGTGCGGTCGAGGGCCCCGGAGAATCGTTCAGGAGCGTGAACTTCGACGATCGCTACGTGACGCTTGCAGAGGCGGCAGGCGAGGCAGACGCAGCTGCGGCGCTTGAAGCCTGGGCAGGCGATCCGCAACTGGCGTGGGCTATTTCAGGCCGCATCATCCGCGATTACGGCATGTTCGAGCGTGCCCAGGCGCCTCACCCGTGAGCAGGTCCGGGTGACAGCTTGCGAGCTGATGCCAGCAGGACTATCCCGGTGCCTGCCATTGCCATGGCCGCGGTCAGCATGGTGTTGTAGCCGCCCGCGTGCCACAGCAACGACCCGATTGAAGGTCCCAGCGCAAAGCCGCTGATGTAGATCAGTGCGGTCAGCCCCGAGATCACGCCGAAATCCGTTCGTCCCAGCAGTTCCGCGGTCAGCACCGGCCGGATGATGCTGGTCACGCCATTGCCCGCACCTTGAAGCATCACGAACGGCGCCAGCAGCAAGGGTACTGCGGCCGCGCCCATCAGGAACAGGGCGGCAAGTGCCAGCGAGACCTGGCAGGAAATGGCAATGGCCATGCTCGACACCCGGTGCTCCACCGACATCATCACGATGCGGCCAATCACCTGCATTGGCCCGATGCACGAGATTGCCAGCACCGCCAGCGCCGGGTCAAAGCCGCGCTCGTTCAGAAGCGGCAGGGTGTGAGTGAGCATCATGCCGTGGTTCAGCGCCAGCATGGCAAAGCCCAGCGCCAGCGCCCAGAAGGCGGGCCGCGCGGCAACGCGGGCTGCTGCCGAGGCCTTCAGGCTTGAGGGCGGCGCCTCATGACCGCCCGACCGCTCGGCAAGGCTGGCGGCGAACCACATCAGGGGAACCGCCACCAGCAGGATCACTGCGGCAAAAACCATCACCGCGCCGCGCCAGCCGAGCGCCAGCGACAGGTAATGCGCGGCGGGAAACGACACCGTGCCGGCCAGCCCCGCGACGAGCGAAACCGCGGTAATCGCCCGGCGTGCACGCAGGCCCATCGTCCGCGTCAGCAGCGCGAAGCAGGGCTCGTACAGGCAACCGGCCATGACCACGCCGATTGCCGTCCATACCCCGTAGAACTGCCACAGCTGCGTTACCTGGGTCAGCATAAGCAACAGTACCGCCCCGGCAGCCGCACTGCCGGCAAACATGTGCGGGCCCAGCGCCCGGTCTATGACGCGGCCGGAGAAAGGGGCGAGCAGGGCGGAGACCAGTACTGAAAGGGTGAAAGCCCCGGTAAGTTCGGCTTTCGACCATCCCGGGTCGGCCTCCCATTGCAGCAATAATGCCGGGAAAGCGTAATAGAGGCCTGCCCAGACAATGGTCTCGCCAATGGCCAGCGGCCATACGACCTTGTGAAAACTTGCAGAAGGCATGGCGCGGCCGGTCTGGAACTTTCGGGCTTGAGGCCGGCGGACCGGCGCGATGCGGCAAGGTCACACTTGCTTTCTGCACAAAGCAAGACTAAAAGCCGTCATCAGTTTCATGAAACACCAATTGATCGAGGAGACGAGCTGAATGGCGCGCGTCACCGTAGAAGACTGCATCCAGAAGCTTCCCAACCGTTTCGAGCTGGTCCTGATGTCCGCCCATCGCGCGCGGATGATCTCCCAGGGCGCACCGCTCACGCTGGATCGCGACAACGACAAGAACCCTGTCGTCGCCCTGCGCGAGATCGGCGATGCCACCATCGACGTGGAAGACCTGCGCGAGGATTACGTGCACTCCATGCAGAAGCATGTTGAAGTGGACGAACCGGAAGAAAGCGCCGTGCCGCTGCTGACGTCCGGCGCCGAAGGTGGCGAAGCTGAAGCTGGCGTTGCCGAAACCGACAACCAGGACGCCTACGACCGCATGTCGGAAGAAGACCTGCTGCGCGGGCTCGAAGGCCTGCCGCCGGCGGAAAGCCCGGGTTCCCAGCGCTCGGGCTACTGACCCGCGACTGAAAAGCCGCCGTGGCCTGATTAAATCTTGCAGCCGGAGCATTTCGCGATGCTCCGGCTGTTGTGTTTTTGCCCGCTGGCAACTATTTCATCTTATTGGATTCTTCCGCTTGTAGATCAGGATGGCACGCACGCGATGATGCGGCAGTATGAGTTGGTGGAGCGGGTCACGTCCTACGACCCCGATGCCGACGAGGACATGCTGAACCGGGCATATGTCTATGCCATGAAGGCGCATGGCCATCAGGTCCGCGCCTCGGGCGATCCTTATTTCACGCACCCGCTCGAAGTGGCGGCCATTCTCACCGACATGAAGCTCGATGACGCGACCATCGCGGCCGCACTGCTGCACGACGTGGTGGAGGATACCGAGGCGACCCACCAGGAAATCGAGGAACTGTTCGGCCCCGAAATCGCCGGTCTGGTGGAAGGGCTCACCAAGATCAAGCGGCTCGACCTCGTCACCAAGGAAGCCGCCCAGGCCGAAAACCTGCGCAAGCTGCTGCTCGCCATGGCGCGGGATGCGCGCGTGCTGCTGGTCAAGCTGGCGGATCGTCTGCACAACATGCGCACCCTCGACCATGTGAAGCCCGAGAAGCGCGCCCGAATCGCGCAGGAGACCATGGACATCTATGCCCCGCTTGCGGGCCGCATGGGCATGCACGCGATCCGCGAGGAACTGGACGACATCAGTTTCGAGGCGCTTTATCCGGAGGCGCGCGAGGGCATCATCAAGCGGCTCGAAACGCTGCGGGCCGAGTCCGGCGACATCCTCACCAACATCGAGGAGAGGCTGACCGAGCAGTTCGCCGCCCACGGCATCAGCGCCAACGTGACGGGACGCGAGAAGAAGCCGGCTTCGATCTGGCGCAAGATGCAGCGCAAGGACCTGTCGCTCGGCCAGCTGTCGGACATTTTCGGTTTCCGGGTCATCGTCGGCAACCTGACCGACTGCTACCGGGCGCTGGGCGTGGTGCACACCACCTGGCGCGTGGTGCCGGGCCGGTTCAAGGACTACATCTCCAACCCCAAGCAGAACGACTATCGCTCCATCCACACCACCATCATCGGGCCGCACAGGAAGCGCGTCGAACTGCAGATCCGCACCCGTGAGATGGACGACATTGCCGAGCGCGGGGTGGCGGCGCACAGCTTCTACAAGGATGCCGCCGACCCCATGGCGGCCGAGCGCGGCGTGCGCATCCAGCATGGCGATTCGAACGCCTTCCGCTGGCTGCGCTCTCTGGTCGAGAGCCTTGCCGAGGGCGATCACCCCGGCGAGTTTCTCGAGCACACGCGGCTCGAACTGTTTGCGGACCAGGTGTTCTGCTTCACCCCCAAGGGCGCACTCATTGCGCTGCCTAAGGGCGCCAACGCCATCGACTTCGCCTATGCGGTCCACACGGATGTCGGCAATTCCTGCGTCGGCTGCCGCATCAATGGCCGGCACGCGCCGCTGATGACCGAACTGGCCAATGGCGACGAGATCGAGATCATCCGTTCGCAGGCGCAGACCCCGCCGGCAGCCTGGGAGAAGGTGGCCCATACCGGCAAGGCCCGCGCCGCCATCCGCCGCGCCACCCGGCTTGCGGTGCGCGACCAGTATGCCGGCCTTGGCCGCGAAATTCTCGAGCGGCGTCTTGCCCGGTTCGATGCCGTCTATGAATCGAAGCTCGCCAGCGAAGCATTTCGCAAGCTTGGCGTGTCATCGCTCGACGATGGCCTTGCGGCGCTGGGGCGCGGCGAAGTGCAGGTGCGTGACGTGCTGATGGCGCTCGGTTTCAATGCCGACGAGAAGAGACCGAAGCGCGACGTGCGCCAGGCGCGCCGGTCTTCCAGCGAGGAAGGCGAGCGAACGATCGCGGTGCGCGGCGTAAACCGGCAGCTGCCGCTGCGCATCGATCCGGCCACTGGTGCGGTGCCGGGCGAGCGCATCGTCGGCATCCTGACCCGGGGCGAGGGCATCACCATCTACCCGATCTTCTCCGCCGCCTTGCAGAAGTTCGACGAGGAGCCGGATCTCTGGGTAGACCTGGCCTGGGACGAGGATGCGCTGGACGATCTCTATCCGGCGCGGCTCAACGTGGTGCTGCACAACGAGGTGGGTGCTCTGGGCCAGTTGACCCAGACCATCGCCGAGGGTGGGGCGAATATCGAAAACCTGCAGATGACCTCGCGGGCGCGCGACTTCTACAACATTGACCTCACCATCGAGGTCGAGGATATCAGGCACCTGAATCGCATCATCAACGAACTGAACCGCAAGCCGCTGATCTCCTCCGTGGCGCGTGCGACAGGTGAAGCCTGACCGTGCAACCGGCGCGGCGGCGAAAGGACGGACAAAATGCTGACACAAGAACAGGTTCTGGATGAGTTCCGCGCAGCCGGTGCGCTGCTGGAAGGCCACTTCATCCTGTCCTCGGGATTACATAGCCCTCGTTATCTGCAATGCGCGCGGGTGCTGATGGACGCAGCGCGCGCAGACCGGCTGTGCTCGACGCTTGCCGCCAAGGTGCGCGAGGCCGGGTTTGGCCAGATCGATCTTGTCGTTTCTCCGGCCATGGGCGGTGTTGTGGTAGGCTATGAGATGGGCCGCCAGCTGGGCGTGCCGGCAATCTTTTGTGAACGCGTCGAAGGTACGCTGACCTTCAGGCGCGGCTTCACCATTCCCACCGGTGCGCGTTGCCTGATGGTGGAGGACATCGTGACCACGGGACTGTCGTCGCGCGAGTGCATCGAGGCAATCAACCGCGAGGGCGGTGTGACCGTCGGCGCGGCTTGCCTGATCGACCGGTCCGGCGGCAAGGCGGATGTCGGGGTCAAGCTGGCGTCCCTGGCGCAGCTTGAAGTGCCGACCTACGAGCCCACCAAGCTGCCGCCCGAGCTTGCGGCTATCGAGGCAGTCAAGCCCGGCAGCCGCGGCCTGAAGTCGTGAACCATTGTACGGGTGTGATTTGAGCAAATGATCCTGAAGCGGCGCGATACCGTCAGCCTCTGGCGCCGGGTGCGAAACCTTTTCTGGCCCGAGATCGGTTTTCACCGGGCCGCGAAGTACATGTCGCACAAGGTGAACCGCATTTCCGGTTCGCCGCACGCCATTGCGCTCGGCTTCGCGGCAGGCGCGTTTGCGTCGTTCACGCCGGCAGTGGGTTTTCACTTCGTCCTGGCGGCGCTCATCGCCTGGATCATCGGAGGCAATATCCTGGCCTCCGCCATCGGTACCTCCGTCGGCAATCCGCTGACGTTCCCGTTCATCTGGATCGCCACCCACAATCTCGGCAGTTTTCTGCTGGGTCAGGAAGGACGCCATCACATTGCGCTGGCGGCGCCGGAGGGCGGCATCCGCCTGTTGTTCAGTCAGCCTGCCACATTCTTCGAGGAACTGTGGGCAACGCTTGAACCCGTGTTCTGGCCCATGTGCGTTGGCGCCGTGCCGTTGGGCCTTGCCTGCGGGGCCTTGTGCTACTTCGTTCTCAAGCCGGCAATCACCCGCTACAAGAAGCGCCGGGCGCGCATTCGCGAGAAGCGTGCGGCAGAGCTTCGCCAGCGCCGGGCCGCTGGTCCACCTGTCGAGCGCGATCCGCAGGGAGATGCGCTGTGATCCTGGGCGTCGGCAACGACATGGTGGACATCCGCCGCATCGAACAGACGCTGGACCGGTACGGCGACCGGTTCCTGGACCGTATCTTCACTGACATCGAGCGCGCCAAGTCCGACCGCCGGGCCCAGCGCGCAGCCTCCTACGCCAAGCGGTTTGCGGCCAAGGAAGCCTGCTCCAAGGCGCTGGGTACCGGCTTTCGCAAGGGCGTGTTCTGGCGCGACATGGGCGTCGTCAACCTGGCCAGCGGACGGCCCACCATGGTGCTTACCGGTGGCGCAGCGCGCCACCTTGAAACTCTCGTCCCCGGCGGCTTCAAGCCGGACATTCACCTCACCATCACCGACGACTACCCCTGGGCGCAGGCCATCGTCATCATTTCCTGCCTGCCGGCCGCATGAACCGGGTTGCGTCCTTTCGTTCCGGAGCGACGGTTGCAATTCTGCCAATAAACTGCGACATGACTGTTCCGGCGGCAGTTGATTTGCCGTAGGTCCGGCGGTGCCGCGGCAAGCCGGCCCAAGAGGTCCGTGGTTTCAGGAAAGCAGCAGCAAGATGGCGTCAAACGTGGATCGGAGCCGTAAAAAGGCCGAGGACGGCGGTTGGGAGACGATCAAGGTCATCGTCCAGGCACTGCTCATCGCCTTCGTCGTGCGAACGTTCTTTTTCCAGCCGTTCAACATCCCGTCGGAATCGATGGTGCCGACACTGCGCGTAGGCGACTACCTGTTCGTCAACAAGCTGTCCTATGGTTACTCGAAATACTCGTTCAATTTCAGCTTCAGCCTGCTTGGCAACACGCTGTTCAAGTTCGGTCCCATGCCGATCGAGGGACGTATGTTCGCCGGCACGCCGGAGCGCGGCGATGTCGTGGTTTTCAAGCTGCCCACCGACAACGAGACCGACTACATCAAGCGCGTCATCGGCCTGCCGGGTGACCGCATCCAGATGATCGACGGCGTGCTGAACATCAACGGAGAGCCGGTGAAGCTTCAGCAGATCGACGGTTTCGTGAACCCCGATCACGCGAGCAAGCGGGAAGCAAAGCAGTATCTCGAGACGTTGCCCAACGGCGTCCAGCACCGGATCATCGACATCTACAATTCCGAGGCCGACAACACCCAGGTCTACACCGTTCCTGAAGGGCATTACTTCATGATGGGCGACAACCGGGACAATTCCACAGACAGCCGTTTCCTCAATGAAGTCGGCTACGTGCCCTATGAAAACCTGGTTGGCCGCGCGACCATCCTGTTCTTCTCGCACGGACCCGACGGCGCGTTCTGGGAATTCTGGAAGTGGCCAACCAACATCCGCTGGGGCCGCCTGTTCAACTTCGTCGAATGACCGCGCAGGATCAGGCCGTCGCTGCCCTCAAGGAGCGGCTTTCGCATACCTTCTCCGACGAGGCGCTTCTGGAGCGCGCGCTTACCCACGCCAGCGGCACCACGCGGGCAACCGCTGGCGGCAACAACGAACGGCTCGAGTTCCTCGGAGACCGGGTGCTCGGACTGGTCATCGCCCATATCCTGTACGAGCGGCATGACGACGTGCCCGAGGGCGAACTTGCCCGCATGTTCAATGCAATGGTGCGCCGCGCCATGTGCACGAAGGTTGCCGAGCGGCTGGATATCGGCCCGGCGCTCAAGCTGGCTGGCAAGGGCAAGAAGCGCACCGAACTTACGGACAATATTCTCGGTGATGCCTGTGAGGCCCTGATCGGAGCAATCTATCTGGACGGCGGGCTTGAAGCTGCTGCAACTTTCATCCGCGAGCATTGGAAGGATGCGCTGAAACAGGCGCCGGAGGTGCGCAAGGACGCCAAGACGGCGCTGCAGGAGTGGGCGGCAGCCCGCTCGTTCGCTACCCCAGCCTATGAGATCATCGGGCAATCTGGGCCTGATCATGCACCCGAGTTCACGGTGCAACTGACAGTGCAGGGCCGCAAGCCGGAAACCGGTGTGGCGGGGTCGCGCCGCATGGCCGAGCAGAACGCAGCCGAGGCCTTCCTCATCCGGGAGAAGATATGGAAATGAACGCTGGCGATGATGCAACACAGACGCGGTGCGGGTTCGTTGCGCTGATCGGCGCGCCGAATGCGGGCAAGTCGACCCTGCTGAACCAGCTTGTCGGCTCCAAGATTTCCATCGTCACCCACAAGGTGCAGACGACGCGGGCCCGCATCCGTGCCATTGCGCTGGAGGGCAACACGCAGATCATATTTGTCGACACGCCCGGCATCTTTGCCCCCAAGCGCAAGCTGGACGAGGAGATGGTCGCGGCCGCCTGGGCAGGCGCGGCAGAGGCCGATGCCACGGTCTTGCTGATTGACGCCCGCGACGGGCTGAATGAGGCCAACCGCGCCATCGTCGAAGGGCTTGAGAAGGCGAACCTGAAGGTCATGCTGGCGATCAACAAGATCGACACGGTGCCGCGCGAGAAGCTGCTGCTGCTGGCAGATGAACTGAACAAGCTCTACCCGTTCACCGACACCTTCATGATTTCGGCCATGAAGGGTCATGGTGTTCAGGACCTGAAGCAGACGCTGGCCGACAGGATGCCGCCGGGGCCGTGGCTCTACCCGGAAGATCAGGTGGCCGACCTGCCGCTCAGGATGCTGGCGGCCGAGATCACCCGCGAAAAGCTGTTCCTGCGTCTGCACGACGAGTTGCCTTATGCGTCCACGGTGGAAACCGAAACCTGGCAGGAACGCAAGGACGGCTCTGTGCGCATCGAACAGGTTGTATTCGTCGAGCGCGACAGCCAGAAGAAGATCGTGCTGGGCAAGAACGGCCAGACCATCAAGGCCATCGGCCAGGCGGCGCGCACCGAAATCGCAGAGGCGCTGGGCCAGAAGGTGCACCTGTTCCTGTTCGTCAAGGTGCGCGAGAAGTGGGCCGAGGATCCCGAGCGGCTGCGCATGATGGGGCTGGACCCGTCGCGCTAGGTACAGGGTCCGGCAGGAGCGGACGATCATGGAGTGGCAAGGTGACGGCCTGATCCTGAGCGTGCGGCGGCATGGCGAGACATCGGCCATCATCGACGTGCTGACCCGCGAGCGCGGCCGTCATTCCGGGCTGGTCAGGGGAGGGCGTTCGCGCACCCAGCGCCCGGTGCTTCAGGCCGGCAACCTGGTTCACGTGGTCTGGCGCGCGCGACTTGAGGATCATCTGGGCCTGTTCACTGCCGACCCCCACCGGATGATTGTCGCCGGGATCATCGACAGCATGCCCCGTCTTGCCGCCGTGACCACGGTCACCACGCTTGCAAGCCTTCTGCCCGAGCGTGAGCCCCACCCACGCCTCTATGACGCCTCGCTGCTGCTTCTCGAGCATCTTGATGACGATGACATCTGGCCGGCGCTGCTGGTGCGCTGGGAGCTTGGCCTGCTGGACGAACTGGGTTTCGGGCTGGACCTCGAAAGATGCGCCATGAGCGGCGCGCGCGAGGGACTGGCCTTCGTGTCGCCGCGCTCGGGCAAGGCAGTGACGGCAGCACAGGGCGAGCCATGGAAGGACAAGCTTTTACGCTTGCCCGGCTTTCTCGCCGGTTCCACCGGTTCCCCGTCCCGGCAGGACATCGCGGACGGGCTGGACCTTGCCGGACACTTCCTCGCCCGCCACGTGTTCGAGCCGCGTGGCGTTGCCGTGCCAGAGGCGCGCAGCAGGATTGTCAGATGGCTCAGGACCGGCTAGCACTGCGCCCATGCGCAGCTA
>CAZYKZ010000089.1:0-10586 GCA_964648175.1 uncultured Anderseniella sp.
GGGTAGAAGTCCGCCGTCATGCCATCGACGGAGGTGACGGCGCGCAGGGCGCAGACGAACTCGTAGGTTCGCCCGTCGCCCATGACGCCGACGGTCTGCACGGGCAAGAGCACGGCGAAAGCCTGCCAGATCTCGTCGTACAGGCCAGCTTTCCTGATCTCGTCCAGATAGATGGCGTCGGCTTCCTGCAGGATCCTGACCTTCTCGCGGGTAACGCCGCCGGGGCAGCGAATGGCGAGGCCGGGACCGGGGAACGGATGGCGGCCGATGAAGCTTTCCGGCAGGCCGAGCTCGCGGCCAAGCGCCCTGACCTCGTCCTTGAACAGTTCGCGCAGCGGCTCCACCAGCTTCATGTTCATGCGCTCGGGCAGGCCGCCGACATTGTGGTGCGACTTGATGGTGACCGACGGGCCGCCGGAAAACGACACGCTCTCGATGACATCGGGATAGAGCGTGCCCTGGGCCAGAAAGTCCGCACCGCCCACCTTTTTCGCTTCCGCCTCGAACACGTCGATGAACAGCTTGCCGATGGTCTTGCGCTTCTTTTCCGGGTCGCTCTCGCCCTCCAATGCGTCGAGGAAGGTGTCCGATGCATCCACCAGGACCAGCGGAATGTTGTAGTTTTCGCGGAACATGGTGACGACCTGTTCGGCCTCGTTCTTCCGCATCAGCCCGTGGTCCACGAGGATGCAGGTGAGCTGGTCGCCGATGGCCTCGTGGATGAGGACGGCCGCGACGGAGGAGTCCACCCCGCCGGACAGGCCGCAGATCACCCTGCCCTTGCCGACCTGGCTCCGGATGGCGGCGATGGCCTCGTCCTTGTAGGCGGCCATGGTCCAGTCGCCGGTGAAGCCGGCAAGCTTCACGAAGTTGGCGTAAAGCGTCTTGCCGTGGGGGGTGTGGTGCACTTCCGGGTGGAACTGCACGGCGTAGAAATTGCGGCTGGTGTCCGCGGTGATGGCGAACGGCGCGTTGGGCGAGGTGCCGTAGACCTCGAAGCCCGGCGCAATCTTCGAGACATGGTCGCCGTGGCTCATCCAGACCTGTTCATCGCCCTCGGCGAACCAGCCGTCGAGAAGATGCAGCTGCCTGTCCGTCGGCGTGACGTAGGCGCGGCCAAACTCTGCCGTGCCGTGGCCGCGTTCCACATGGCCGCCGAGGCAGTGCATCATGACCTGCTGGCCGTAACAGATGCCGAGGATGGGCACGCCCATGTCGAACACGGAGGCCGGCGGCATCGGCGCTCCCTTGTCGAACACGGATGCAGGGCCGCCCGAGAAGATCACCGCCCTGGGCTGGAACTCCTGCAGGAAGGCGTCGGTGACCTTCTGGAACGGGTGGATTTCGCAATAGACGTTCAGTTCGCGCAGCCGGCGGGCGATGAGCTGCGTGACCTGTGAGCCAAAATCGATGATGAGGAGCTTGTCTGTCATGGCGAGCGAATACAGAACCGGGCGCGAATCCGCAAGACGGTGCGGCTTTCCATCCCCCGTTTGTTCGACCGTGAACCTAAGTGTGGTATACTGATCAAGTCCGGGAGGGGTTCAACTCGAAGAGAGGAGACTTCAAACATGGAAGCAGTAAAAGTTGCCGAGCACGCCCGCGCCCTGCTGGCCGCGCATGGAGACAAGGCGGAAGCCGAAGCGGCGCAGAAGGCACGCGCCGCCAAGGACGCCAACAACGCCGCAGAAGCCGAACAGTGGAGCAAGGTGCGCAAGGCGATTGCAGAGTTGCGCGGCAGCCACGTGAGCTGAGCAGGCGCGGCGCTTACGCCGCCTTTTCAAGCACAGCCACGAAAAACCCGTCGCTGCCGTGCGTGGCGGGGGTCAGCAGCAATGTGTCCGTCCGCCCATCGGCAGATACCGGTGGTTCGCTGACGGACGCGGCGCGCCATGCATCGGCGAACGGGACGATGCTGAAACCAGGATGTCCGGCAAGGAAGCCTTCAATCTGGGCGGTATTTTCCTCGGGCAACAACGAACAGGTTACGTATATGACCCGGCCGCCGGGCTTCACCAGCCGTGCGGCGCGGTCCAGAACGGCGCGCTGGTCAGTCTGGCGGTTGGCGAGGCTCTCAGGCGTCAGGCGCCACTTGGCGTCAGGCTTGCGCCGCCACGAGCCCGACCCCGAACACGGTGCATCCACCAGCACACGGTCAAAACGGCCTGCCAGTTCGTCGAGCTTTTCCGGTTCATCGGCGGGGATCACCTGTACGTTGCGCACCCCTGCCCGGTTCAGCCGCGCGATGATGGGCTTTAATCTGTTGCGGTCCGCATCCCAGGCGAACAACTGACCCTTGTTGTGCATGTGCGCCGCCAGCGCCAGCGTCTTGCCGCCACCACCGGCGCAGATGTCGGCCACCTGCATGCCGGGCTGTGCGTCCACCAGCAGGGCAGCGGCTTGAGATGCCGCATCCTGGATTTCGAACAGACCGCGCTGGAAAGCCGGCTCGGCCTCCAGGTTTGGCGTGCGCCTGAGGCCTTCCGGCACCTCGATGCGGATGCAGTCCGGCGTCAGCGGGCCTGCCTTGGCGTCGAACTTTGCAAGCTGGCCGAGGAGCTTGTCTCGCGTTGTTTTCAGCGTGTTGGCGCGCAGGTCCACCGGGGCGCGATCGGCCAAGCTTGCGCCCTGGCTGACTGCGCTGTCGCCGAACACGGCGGCAAACGACGGCCACAGCCACTCCGGAAAGTCGGCAGCCACGTGGTCCGGCATCTGCTCTGGCGGCTGCTTGAGACGGGCGGCTTCGGCCTCGCTCAGCGCGCCCGGCCCGTGCTGATGGGCACACAGGCCAGCAATCTCGTCCGCGCTGGCGCCATGATGATCCGCTGCCCAGCCAATCACCAGCGCGCGCGGCGTGTCCGCCCCCATGCGCCAGGCCAGCGAGGCGCGCTTGCGCATCACGTCGTAGACGATGTTGCCAATCGCCGCCCGGTCGCCCGAGCCTGCAAAACGGTGCGCCCTGCCCCAGTCAGCCAGCGCCAGCGAGACCGGACGGTGGCGGGCCGACACCTCGTCCAGAACCTCGATGGCCGCTGAAAGTCGTCCTGCCAGATGCATCAGAGGCCCACCAACATGCGCTTGGCGATGATGATCCAGAGACCCGAAACCGCGATGACGCTGACGAGAAACGAAGCAAAGCGCGGCGCCAGCACATTCGGCCCGCAATGCACGATGGAATGAACGATGCGCGCCGCGACAAACAGCCAGCACAGCACCGTGAACGCGGTTGACGTCATGCCGGTGGCCAGCGCCACGGCAATGGCGGCGAAGAACAGCACCGGAATCTCGAACTGGCTCTTGTAGTTGTTGGATGCCTTGAGCACGTCATCCGGCCATGACCGGTCGTTCAGCATGGCGTCCGCGCCCACCTTGCCAGCCGCAAATGCGCGGCGGCGTCTTGCCGCCATGAGCAGCAGCACGCCTACGGTCAGGAACGCCTGCATGGCGGCGGCGAGAATGATCCAGCGATAGTTTTCCATCCGCGATCAGGCTCAGCCAGAACGCTGATAATTGGGCGCCTCGCGCGTAATCTGCACGTCATGCACGTGACTTTCGCGCAAACCCGCACCGGAAATTCTGATAAATTCGGCGCGTTCACGCAGATCTTCCAGCGTTGCGGAGCCGGTGTAGCCCATGGCGGCGCGCAAGCCGCCTGCAAGCTGGTGCAGCACCGCGCTGGCCGCGCCCTTGTACGGCACCTGGCCCTCAATACCTTCCGGCACCAGCTTCAACTGGTCGCGTACCTCTGCCTGGAAGTATCGGTCAGCCGAGCCGCGAGCCATGGCGCCGACGGAGCCCATGCCCCGGTACGACTTGTAGGAGCGGCCCTGGTACAAATAAACCTCGCCGGGGCTTTCGTCGGTGCCGGCCAGCAGGTTGCCGATCATGGCGCACGATGCACCGGCAGCAAGCGCCTTGGCTAGGTCGCCGGAAAACTTGATGCCGCCATCAGCGATGACAGGCACGTCGGAGCCCTTCGCGCCATCGGCGCAATCCATGATGGCGGTAAGCTGCGGAACGCCGACGCCTGCAACCACACGGGTGGTGCAGATCGAGCCCGGGCCGATGCCGACCTTGATGGCATCGGCGCCTGCATCGATCAGCGCGCGCGTTGCTTCCGAGGTGGCGACGTTGCCGGCGATCACCTGCACCTTGTTGGACAGCTTCTTGATGCGCCTGACCTGGTCGAGCACGTACTGCGAATGGCCGTGGGCCGTATCGACCACCACGAGGTCCACGTCCGCGTCGATCAGCATTTCGGCGCGGGCAAAGTTGGCGTCGCCGGTGCCGGTTGCGGCCGCAACGCGCAGGCGGCCCTGCTCGTCCTTTACGGCGTTGGGGTGAAGGGCGGCCTTGTCCATGTCGGTGACGGTGATCAGGCCGGTGCACTTGTAATCGTCGTCCACCACGATCAGCTTCTCGATGCGGTGCTTGTGCAGCAGCTTGCGGGCTTCGTCCTTGCCGACGCCTTCCTTGACCGTGACAAGTTCACGGGTCATCAGGTCACCGATCTTGCGGTTCAGGTCGTCTTCAAATCGCACGTCGCGATTTGTGACGATGCCGACCAGCTTGCCGTTGTCATCGACCACGGGAATGCCGGAAATCTTGTGCTTGGCCTTGATTTCCTTGAGGTCGCCCAGCGTGGCGTCGGGCGAGATGGTGATCGGGTTGACCACCATGCCGCTTTCGAACTTCTTCACCTGGCGAACTTCGGCGGCCTGCAGGTCCGGGTCCATGTTGCGGTGGATCACGCCGATGCCGCCGGCCTGCGCCATGGCGATGGCCATGCGGCCTTCGGTGACCGTGTCCATTGCGGCGGACAGGATGGGCAGCGCCAGCTCGATGTCGCGGGTCAGCCGGGTGCGGATGCTGACGGCGGCGGGCAGCACGGCGGAAGCGGCGGGCTTCAGGAGCACGTCGTCGAAGGTGAGATACTCGGGAATGGAATCGGAGCGCAGGCGCGAGGACATCGTCAATCCTTTCGAGGGGTGAGCCGTGGGGTGCTGAACCGGCATGGTCCGGCGGCGACTCGCAACCAGATTGACGACTGTCTGTAACACCCGATTGAAGCAGGCGGCAAGCGGCGTTTGTGCCTGATGCCTGTGGCAAACTGGCCGCTATTGGGGATCTTCTCCGGACGCCTGGCCACGGAACCCCAGCGCCACCAGGAACAATTCCGCCGAATCCTCACGGCTGGCTTCCGGCTTGAAGTGCTTCACCTGCCTGAAATCCTGCTTCAACTGGCGCAGAAGCTCGTTCTCGGCCCCGCCGCGCAGCACCTTGCACACGAATGCCCCACCGGGCTTGAGCACTTCGCGGGCAAACATCAGCGCGGCTTCGGCCAGCGCCATGATTTTCAGGTGATCGGTCTGCTTGTGGCCGGTGGCGTGGGCCGCCATGTCCGACATGACGACATCGGCCTTGTCGCCACCCAACGCTTCGATCAGGGCTTCAGGTGCGCCTTCCTCCAGAAAGTCCTGTTTGAGGATGGTGACGCCGGCGATGGGCTCGACGCCGTGAATGTCGATTGCCACCACCTTGCCCTCGCCCTGGTCGGCGCGGGTGCGGCGCGAGGCCACCTGCGACCAGCCGCCGGGGGCGGCGCCCAGGTCGACGATGCGCCCGCCCGGCTTGAGCAGGTGGAATTCATCGTCGATGCCGGTGAGCTTGAAGGCCGAGCGCGACCGGTAGCCTTCGAGCTTTGCGCGCGAGACGAACGGATCATTGAGTTGGCGCTCGAGCCAGCGGGTCGAGGACAGCGTGCGCCCGCGGGCTGTCTTCACCCGCTGCGACAGTTTCTTCGGGTCACGACCCGAGGTGCCGTCAGAGCGCGGCTTCTTTCCCGGCGGTCTACGCGGTCCGGCCATGATGCCCGTCCTCGATCATCAATGAAGTCAGGATGCCCTCACGCAAGCCCCTGTCGGCGACGCGAATGCGCTCGGCCGGCCAGATGGCGCGGATCTCTTCCAGTATGGCGCAGCCTGCAAGCACAAGATCCGCACGCTCAGGCCCCACGCATGGCGACGCAGCGCGTTCTTCATACGTCATCGTGAGCAGATCGTTCGTTACCCGCGATACGTCCGAGCCGGTGATCCAGGAGCCATCCACCCTTGCACGATCGTAACGGCGCAAATTGAGGTGAATGCCGCACACGGTGGTCACCGTTCCCGACGTACCCAGCAAATGATCCGGCACCAGAACACCTCCGCTGCTGCCATTGACCAGCCGCTCAACGAACGGGCGGGCAAGGGTGTTCACATGCTGGCGCATGGCGGCAAAGTTGTCCGCGGAGACCGTCTTGCCGCCGAACCGCTCGGCCACCGTGACCACGCCAGCGGGCAGCGAGGTCCAGTCGCCGATGCGATAGCGCCCGTCCTCGACGTTGAGCCACAGGATTTCCGTGGAACCGCCGCCGATATCGAACACCAGTACCGAGCGGGCTTCGCCGCAGATCAGCGGGGAAGCCCCGGCAGCCGCCAGGTTAGCCTCGGTTTCGCGGTCGATGATTTCCAGATCGAGGCCAATCTCCTCGCGTACGCGGCTGATGAAGGCATCGCCATTGCTGGCCATGCGGCAGGCTTCAGTGGCGATCAGCCGGGCCCTTCCGACATTCCACCATTTCAGCTTGTTGGCGCAGACCCGCAGCGCCTTGATGGTCCGGTCTATGGCGTCTTCCGAGAGTTGGCCAGTGGCCAGAACGCCCTCACCCAGCCGAACGATGCGGGAATAGGCATCCACCACTTCGAAACCAGCGGCGTTTGCGGCTGGCCTCGCCAGCAGAAGCCGGCAATTGTTGGTTCCCAGGTCAAGCGCGCCATAGACGCCTTCACGCAGCCCCAAGCTGCACGGCTGCTCCCGCACGGGGGCCGTTGCCGCAACACCGTCGGCAGAGGGAACTGCCTCTTCGTTGCGTTGCCGCGGCGGCCTGCGCAGCGGCCATCCATGCCGCCGTCGCGACCGGTCCGGCTTGCCTCCGGACTTGCCGTTGGCGCCCACTCGATCACCTTGCCAGGATACCTTGTGCTCCGCGCCCGCACCTCGATGCCTGCCGGTCTGGCCGGACGGGCATGAGGGGGCGCATGAAACCGGCACCCTGCCTCAATACGTTTCGTTGTCCTCACTGTAACAGCTTTGCAGCAGACGTAAAGCGAGCATGGGGTACGCGCCCGTTAACCAGTTAACCCCGCAAGAGACGTCATTAACGGCTGATTAGACCTTGCCGCCTACATTCAACCCGTTGAGGGGGTCGAGATGAAGGACTTTGGCAAGAGCTGGTTTCCAGCCGGGTCGCTGATTGGCGAGTTTTCCGAGCAGATCCGGCTGTCGCAGCATCAGGAGCGTTCTGCCGTGGCGGTTCAGGCCGCACGCGTGGAGGCCGAACTTGCCTCGAAGGCAAAGTCCGAGTTCATCGCCTCGATGAGCCACGAGCTGCGCACGCCGCTCAATGCCATCATCGGGTTTTCCGACATGCTCAAGACCCAGAAAAGCCTCAAGGCCGAGCAGGTAGAGCAGTACGCAGGCTACATCAACGAAGCCGCGCATCATCTGCTCGAGCTGATCAACGAAATTCTCGATGTCTCGAAAATCCAGGCCGGAAAGCTGGTGGTGGACCTGCAGTCCACGGACGTTCCGCCGCTGGTCAAGAGCTGCATTCACTTCATCGAGCCGCGGGCGGCGACCAAGGGCGTCGAACTGGTGTGCGAGATGCATGACTCGCTGCCAATGGTTCATGCGGATCCGCTCAGGCTCAAGCAGGTACTGCTGAACCTCTTGAGCAATGCGGTCAAGTTTACCGGCAATGGCGGCACGGTCTGTGTGACTGTCGCTGCGGGCAATGATGGATGCCTCTTGTTCACCGTGGCCGATACGGGCTCCGGCATGAACCAGGAAGAGCTGCACATGGCGACACAGCCGTTCGGCCAGGTCCGCAACGGCTTTGGCGACTCCAACGAGGGAACAGGCCTTGGCCTGCCGATATCGGTTGCGCTCGTGAAGGCCCACCGGGGCAAGTTCACGCTGGAAAGCCGCAAGGGAGAAGGCACCGTCGCCAGCTTCACGATTCCCTGCAGCGGCCATTCGCAAGCCGAAACTGAATCAACCGCCGTCGACATGGCCAAGAACAATATCCGCGCAAGCATCGCCGAATCCGATGCCGCTTCCTACCATCAAGAGTGACCCCGAGATGAGCAGTACCAGTCAGAATGCATCCAGCGCCTCTCGCAAGATGAACACCACGAACGAGCGCATCGGCCGCATCGTCGCGGTTACAGGTGCACACGCGATCATTCTTCTCGATGCCGACGATCCGTTCTCGGCCAGCCCGGAAGGTTCTCCGGAAATCGGCACGTTGCTGAAGGTCGACACTGAACAGACGGTAACGCTGGCGCTGGTTTCGGCGTTGAGCTGCCCTACTCCGTCCCATGACAACCAGGCGCAGGAAATGCGCATCGTCGAAGTGGAGTTCATTGGCGAACTGCCGAAGGACGACGATGGCAACCCGAAGAGCTTCCGGCGCGGCGTATCCAGCTATCCGGGTCTCGGCAACATCGTGTCGCGCGCGTCCAAGACCGAACTGGCGATGGCCTATGCATCCGATCAGGACACCTCGATCCGCATCGGTCACATCCAGCAGGACCCGAGCATTCCGGCGATGGTCAAGATTGACGACCTGCTGGGCAAGCACTTCGCCGTGCTCGGCACCACCGGCACAGGCAAGTCGTGCTCGGTGGCGCTGATCCTGCGACGGATTCTGGAGAAAAACCCGAAGGCGCATATCCTGCTTCTGGACATGCACCGCGAGTATGCGGCCTCGTTCAAGGAATATGCCGAGGTCATCCAGCCGCAGAACATGAGCCTGCCGTTCTGGCTGCTGAACTTCGAGGAAATCGTCGAGATCATCATCGGCAACCAGCCCAACCGCGAGCAGGATGTGGAAATTCTCCGCGAGCTCATTCCGCTGGCGAAGCAGCGCTATGCAAGCGCCTCGCGGCGGGACAAGACGTCCACGCTGCGCAGCAAGGAAGGTACCGACTTGCTGAGCGTCGGCGTGGATACGCCGGTTCCCTATCGCGCATCGGACCTGATGGCGTTGATCGAGGAGTATCTCGGCAAGCTGGACATGAAGGGCGAACTGGCGCCGTTCAAGCGTCTCAAGGCGCGGCTTGAGCAGATCACCCGCGACCCGCGTTACAGCTTCATGTTCGGCCACATGACCATTTCGGACAACATGGCCGAAGTTGTCGGGCGGATTTTCCGCATTCCGGTCAACGACAAGCCGATCACCGTACTTGAACTTGGCGGCCTGCCGTCGGAAGTGATCAACGTGTGCGTGTCCGTGCTGGCCCGCATGGCGTTCGACTTCGGCCTGTGGAGCCAGGGGCGCGTGCCGATCACCTTCGTGTGCGAAGAAGCCCACCGCTACGTGCCGATCGACAAGACCAGCGGGTTCGAGCCGACCAAGCGGGCCATCTCGCGCATCGCCAAGGAAGGCCGCAAGTACGGCGTGTCGCTGGCGATCATCTCGCAGCGTCCGGCCGAACTCGACCCGACCATTCTTTCCCAGTGCAACACGGTGTTCTCGATGCGCCTGACCAACGAGCGCGACCAGGACATCCTCAAGGCCGGCATTTCGGATGCGGCGGCCTCGCTGCTGGAGTTCATGCCGACCATGGGCACTGGCGAGGCCGTCACGTTTGGCGAAGGCGTGTCGCTGCCGACGCGCATCAAGTTCGACCTGCTGCCGAGCCACGCCCTGCCCAAGAGCGCGACGGCCTCGTTCACCCGCAACTGGGCGATCGACGTGCCGGAGCAAGGGTTCCTCGATGCGATCGTGGCCCGCTGGCGCATGCAGTCCTATGCGATCGAGTACGAAGACGCAGGCCGCGAAGAGGCAGGCATTCACCTCGAACCTGCGGTGGGCACCAACGTATCGCCATCCGAGCAGGCGCCGGCTGCTGCCGTACCAGCCGCAGCCATGCCACAAGCGGCCGCACCGATGCCGGCGGCTGCTCCCGCATTTGCCCATCATGCGCAGCCGGCCGCGCCGGCGATGCAGGCCCAGGCCTACCCTGCCCCGCAGCCAGCGCCGCAGCCGCAGCCTCAGCCTCAGCCGCAGGCAACGCAATCGTCGTCCCTGCTGAAGAAGCCGCTCGACCTGACGAGCCTCGAGGCGATCACCGCATCGTCCAATTCGCCGGATCCGGGTACGGCACAGCCTGCGCCCAAGGCCGGCGGCGACGCGCGTCTGAGCTCGCTGTTGCAGAAGCTGCGCGGCTGACACGCCGTTCGAGGTTGAAGGGCGGCGCAGAGGCGGGTGGCAACTTGCCGCCTGCCAGAGGCAAGGCTTGACACTGCAGGTGCGAATTCGCTAAGCCACAGCCACATCACGCAAGGCTGACCGGTGGGGAATAGGTTAACGGTAGACCCACGGACTCTGACTCCGTTAGTCCTGGTTCGAATCCAGGTTCCCCAGCCAGCCACTGCACGCAAACCTCCCCTGACACTTTGACTTCGCAATTAGTCCGTCATTCCCGGCGGTTAGCGAGACATGTTCTCTGCAGAGACCGGAGATCGAGCCGAATATCGCG
>CAZYKZ010000090.1:0-10549 GCA_964648175.1 uncultured Anderseniella sp.
CTCAAGACGAGTACACTTTTGCGTAGCGTCTGCCAAGGGATGTGAGGATTTCATAGGGGATGGTGCCGGCCCACCGCGCCCAGTCGTCCACGCTGATGCCGTCGCCCAGCAACACGGCCTGCGTGCCGCGCTTCACGGTCCCGGCATCAAGACCGGTCACGTCCACGGTGATCATGTCCATCGACACGCGCCCGACGACGGGACATTTCACGCCGGCGATCACGACTTCCGCCGGCCCGTCATGCGCGGGCCACGACAGGTGCCGGTTGATCCCGTCTGCATATCCCGCCCCGATGATGGCGATGCGCGACGGCCGGTCAGCCGTCCACGTTGCGCTGTAGCCTACGCCTTCGCCGGCTGCCACGTCGCGCACCTGCAGCACCTGCGCCACAAGCCGCACCACCGGCCTGAACGGATTTGGCTTGTCCGCAAACGGGTTGCCGCCATAAAGCGCAACGCCGGGCCGGGCAAGGTCATGCGCGTATGCCTTGCCGAGAAATGATCCGGGCGAGTTGGCCAGCGAGGCGGGCAGGGCGGGGAACAGATCCCGCAGCGCGGCAAAGCGCTCAAGCTGCGTCGCGTTCATCGCATCGGCGGCATCATCGCCCGACTGCAGATGGCTCATCAGCAGACACAACCCCGCGCGCTCCATCAGGCCCTCGTCGGCGGCTAGCGCCTCCGCCTGTTCCCGTGTCAGTCCAAGCCGGTTGATGCCGGTATCAACGTGCACCGCCGCCTTGTACTTGCCGCCGGTAGCTTCCGCCCACTCGGCAATCTCTTCGGGGCTGGCAAGGGCAGGGCGCAGGTCGTGCTCGATGTAGAATGCAGACTGCCCGGCAAACAGTCCGTCCAGCACGTAGATCACCGCATCAGGCAGCGTCTCGCGCACCAGCTTGCCTTCCATCGGCAGCGCCACGAAGAAAGTACGGCAGCCGGCGTCCCACAGGGCGCGCGCCACCTCTACAGTGCCGCAGCCATAGCCGTCGGCCTTGATGGTCGCACCGCATTCGGCGGGCGCCACCTCGTCGCGCACCGTGCGCCAGTTGGCGGCAAGCGCGGCAAGGTCGACGGTCAGCGTTGCGCCTGCAAGCTCTGCCGGAATGGTCATTCCGCCCGCGCCGCCGTCAGTCTCGGAAGTCCGGCTCATAGCCGGGGCGCACCAGGTTGGTGAACTTGGTGAGGTTGGCGTCGAAGTGCAGCGAAACGGTGCCGGTGGGGCCGTGGCGCTGCTTGCCGATGATGACGTCCGCAATGCCAACCACCCGGTCCATCTTCTCCTGCCACTGCAGGTGTTCCTCGGTGTTGGGCTTGGGCTCCTCGCGGCCCAGGTAATATTCCTCGCGGTAGATGAACATCACCACGTCGGCGTCCTGCTCGATCGAGCCGGATTCTCGCAGATCCGCCAGCTGCGGGCGCTTATCCTCGCGGTTCTCCACCTGACGCGACAGCTGCGACAGCGCGATGATCGGCACGTTCAGTTCCTTGGCCAGCGCCTTCAGGCCGGTGGTGATCTCGGTCACTTCCTGCACGCGGCTTTCAGATGCGCGCCGCGCCGAACCCGCCAGCAGCTGCAGATAGTCGACCACGATCAGCCCCAGCGTGCCGCGCTGGCGCTTCAGCCTGCGGGCGCGGGCGGCAACCTGTGCAATGGTCAGGCCGCCGGTGGCGTCGATGTAGAGCGGCATGGCCGCCAGCCGCTGGCTGACCTCGACCAGCCGGTCGAACTCGTCCGGCGTGATCTTGCCGCGCCGGATGCGCTCCGACGAGATTTCCGCCTGCTCGGAGATGATGCGGGTGGCCAGCTGCTCGCCCGACATTTCCAGCGAGAAGAACGCGACGATGCCGCCGTTCTTCACCTTCATGGTGCCGTCCGGATTGTGCTCGGCCTGGTAGGCAGCCGCCACGTTGTAGGCGAGGTTGGTGGCAAGCGAGGTCTTGCCCATGGCCGGGCGCCCGGCGAGGATGATCAGGTCCGACGCCTGCAGGCCCCCCAGCTTCTCGTCCAGGTCCTTGAGGCCGGTGGAAATGCCCGACAGCCCGCCGTCGCGCTGGTAGGCGGCGGCAGCCATGTCGATCGCTTCGGTAAGTGCGGTGCCGAACGGCTGGAAGCCCTGGCCGTATTTCTCGCTCTCGGCAATCTCGTAAAGCTTCTGCTCGGCCTCTTCGATCAGGTTGCGCGACGACTTGTCGACCGGCGTGTCGAAGCTGGAATTGACGATGTCCGTGCCGATGTTGATCAATGCGCGGCGCTGCGCCAGCTCATGGATTGTGCGGCCATAGTCCTCGGCATTGATGATGGTGGTGGCCGATGCCGCCAGCCGGGCGAGGTAGGCCGCGCCGCCGATCTCCTGCAGCGTGTCGTCCTGCTCGAAAAAGGTCTTGAGCGTGACTGGCGAGGCCAGCTGCCCGGCGCGAATGCGCGTCGCTGCCGCCTCATAGATGCGCGCATGAACGCCTTCGTAGAAATGCTCCGGCAGCAGGAAGTTCGAAACCCGGTCGCAGGCCTCGTTGTTGACCAGTATCGCGCCCAACAGCGCCTGTTCGGCTTCCAGGTTGTGCGGAGCCAGCCGGTAGTCTTCGCCGGCGTCGCCATCATCGGCGGTGTGATGCAGTTTGAGAGCGCTTTCCATGGGCAAAGGTGATACCCGCCGGCGTCAATGCAGCGAAGTCAGAAGTGACCCGACTTTGCAGCTTTCCACTATTGCTTCGAAAGCTGTGGATAATGCACTGATTCGTCCGGTGTGCGGCGGGGCTTTCTCCCGGGTGCGCGCTCGCGCTGCTGCTCCAGCTTCTTCAACCGCGCTTCCTCACGCGCGATGTAGTCCCGGGTGAACGGCAATGCCTCCTGGTGCCGGGTGGCCTGAAGCTGGAAATTGTTGAGTCCCAGGTGCCGGAAGCTCAGCTCCGAAGATGAAAGGTAGAACTCCCACATGCGCGCGAAGCGTTCGTCGTACAGCGCCACCACCTCGTCGCGCCTTGCGGCAAACCGCTTGCGCCACTCGGCCAGCGTGCGGGCATAGTGCAGCCGCAGGATTTCCACGTCCGTCGTGTACAGACCTGCTTTCTCAACCTCCGGCAACACCTCTGACAGGGCAGGGGCATAGCCGCCGGGGAAGATGTACTTCTGGATCCACGCACTGGTTGCGCCTGGTCCGTTGGAGCGGCCAATGGAGTGCAGCAGGAAAACGCCGTCTCGTTTCAATAGCTTGCGGACCTTGGCGAACATCTCACCATAGTGGCGCACGCCGACGTGCTCGAACATGCCCACCGACACGATGCGGTCGAACTCGCCGTCCAGTTCACGATAGTCTTTCAGCAGGAACTGCACCTTGCCTTCGAGCCCGTGCCGCGCCACCCGCTCGTTGGACACCTGATACTGTTCCTCAGACAGCGTCACGCCGGTCACTTGCGCGCCGCACACTTGCGCGAGGTAAAGCCCGAGCCCGCCCCAGCCCGAGCCGATATCCAGCACCTTCATGCCGGGTTCGATCATCAGCTTGGCCGCCAGGTGCCGCTTCTTGGCAAGCTGGGCTGATTCAAGCGTCTGGCCGTGGGCTTCGAAATAGGCGCAGGAATACTGCCTGTCCTCGTCCAGGAAGATGTCATAGAGCGCGCCGGAGAGGTCATAGTGGTGCGCCACGTTCTCGCGCGCCTTGCCGACCGGATTGGCCTGCTGCAGCCGCTTGATCCGCCGCCTGATTGCATAGGGCAGGTCCAGCGACAGCGAGGACTGCGCGGTTTCGACGTTCTCGAACAGCAGCCGCAACACGTCGTGAATGGTGCCGTGCGTCACGTTCAGCGCGCCATCCATGTAGGCCTCGCCGAAATGCAGGTCCGGGTCGATGACCAGTTGTAGCGCCGTGGCCCTGTCCGCAACGGAAAAGCCAACGCGCTTGCCGGTACCGTCGCCGAAACTGCACACCTCTCCACCCGGCATCGTCACCTCGAGGTTGCCGTGCCGGACAACGTGTTGCAGAAGTTGCTTCAACAATGCCTGCATGGTTCCGCTCCTTTCCGGTCCCAGCCGCATTTTAGTTCGTATACGCACTTATACGTAATATTGCCCCCGCGCAGTAACCTGCGTCAAATGCAAAGCGGGCCACCGGATGTTTCCGGCAGCCCGCGTGCTGGCCCTCGAATGTGACGCTTGCTGCGTCAGACTTATTCTTCGCCGGCTTCTTCTTCTGCTGCGGCGTCGGCCTGTGCCTGCTCGAACAGCTCTTCGGCGGCGCGGCGGGTTTCCTCGCGCTCGTCCACGTTGCCGGTCAGGTCTTCGCCGCGGGCCTGGGCTTCCGCCTCGTCCTGCGTGCGGGCCACGTTGATCTGCACAGTGCAGGCCACTTCGCCGTGAAGAGCGATCTTCACGTCGTACAGGCCGATGGTCTTGATCGGCTCGGACAGCACCACCTGGTTGCGGTTCACGGCAACGCCGCTTTCCGACGCGACCGAGGCAATGTCGCGGGTCGAGACAGAGCCGTACAGCTGGCCGGATTCGCCAGCCTGGCGGATCAGCACGTAGGACGAGCCATCCAGCTTCTGGGCGTCGGTCTTGGCGGCTTCCACGGCGGCGGCGTTCTTGGCTTCCAGTTCGGCGCGCTGGGCTTCGAACTTCGCCTTGTTGGCTTCAGTGGCGCGCAGCGCCTTGCCGCGCGGCAGAAGGTAGTTGCGGGCATAGCCGTCCTTGACGCGGACGGTCTCGCCCATGGCGCCAAGCTTCTCGACGCGTTCCAGCAGAATGACGTGCATTTCGGTTACTCCTCTTGATGATCGTCAAATCGAATGGGTTGAACAGGGTTGAATGTCAGGTTCGCGGCGGCGGCTGCTGCTTCGATCGCGAGCGCAGGTTGAAGGCCTGGTCGGTCATCGCCAGCAGGATCAGCGGAAAGCACACCACCACGTTGAAGAAGATCAGCAGCATGTAGAGCAGCCCCAGCAGCATCGGCTGCATCGGGTTGCCCGCGGTCAGGCCGTGAATGACGGCGAGGCCCAGCACCACGAAGGCGGAGAACATGGCCGATGCCACCACCCAGGCCAGCGTCCCGGCCAGTCCCGGCAGGAAGGTCGCGATGGCCGCAGCCGACAGCACCCACACCGACCAGCGCGGAAACCGCAGTTCGCCGAATGCCGCCCAGGGCCGCAGGCTCACGCCCGAACGCTTCACCACGGCAATGGCCAGCGCCAGGCTTGCCACCATCGACAACAGCGACACCGCGCTCATGCCGCCGGGCAGGGCGGCAATCAGCAGTGATTTGAACTGTTCGACCTGTTCAGGCGCGGGTGGGTTTGGCTGCTCGGCAAATGCCTTGAACAGCGGCTCCAGCTGTTTTGCCATCGCCGCATCGAAACCGCCTTCGCCGGTGCTGTACACCAGTACGAACAGCGCCACCCCGGCAGCGGCCAGCAGGGCCATCCAGACCACCAGACGGCCTTCCGGGTACCATTCGATCCCGGCATCGGCCACTTCACCCTCCGCGGAAGGCGTGGCTGCAGCAGGCCGGTTCTGCAGGGCAAGCCAGCTGACGAGCACCGGCCCTGCGCCGATCGCCAGCGCAGCGCCCGCGCCACTCGCCGGGCCCAGCAACAGCGCATAGCCCACGAGCAGTACGCCGGCGCCAACCGCAGCAGCGGCAGCGCCCCAGCCAAGGCCGGCTACGAAAAGGGGGAAGGAGGCAAGGCTTGCCAGCATCATGCCGATGAAATTGCCGGCCGAGGCGCTGAAATACAGCACGCCTGCAGCGATGCCGGCCAGAAGGCCTATGATGAGCCAGTTGTTCATCAGCGTGGGCTGTCCCGCATCTTGCGATGGGTTAGAGACGGATCAGGTCCGCCCCAACCAGTTAAACGGATCAATTCGATAAGGAGTGCGGCTACCCGGGAGGAAACATGGGCAGCCGCACCCGCTTAAGTGTTCTTACTTCACCACGTAGGGCAGGAGGCCGAGGAAGCGGGCGCGCTTGATGGCCTTGGCCAGTTCACGCTGCTTCTTGGCCGACACGGCCGTGATGCGGCTCGGCACGATCTTGCCACGCTCGGAAATGTAGCGCGACAGCAGGCGTGCGTCCTTGTAGTCGATCTTCGGTGCATTCTCGCCGGAGAACGGGCAGCTCTTGCGGCGGCGGAAAAACGGTCTGCGTGCGCCGGACATCATGCGTCTCCTTCATCGTCGTCGGAACGGTCGTCACGGCCACCACGGCCGCCGCGCGGGCCACGGTCGCCGCGATCACCACGGTCGCCACGCTCACCGCGATCCGGGCGGTCGCCACGGTCACGGCCGGCGCGCATCTGCACCGACGGCTCTTCCTCGTGCTCTTCCACGCGGATGGTCATGAAGCGGATGACGTCTTCATTGAGGCCCATCTGGCGCTCCATCTCGGCAACGGCGGCAGCCGGGGCTTCGATGTTCATCAGCGCATAGTGAGCCTTGCGGTTCTTGCGGATGCGGTAGGTCAGCGGCTTCAGGCCCCAGTATTCGGTACGCCCGATCTTGCCGCCGTTGCCGGTGATGATCGATTTGAACTGTTCGGTCAGCGTGTCCATCTGCGCGTTGGAAATGTCCTGACGCGCCATGAACACATGCTCATACAATGGCATGATTCAGCCTTTCTTTCTGCTTTTGGCGTTCCTGTCCGCGGAAGATCCGGCGCAAAGCCTCTCCCGAGCCTCTTCGGTTAGAAAGGCTCGAGACCGGTTCCTCGAAAGAGCAGGGACACGGGAAGCCGGGCAACGCGCCCTGTCATCAGCCTCAGCGAATGACCTTCCGTTCAGCCCCCGACCGGAAAAACCGCTCAAGAACGGGGCGCGTTATACGCGAAACCGTGAACTTTGCAAGCCTTGCCCGGCAGGCTGCGGCGTTCAGCCCTGTGACAGCTGGATGGTCTTGTTTGCCATCGCCAGCTTCTCCGACAAGGTCGCTGCCATGATCCGGTGCGCCAGCGCCGCAAGTCCGGCATCGGTCTTCTCCAGCGCAGCCAGGTCTGCTGCCTTGAGTTGATACACGACCGACGGCAGGTCCACGATCACGTCGGCCGTTCTGGTCTGGCCCAGATAGAACGCCACTTCGCCCACGATTGCCCCGGCCAGCATCGAGCGTAGCCGCAGGATCTTGCCGTTCGGCAGCGTAACCTGCACACGCACCCGCCCGCTGGCCAGGAAAAAGAGGTCGTCGGCCTTTTCGCCTTGCCGGATCAGCACCTCTTCCGGCTGCATCGTCTGACGGCTCATGGCCGCGATCAGGTCCGGCAGGCGAGGATGCTCGCCTACGATGGCGGCGAGGTGATGCAGCAGCGACTTGCTGCTGCCGGTCTCCCCGCGCTCGCTCAGAAGGCTTTCTTCCGCCATCTCGAGCGCGCTGTCGAGGTTTGGCATGACCACCATTTGCTCGGATGGCCCTCCGCGTCCTGCAAGCATCAACTGGCGTTCGATGTCGTCAGGCATGTGCGTGAAGACCACGGTAATGCCTGCCGGCTTCACCAGCCGGAGAATTTTCACGAAACAGGTGATTGCCGCGGAATCAGCGCCGCTGACATGGTGAAAGTCCAGCAGCACGAACCGAAGCGGCTGCTCCTTGATGTTGGTAACCCGCTTGCGGATGATGTTCACGACCCGGTCCGCGGTGCCGAAGAAAAGGTAGCCCTGCAACTGCACGATCTGGATCTTGCCGCCGTGGTGGCTGAGATACTTCACGCATTCGCTGGCCCGGTCGACCGTGCTGCGCCGTTCGACGCCGGTGGCATTGAGGCGAACCACCGGCAGGCGCGCATAGTTGAGCACGAACACCACCGCCGACACGATCAGGCCGACGATCAGCCCCTCGAGAAATCCGACCAGCCCGATTGCCGCAACGATCAGCCCGATGATCAGCCAGTCTGCAAGCGGCAGCTGCCGACGCGCCTTGATGAACCAGTTGTTGAGCAGCGAAAACCCCATGAACAGCACGAAGCCCGCCGTCAGGAAGGTCGGCACATAGATCAGCACGCTGCTGGCCGCAGCCAGTCCTGCCAGCATGACGGCGGCGGTGGCAACGCCGGGCAGGCGCGAGGTCGCGCCGGTTTCCTGCGCAAGGATGGTCATCGACAGGCCGGTGTAACCGGCGGGCCCGCCGACGCCGCCGGACAGGATATTTGCAATGCCGTTGGAGCGCAGTTCGGCGTTGACGTCGACGTCCTTGCCCAGCGCCAGTTCCAGCCCGCTGATGTTGAGCATCAGCCCCACCATGCTGATGATCGCCACCATCAGCATGTTCGGCGTGGCGTAGAGCACCTGCCACCAGTCAACCAGTTCCAGCAGCGCGGGCGAGGGCAGCGACAGGCTGTCGGCGGCGGCAAACTGCGGCAGCTGCCCCAGGCTTCTTGCCGTGTCCAGGCTGGTGCCACTGAACCACAGGACGGCGTAGAATAGTGCCACTGCCGCCGCCATCACGACCGGCATGGTGAACGGGCTGGCAAGCCTTGAAGTGGCCACGTACATCGCCACCGCAAAGGCGGCGGTGGCGCCAGCAAGCATCAGGGTCTTGTCCGACAGGTCGAACTCACGCAACAGGTCCGCGATGTGCGATCCGGTGACCATCATCGCTGAACCGTCGATCAGCAACCAGCCCGATCCGGCCAGAAACCCGGCCAGCACCGGATAGGGCAGGAAGCGCACGAGCCCGCCCAGCTTCAGCCGTCCGGTGAGCCAGAACAGCAGCCCCGTCAGAAGGCTGGCGGACCCCATGATGGCGATTGCCGTGGCCACCTTTTCTTCGGCAGAGCCTGGCGACGTTGCCACCATCGCCACCACGGCCAGGGCCAGGATGGCAATGTTGCCTTCCTGCACCAGCGCAACCGAATTGGGGATGCGGCTGTACCAGGCCACCGCGAGCGCCATCAGCGCGCCGCCAAGCAGGACGATCGCAACGCCCTGACCCATGCCCTCTGCAATCTGGCCGGTGAACAGCAATGCGCCCATGGCCAGCGCGGCGGCGATATTGTCCATCCCCGCGATGACCCCGAGCACCAGCCCGGGCGCAATGCTGGCCTTGCCCGATGAGGCCAGATGCGGGGAAGCTTCGGTCGACATTGCTGTTCTGTACGCTGTAGGAAAAAATTTTGCCGGCGCAAGCTGCCACAATCATTCGGGCATAACCAGCAAGATTGCGCTGTTGTCCCGCATGTTGGTTCGCGCCCTGAGCGGCAGGCAACGGGCTCAGACCTTCGGAGTCTCGCCTGCCAGCACCTTGCCGAACCGCGCAGCGTCGATATTGCCACCCGACAGCACCACGCCCACGCGCTTGCTGGCCATCTTTGACTGTTCCTGCATCAGCGCGGCAAGTGCTGCGGCACCCGCACCTTCCGCAACGGTACGCGTGGTCCGGAATAGGAGCCGCATGGCGGCGGCAATCTCGTCGTCGTTGACCTCGACGATGCGCGAGCATCCCCTGTTGATGATCGCCACCGCGTCCTCGTGGGCAATGCGCACCGCCATGCCTTCGGCAAACGTGCGCGCCGAGTTGGTGGCCTCCGCCTTGCCGGACCTGAAAGAGCGCGCATAGGCGTTGGCCTCGGTCGACACCACGCCGATCACCTCGGTCTTCAGACCCAACGCATCGCGCGCCGAGATCACGCCGCAGCAGCCCGACCCCATGCCGATCGGCACGTAAACCGCATCAAGTTCGCCCGCCTCGTCGAACAGCTCGTGCGCATAGGTGGAGACACCGAGCACCAGTTCCGGGTGGAATGACGGCACGATGTCCAGCCCGCGCTCCGCCGCCATCTTTTCCATCGCGTCCTTGGCGGCGTTGAAATCGTGCCCGGTCTCGATGAGTTCCGCCCCCAGCGCCCGCATGGCGGCATTCTTCTCGGCCGAATTGTTCTCCGGCACCACCACCACCGCCGGCACGCCCTCGTGCCGTGCGGCAAACGGGATCGACTGGCCGTGATTGCCGGTAGACGCCGTGATCACGCCGCCGGTCTGCCCGCGCTCCTGCCGCATGCGCATGTGCACCAGCCCGCCGCGCACCTTGAACGCGCCCAGCGGCGTCAGGTTCTCGTGCTTGATCCAGACTTCCTGGCCCAGCGCATCCGCCATCAGCGGCCACACCCGCTGCGGCGTGGCCGGCAGCGTGGCGTAGACGATCTCCTTGGCGCGCGCAATTTCATCGCTTGTAAACATCATGCGCAGGACGTTTGCACGGAACCGTCAAGCCGCACAAGCCGCCTCGCTTCCGGAACCAATTTTCGCTCGTAGCGTTGAATTTCCAGTCACTTCAACCAAGGCAAGAAAGGAGAATCCTCATGAATTGGGACGTCATTGAAGGCAAATGGAAACAGTTTTCCGGTGAGGTTCAGGCCCAGTGGGGCAAGCTCACCGACGACGATCTGGACGTGATCGCAGGCAACAAGGACAAACTCGTCGGCAAGCTGCAGGAACGCTATGGCTGGTCGAAGAACGAGGCCGAAAGCAAGGTCGAGCAGTGGAAGAACTGACCGGCCACACCGGCTGGCCAGCCTGATTGGCGGGCAGGGCATGCGTGTCCTGCCCGTTTGTTTTGCGCGATTGCTTTTCACATGCG
>CAZYKZ010000091.1:0-10316 GCA_964648175.1 uncultured Anderseniella sp.
GGCCGCTGATCCAGCCGCGGCGCTGGTCATCGGCACGATGACGTCCCAGTGTGCCGTGAACCTGCTCAACCAGCAGGATCGCCAGATCGTGAAACCGGACATCGCGAGTGGCTTTCCACAGCGCAAGGAAGTTGCACACCGCAAAGGCGTCGGTCCACAGGTAGCGCCTGGGCTGCATGGCTGGCGGCGAAAGCCCGGTGCTTTCAGCAAATCGCAGCATCAGGTCACGCGCGGCTTGAGTGCGGTGGGCTTGGTCCATGGCCGGTCTCCGATGCCTGACTGTAGCCCAGCGAGCAGATGTTGCTGTTTGATCTGGATTAACAGCTGGCGTCGCGGGCAACCACATGTGCCAGGTTCAGGTGACGAGGCAAAAGATTGTCAGGGCACATGCCGACAGCAGTTTGATATCTAGAAATCGGCTTTCTCAGTTCAGCCGGTGAGTTTCACTGTTAGCTCGCTAAGATTCCCTGTTCGGCCAGATAAATTCCCTGTTCGATTGAGTAGGGAGCTTGCCATCTAAAAGCGGCGCCTGTTTTTTCGAGGGGCTCCAACGTCCTGTTCCAGCCACTCATGTGTGCGTTCAATGGGCGCGATATTGCCCCATTGCCGAGAACCGACGAGGGTCAAGTCAAACCGGCGTCGTCCAGGCAGACGACGCCGGTGCGTTTGTCAGTTAATCTTGGCACCCTCTGTCACGCAGGGACGACGGGTCGACGACCTTTCAAATCACCTTGCAGTGGACGTCGCCGACGCCTTCGACGTGACCATGCATGACGTCGCCCTTGTTGATGGCGCCGACGCCTGCAGGTGTTCCCGACATGATGACGTCGCCCGGCGCCAGCTCGAACAGGCCGGACAGGTAGGAGATCATTTCAGGCACCTTCCAGATCAGCTGGTTGAGGTCACCCTCCTGGCGGCGCTGGCCGTTCACGTCGAGCCAGATCGCGCCAGCATCGGGGTGGCCGATGTCGGAGGCCGGCACCAGATCGGAGCACGGCGCCGATTGTTCGAACGCCTTGCCGATTTCCCACGGCCGGCCCATCTTCTTGCACTCGCCCTGCAGGTCGCGGCGGGTCATGTCCAGGCCGACGCCATAGCCCCACACGCACTCCATCGCCTTGTCGATCGGAATGTTGCGGCCGCCCTTGTGCAGCGCCACCAGCATCTCGATCTCAAAGTGCACGTCGCTCGACTTGTCCGGGTAGGGGAAGTCGGCACCGTTGATGACAACGTTGTCCGGGTTCTTCTGGAAGAAGAACGGCGGTTCGCGATCCGGGTCGCCACCCATCTCGATCGCGTGGGCAGCATAATTGCGGCCGACGCAATAGATACGGTGGATCGGGAACACGGCCTTTGAACCGCGTATGGGCAGGTAGGCTTGTGCCGGAGGCTTGATGGCATATTCCATTCGATGGAACTCCTTTGGTGCTTTCTTCGATAGTGTGATGATTGAGGGCGATTGAAGCGGTCTCTAGCTCAGCGTTTGGCTGCGTAGAATGCGACCCGGCGCTCCAGCCAGGCGAGCAATTCGGAGATCGTGAACGCCAGCGCGAACAGCACCACCAGCACGGCCCAGAAGTGGGACATCAGGAAGTTGCTGGAATAAAGCTCGAACAGCGCGCCGAAGCCCACGATCGACACCAGCAGCTGGCCGATGATGACGCCTTTTACTGCGCGGATGACGCCGATGCGGATGCCGCCGAGGATCTCGGGCAAGGCAGCCCAGAAATAGATCTTGGTGAAGGCCTCCATGGGCGAGGCGCCAAAGCAGCGGGCCATCTCGATCAGCGACCGGTTCATCTGCATCACCCCGGCGCGCGAATTGAGAATGATGATCCAGATCGCAAACAGCGTGGTGGTGATGACAATGGTGGTGACGCCGAAGCCAAAAAGCACCATCAGCACCGGCACCAGTGCGGTCAGCGGCGCCGACAGGAAGATGTTGACCCACGGCAGCAGCAGTTCGTCCAGCAGCCGGTTCTTGCCCATCAGGATGCCGACAGGCACGCCGATCACCACCGCGAACAGCACGCCCATGATGAAGGCGTAGGCCGTATCGCCCAGCGCCGAAAGAAAGGCCGGCGTGCCGACGATGCTGAACAGCGTCACGATCACCTTCGACAGCGGCGGAACGAAGAAGGTTATGTCGAGCCGGCCGATGAGCTCCCAAAGAGCGCCCCACACCAGCAGCGACGACATTCCCGGCAACTTGTAACCGAACAGGTACATGGCTTCCCCCGGTTCCTATTCAACATAGCTGCGCAGCGAGGCCCAGATGCGGTCGACGATATCCAGATACTCGCTGTCGCGGCGGATATTCTCGACGCTCTTCTGGCGGAAGCTGCCAGGCCGGATGATCTCCGACACCCGGCTCGGGCGCGGCAGCAGGATGGCGATCTGGTCAGACACGTAGACCGCTTCCTCGATCGAGTGCGTCACAAAGATGAAGGTCTTGTTGTCGTTCTGCACCAGCGACAGCAGGTCTTCCTGGAACTTCCGGCGGGTCTGTTCATCGACTGCCGAGAACGGCTCGTCCATCAGGATCACGTCGGCATCGACTGACAGCGCCCGGGCGAGGCCAACGCGCTGGCGCATGCCGCCGGAGAGCTCGTGGGGATAGCTGTTCTCGAAACCGGCAAGGCCGACATCCTTGATGAACCGGCGCGCCGTCTCCTCGCGCTCCGCCTTCGCAACGCCGCGCAGCTCCAGCCCGAAGGCGACATTTCTCAACACCGTAGCCCACGGCAGCAGGGCGAAGTCCTGGAACACGAACGAACGGTCCGGACCCGGCCCGGTGACGGCCTTGCCGTCTACCAGGATTTCGCCGGAGTCAGCCTCGATCAGGCCGGCGATGATCTTGAGCAGCGTGGTCTTGCCACAACCGGACGGTCCCAGCAGCGAGGTCAGCTGGCCGCGAGGGAAGTCGAGCGTCAGGTTGCGCAGGGCTTCCACCTCGCCATAGGACTTGGACACGTTGCGGACGGTGACGGCGTTGTCCGCGGGCTGCGCTTCCTGCAGGTGTACAGTCTTCTTCTTAGTCTGAGGCATAGCCACGGTTGTTCCCCTTGAACAGGTGAAGCTCGACCTTTTCCAGCACGTTCAGGAACAGGACGGCGAGCAGGATGATTGAAAAGATGGCGGCGTACATGGCCGGGTAATCGGCAATTGACCGGCTGTAGGTGATGATGTCGCCCACGCCGGTCGGGGTGATCTTGAGCTCCGACAGAATGGCGCCGATGAAGCCGGCCGATACGCCGAGCCTGAGGCCCGAAAAGATCAGCGGCGAGGCGGCCGGGATGATGACCTTGAGAATGACGTCGCGCTCCGAGGCGAGAAACGAGCGCGCCATCTCCTTCATTGAAGATGGTGTGTTGCGGACTGCGCCGGCGGTGTTGAGCACGATCACCGGCATGGCCATGATGCAGACCACGAAAACCTTCGAGGTGAGCCCGATGCCATAGGCCATTACCAGCAGCGGGATGAGGGCCGCCAGCGGTGCGGTCTGCATGACGATGAAGATGGGCGAGAACAGCCAGTCGAACTTTTCGCTGAGCCCGATCCACAGCCCGATCGCTATGCCGAGAACGGCGGATATGGTTACGCCGACGACGAGGGGACGCAGGGTTTCGGCATAGGCCTTGAAGAGGCTGCCGTCGAGCGTCATGCCGAGCAGCGACTGCATGGATTCCAGAAAGGTTGGAAAGGCGTAGCTTACCGGAATGCGGCCTGCGATCTCCCAGGCGCCGAAAACCAGCGCGGCTGAAAGCACCTTCAGCAGTAGGGACCGGTATTGCATGGGCGTGTGCTCCACGGCGTAAAGGAAACCGTTCAAATAGAATGGCGATGGTGGCCCCCGCCCGGGCGTCCGGGCGGGGCACCGTGTCGGTTGAGGCTTACTGGGCGGCCTGCAGAGGCTTGAGGTACCAGAAGTCCTCGATGTTCAGCGAGGCCGGGTCGCCGGTCAGCTGGCCGGCGCGCGAGTACCAGTCCATGTCAGCCTTGGCAGCCTTTTCGCCGCCGCCGTTGACATCGTACAGGCCACCTTCAACGGCGTCCTTGTAGAAGCCGTCAAGCCCGTCCAGCACTTCCTTGGGCAGCTGGCCGATGGGGCCGTTCGGATCGGTTTCCTTGCTGATGATCGTCGGATCCGCAGCCATGTCGCGATACACGCTGACCAGCGCCTTCACGAAGATGTCCACGTCGGCTTCGTTGGCCTTGATCCAGTCGAGGTTGGCGAACAGGGCCTCGTCGCTGGCGTCAACGTCGAACATCGGCAGCACGTTGAACTTGTCACCGGCGATCTTCATCAGCTTGTTCTTGTTGGACAGGTCGATGATGGTGGCGTCGGTCTGGCCGGCCATAAGCGCGGCAACGCGGTTGGACGAACCCGACACGTAGACACGGTCGCCGAACTTGATGCCAACCTTCTCCTCGATCACGTTGGCGATCGAGTCGGTGCCGCCGCCACGCGAGTGCAGCATGATCGGCTGACCGTCGAGTTCCTTGAGGTCGGAGTACTTCTTCGAGGTGACCGGGAAGAACTTCAGCTTGGAAAGCTGGAAGATGATGCGGATCGGGGCCTTGGACTTCTGCATGGCCGCATAGGGCGTGCCGAAGCCGATGTCCATCTGGCCGCTCAGCACGGCCTGGATGGCCAGCTCTTCGTCGGAGAAGGCGGTCCATTCGTATTCGAGGCCGTTCTTCTTGGCGCGGTCGAGCGCGACGAAGAAGGCGGCCAGTTCGTCAGACGGCGTTTCGGCCAGAGCGATGCGGAGCTTCTTGGCTTCCGCGCCGGTCACGGCCAGTCCGGCCGCCATGATGACGGCGGCAAGAAATACGCTCAAATTGCGCAAAATCCTGAACATGTCATGTCTCCCTAGTGGTTGTTTGAGTTTTTGATTTCCTGTGTGCACTTGGGCCGGCGGTGTTCCGGTGGCTGTGCCTTCTGTCATTGCCTTCAAGCCGGCATCAATCCTCCTCGAAAAGGCGCGCAGACACCGAGCCGATATGCTGGCGCATGGCATCGTAGGCACCTGCGCCGTCTCGGTTCTCGATGGCTGCCGCAATCTTGCGGTGCTCGGCAAAACTGGAGTGGTCGCGCGGCGGGCGCTGCGTACTGCGCACCACGCTGCCCCAGGCAACTGCGCGCCGCACCTGGTTCAACTGGTCGAACAACGCCAGCAGCAGGATGTTGTCGGCAGCCTCGGCGATGGCGCGGTGGAACAGGTCGTCCTGGGTTTCATAATCGTGCCAGCTGGGCGCTGACTGCGCCCGGTCCATGGCCACTTTCATGCGGATGATCGCCTCGCCGGAGGCATGCAGCGCCGCCTCGCGGGCGATGGCCGCCTCGATGCAAACGCGCGCCTGCATCATCCTGACCGGCGTGATCTGCTTGCTCAGGGAGGCAATGCCGCCCGGCAGCAGCGTTTCGCCGTGGCTGGCAACAAACGTTCCCTTCCCGACGTGCCGCCAGATCGCGCCTTCGCGTTCCAGCGTGTCGAGCGCCCTGCGCAAGGTGCCACGGCTAACCCCAAGTTGTCCGATGAGTTCGCGCTCGGGCGGCAACCTGTCGCCCGGCGCGTAGCCGCTGGACGAGATCAGTTCCTTCACCTTTGCGGCGACTCCCTGATGTTCCTTGTTGTCGGGCGTTGTCAGCATTCAGCCGCTCACATTGGTTAACCAATTTTAGCTTAATGCAGAAATTTGACTCAGATTTCCGAGAATTGTCAATGCTGGAATCTGGTGTTGGCCAAATTGGTCCGGATTGATCCGGCGAACATGTTGCTGCAACCTGCGAGCCAGAACCTGCGGTAAGCGCATTGGATGAAGCCGGCCTTTGCAGGCCGTGCTTGCGACCACCTACGTTGGTGGCATTGCAATAAACGGGTATTTGGGGCATGCGATCAGCCAGTCTGTATCCATCATCTCCAACTTCTGCATATTGGCCAACTCCCATGATCGACAAATCCGCCCCTGACATCATCTACACGAAAGTTGATGAAGCCCCCCAGCTCGCTTCGGCGTCGCTGCTGCCCATCATCCAGTCGTTTGCGTCGGCGGCGGGCATATCTGTCGGCACCAAGGACATATCGCTTGCAGGACGCATCATTGCGGCTTTTCCTGAACGCTTGCGGGAAGACCAGCGCCGGCCTGATGATCTGGCCGAGTTGGGGCAACTGGTCCTGAACCCCAGCGCCAACGTGATCAAGCTGCCAAACATTTCAGCCTCGGTGCCGCAGATGATTGCCGCAATCAAGGAATTGCAGGCGCAGGGCTATGCCGTTCCGAACTATCCCGAATCTCCCTCCAACGATGAAGAACGCGCCATCCGGGCCCGCTATGACATGATCAAGGGCTCTGCGGTAAATCCGGTTCTGCGTGAAGGCAATTCCGACCGTCGTGCCGCGACCGCGGTCAAGAACTACGCCAAGGCAAACCCGCACTCGATGGGCGCGTGGTCTTCAGACAGCAAGACTGTGGTTTCGACCATGGGCGCCAATGACTTCTTCTCCAACGAGAAGTCCGCGACGCTCAGTGCGGAGCAAGCCGGTGACGCGCGCATCGAACTGGTGTCGCCCGATGGCTCGGTCAGCGTCCTGAAGGAGAAGGTCAGCTACTCTCCGGGTACGATCGTGGACGCAACCTTCATGTCGGCTCGCGCTCTCGATGCATTCCTGGCCGAGCAGATTGCCGAGACAAAGGCGGCAGGCATTCTGTTCTCGATTCACCTGAAGGCCACCATGATGAAGGTCTCGGACCCGATCATCTTTGGCCATGCGGTCAAGGTCTTCCTGCAGCCGGTCTTCGATGCCTATGGCGACAAGCTCGCAGCCAGCGGGGTCAATCCGAACTCCGGGCTGGGTGCGCTTCTCAACCAGGTTAAGGAAATGCCCGAAGGCGAGGAGATCCTGGCCGCCATCGACAAGGTGATGAAGGAGCGTCCGCCGCTCTACATGGTCAATTCCGACAAGGGCATCACCAATCTTCACGTCCCTTCGGACGTCATCATCGATGCTTCCATCCCGGCGCTGATCCGCGCGGGAGGAAAGGGCTGGGGACCGGATGGCCAGCCTGCCGACACCAACTGTGTCATACCCGACAGCTCCTACGCGGCGGTCTATGACGAAACGATCAGATACTTCAAGGAAACTGGCGCGCTCGATCCCCGGACTGCCGGAACGGTTCAGAATGTGGGCCTCATGGCCCAGAAGGCCGAGGAATACGGTTCGCATCCCACCACGTTCGAGATACCGCATGCCGGCACGGTTCGCATTGTCCTGGCCAATGGCGAGACGCTGCATGAGCACGAGGTGGAGGCCGGCGACATCTGGCGGTCTGCATCCACCAGGCAGGCGCCGGTTGAAGACTGGGTCAGGCTGGCCATCAGCCGGCAGAAGGCGGAAGGCTGCCAGGCGATCTTCTGGCTGGATGAAACCCGTGCACATGACCGCGAACTGCTGAAGTATGTACGCCCGATCCTTGCTGATGCAGGCGTGGCCGGCAAGTTCGAGATACTGGCTCCGCGTGAAGCAACCCGCCTGTCGCTCGAAACCATTCGAAAAGGCAAGAATTCCATCTCGATTACCGGCAACGTGCTTCGCGACTATCTGACCGACCTGTTCCCGATCCTCGAACTGGGCACTTCGGCCAAGATGCTGTCGATCGTGAAGCTGATGAATGGCGGCGCCATGTTCGAGACCGGTGCTGGCGGTTCTGCCCCAAAGCACGTCCAGCAGCTCGTGGAAGAGAACCATCTGCGCTGGGATTCGCTTGGCGAGTTCTGCGCCCTTGGCGAGAGCCTGAAATTCCTGTCCGAGACCAAGGACAACGACAAGGCGCGCATCCTTGGAAATGCCGTCGACCGGGCAACGCAGGGCGTTCTCGACTACAACAAGTCACCGCAAGCAAAGGTCGGACAGACCGACAATCGCAGCAGCCACTACTACTTCGCCCTTTACTGGGCCAAGGCGCTGGCAAGCCAGAACGAGGATGCGGAACTGCTTGCCCACTTCGCTCCCATCGCCAAGGAGCTGGAGGAGAACGAACAGGTGATCCTTGCAGAACTCGCAGCCTCGGAGGGCAAGTCTGTTGACCTGGGCGGGTACTACAACACCGACCCGAAGAAGACTGAAGACGTCATGCGGCCCTCGCCAACGTTGCAACGCATCCTTGGCTGATGCATCGCGTTGGCGCGATCGAGGGCACTCTTGGGACAGATGGCTTCAGAAAGTGCAGGTCTTGTCACAGATCTGATGAGCCTGCCGGGCCATTTTGCCCCCGACGCGTTCTTTAGGTGAGGGGCCTTCAGGGCCTTAAAACGCAAGTTGTACCTTCATCGCACGTGACCGGTCGCTGGCCATCTCGAATGCTGCAACGGCGTCGCCAATGTCGAACGTTTCCGAGATCAGCGGCTTCAGGTCGACGCTGCGGTCATTGATCAGGCTGACGGCTTGCGCAAATTCGGGGTGAAAGCGGAAGCTGCCACGCAGTGAAATCTCCTTGGCCACCAGCGTGTTCATCGGCAGGCTCATGTCGCCGCCCAGACCCAGCTGCACGATGGTGGATCGAGGCCGGGCAACTTGCAGCGCCGAGGCCAGAGCCGCAGGGCTGCCTGAACATTCCAGCACCACGTCGAAGCTTCCCTTGTCGCGGGCGTAGGGCTCGAAATCACTGGCCGAGGTCGCGTCCATGGTGGCATCGGCACCAAGTTCGCGGGCAAATTCCCGCGCGGATTTCGCAATGTCGCTGACGGCGATCTCCCCCGCGCCGGAATGCCGGGCTGCGATGAGGCACAGTGCGCCGATTGGACCACAGCCGGTGACCAGCACCCGCTTGCCCGCAACGCCACCTGCTTGGGCCACCGCATGAAGCGCCACGGAAAACGGTTCGGCCATGGCCGCCTCGCCGGCCGTGATGCCTGGCGCCACCTTTTCGCACTGGCTTTCCAGCGCAACCAGCTTCGAGCGGAAGGCGCCCTGCACGTGCGGGTACGGCATCGCCGAGCCGTAGAACGCCATGTTGAGGCAGTGGTTGAATTCAGCCTTTGCGCAGTATCGGCAGCTGCCGCAGGGCCGGCTGGGGTTGATGGCAACCAGATCGCCAGCCTGAACCCGTGTCACGCCGGGGCCGACGGCTTCCACGTGGCCCGCCACCTCGTGGCCGAGGATCATCGGCTCGCGCAGCCTGACCGTGCCGAAGCCGCCGTGGTTGTAGTAGTGCAGGTCCGATCCGCAGATGCCGCCGGCGGCCATGGCAATGCGCACCTCGCCGGGGCCGGGTTCGTCCGCGTCGCGCTCTTCAAGGCGCAGGTCATGGGCGGCGTGGATGACGATTGCTTTCATGTGGGCAAAAACCCCTCGTTGGTGCTTGCTGGCTGCCGGGCGGCGCTCGATAGTGGACCGGAACAATATCGGGAAAGCCAGTCCATGAACATCCAGCAACTCTTCGGTCTCCACGGCAAGCGCGCCCTGATCACCGGGTCCAGCAAGGGCATCGGTTTCGCTCTGGCACGCGGGCTTGGCCACGCGGGCGCGGAAGTTGTATTGAACGGCCGTGGTGCCGATACGCTTGAAGCAGCCTGCACGGAGTTGGCGTCGCAAGGCATCAAGGCGACTTTTCAGGCATTCGACGTGACCAGCCCTGACGCGGTTCGCGACGGGGTGGACGCCATCGAGGCGCAGCAAGGCCCCATCGACATCCTCATCAACAATGCCGGGATGCAGTATCGCGCCCCGCTGGACGAGTTTCCCGACGATGCATGGTCGACGCTGATGCGCACCAACCTCGACAGCGTGTTCAATGTCGGCAAGGCGGTGGCCCGTCACATGATCGCGCGGGGGCAAGGCAAGATCATCAACATCTGTTCGGTCCAGACAGCGCTCGCCCGGCCCGGCATTGCGCCCTACACCGCATCCAAGGGAGCGGTGGCCAACCTGACCAAGGGCATGTGCACCGACTGGGCGAAGCATGGCCTGCAGGTGAACGGTCTCGCCCCCGGATACTTCGAGACCGAGCTCACGGAGGCGCTGGTGAAGGACGAGACGTTCAGCGCATGGCTTTCCAACCGCACCCCGGCCGGGCGCTGGGGCAAGGTCGACGAGTTGGTCGGCGCGGCGGTGTTCCTCGCCTCGCCATCGGCCAGCTTCGTCAACGGACACATCCTGTACGTGGACGGCGGCATTACCGCCTGCCTGTAGCGGCGGGCATCATGCAGGTGGGCGCAACTGCTCGAACGTGCGCAGCGCCAACTGCTTGTCCGGCACGATCCCGGTATACGCCTCGAAGGTACCCACGGCCATGTGGCAGAACAGGTCGAA
>CAZYKZ010000092.1:0-10315 GCA_964648175.1 uncultured Anderseniella sp.
TCTTTGCTGTTGTCGTTCCTCCAGATCGACATCAACTGGCGCATCGTGTCCCGGCCCGGGGCCCGATGCGCTTTTTTGTTGCGCGGCTGATTGGGGAACATAAGCTGCCGCCCGGTTTGGACTCGGACAGGGCAGCTCATCCATCATGCAGCCGGACTATGACTTCATCATCATCGGTGCAGGCGCGGCAGGCTGCGTGCTTGCCGGCAACCTCAGTGCATCCGGCAAGCATTCGGTGCTGCTGCTGGAGGCTGGCCCAGACAAGGCAAACAGTTTCTGGGTGACGACCCCGCTGGGTTACGGCCACTCGATGTTCAATTCACGCGTCAACTGGATGCTTCAGAGCGAACCCGACGCGAACCTCAACGGCAGACGACAGTATGTGCCGCGGGGCAAGGTCACCGGCGGCTCCGGCTCCATCAATGCGATGGTCTACATGCGCGGTACCCCTGCCGACTATGAGGAATGGGCCGGGCAGGGCAATCCAGGCTGGGGCTGGGACGACGTACTGGCGAGCTACAAGCGCATGGAGCGGCATGCGTCTGGCGATGCCGAGTGGCACGGGCTGGATGGTCCGCTTGAGGTGACCAGCCGGTCGCCCTTCTCTCATCCGATCTGCAGGGCCTTCCTGCAGGCAGGTGAAGAGCTGCAACTGCCGCGCAACGAGAACTTCAACGGCGCTTCCATCGAAGGGGTCGGCTATTACCATCATTCGATCTGCGCGAACGGCAAGCGGATGTCGTCGGCGCGCGCCTGGCTGGAACCCGCCCGCAAACGTGCGAATTTCACGATGGTCTGCGATGCCCGCGTCGAGAGCCTGGTGCTTGACGGCAGGCGGGTCACCGGCGTCACGTACCTGAAGGACGGCCATCGGCATGAGGTGAAGGCCCGGCGCGACATCATCCTGTCGGCGGGCGCGATCCATTCCCCGCAATTGCTGATGGTGTCGGGCATCGGTCCGGGCAAGGCGCTCAAGTCATGCGGCGTGGAGCCGCTGCACGATCTGCCTGCCGTCGGTCAGCATCTGCAGGATCACGTCGCCTGGGACATCAAATACCGCTCGAGGGTGCCGACCCTGAACCAGGACCTGCACTCGAGGTTCGGGCAGTTGAAGGCCGGCATCCGCTATCTGCTGACAGGCGGTGGCCCCCTGTCCACAGGGACCACCCATGCCGGCGGGTTCCTGAAATCATCTCCTAAACGGCCTGCGCCAAACTTGCAGCTCTACTTCTCTCCCTTGAGCCGCGACCTCGTGCCCGGCGCGCCTGGGCGCATGGGCCAGCCAGACCCCTATGCAGCGTTCTCGATGAGCGTCTGCAACATGCGGCCCAAGTCCCGCGGCGCCATCACCATTGCCGGTCCCGGCATGGACTCGGCGCCGGCCATTCAGTTCAACTTCCTGTCTGATCCCGATGACCTGCAGGAACTGGTGGAAGGTGCGCACCTGCTGCGCCGTCTGGCTGCTGCGCCGGCTCTCAACGCCATCATCGAGCGCGAGTATGCGCCCGGGCCTGAAGTCACCACGGATAAGGCTCTCGAAGATGATATCCGCAACCGCTGCTACTCGATTTATCACCCCAGTGGCAGCTGCCGGATGGGGCCAGACACCGCTGCTGCCGTTGTAGATGCCCGCTTGAAGGTCCACGGCCTTGAGGGATTGAGGGTGGCGGATGCCTCGGTCATGCCGTTCGTTGTGAGCGGCAACCTGAACGCGCCAAGCATGATGATCGGGCAGCGTGCCAGCGAAATTATCCTTGCGGATGCAAGTGCTTAGCAGCCGGCGAGCGCCGCTCCGGACCGTCGTAGTTTGGAATTATTCCAATTAAAATCGTTTGTTTTCAGCATGTTAGGGCTTGCCAGATTGTCGCGGCAGGGTGTATTTCCCTTGCCAAAGATATTTCCGACTGATTTAGTCGGATTATCAAAATCGAAACTGGAGCTGAAATCGGCATGTCTGCAATCAACCTGAACCGCCGTCACCTGCTGGCCGCTGGCGCCGCCTCGGCAGGCCTGCTGGCTGCGCCATCCATCCTGCGCGCCGCCAACGAGATCAACCTTTATTCGTCCCGTCACTATGATACGGACGAGGCATTCTACACCAATTTCACCAAGCTCACCGGCATCGGCATCAACCGGATCGAGGCCAAGGCAGAAGAACTGATCGAGCGGATGAAGGCGGAAGGCGCCAACTCACCGGCCGACGTTTTCATTACTGTCGATGCCGGCAACATCGAGCGCGCCAACGTGGATGGCCTGCTCCAGCCGGTGACATCCGATACCCTGACCAAGGCAATCCCGGCGCACCTGCGCCATCCCGATGGCAGCTGGTTCGGCTTCTCCAAGCGCGCGCGCGTGATCGTCGTGGCCAAGGACAGGATGAAGCCGGAGGACGTGCCGACCTACGAGTCGCTCGCAGATGAAAAGGTGAAGGGCAAGCTCCTGATCCGCTCGTCCGGCAACATCTACAACCAGTCGCTGATGGGCTCGATCATCGCCGCGGACGGCGCTGAGCAGGCGGAAGCCTGGGCGCGTGGCATCGTGGCCAACATGGCGCGCGCACCAAAGGGCGGCGATACGGACCAGATAAAGGCCGTGGCAGCAGGCGAGGGCGATGTGGCTGTGGCTAACAGCTACTATCTCGGCAGGCTGATCGTTTCGGACAATGCGGAAGACCGGGAGATCGCGTCGAAGGTCCAGATCGTGTTTCCCAACCAGAATGGCCGCGGCACCCACGTGAATATCTCCGGCGGCGGCGTTGCCCGCCACGCGAAGAATGTCGAGGGCGCCGTCAAGTTCCTCGAATACCTCGTGTCCGACGAAGCTCAGATGCTGTTCGCCTCGGGCAATGTCGAGTACCCGGTGGTCGAAGGCGTCAAGCTGCCCGCGCCGCTGGACACCTTCGGCAACTTCAAGGAAGACACCCTTGATGCGCAGAAATATGCGGCGCTGAATGCCGAGGCAGTGCAGATCATGGATCGGGCGGGCTGGAAGTAATGATCGCTGACAGGTGCGGGGCGCCGCCAGCCGGCAGGTGTGCCGGATGACGGCAAGCACCGGTACAACGCCGCACAGACGCGCTGGCGGCAGCTTTTCGGGGTGGGTCCGCAAGGCCCGCCCCAATGGCGTTGTGGTGGGTACGGTTGTGCTTGCGCTGCTGGTGCTGCTGCCGATCGGGGCCGTGGTCGCCAGCCTGTTTTCGTCTTCAGGCGGTTCGATCGGACATCTGGCCACGACGCTGCTGCCGGAACTGCTGCTCAATACGCTCGGGCTGATCGTGTTCGTCGGACTGGGCACGGCGATTGTAGGAACCGCCACGGCCTGGCTGGTCAGTGCGTGCCGTTTTCCGGGCTCGCGCATGCTGCAATGGCTGCTGCTGCTGCCTCTCGCCATGCCGGCCTACATCATTGGCTACGCGTATACCGACTTCCTGCTGTTTGCCGGTCCGCTGCAGACTGCGCTTCGCGACATGACCGGCTGGACGCGCGACGACTACTGGTTTCCAGAGGTTCACAGCCTGTGGGGCGTGAGCCTGATGCTGGTGCTGGTGCTGTATCCGTATGTGTATTTCCTTGCGCGCAATGCCTTCCTCGAACAATCCCGTGGCCTGCTGGACGTAGCCCGAACGCTGGGGCGGGGGCCCTGGCGGGTGTTCTTCACGGTAGCGCTACCCATGGCGCGCCCGGCCATTGCAGCGGGGCTGGCGCTGGCCCTGATGGAGGCGTTGGCCGATTTCGGCACCGTCCAGTATTTCGGCGTTCAGACCTTTACAACTGCGATATACCGGACCTGGTTCGGCATGGGCGACCGCGTGGGCGCCGCCCAGCTTGCATCCGCGTTGCTGATGTTCGTGTTCCTGCTGGTGACGCTTGAGCAATGGTCGCGCTCCCGGCAGGCCTTTCACGATACGTCCCGCCGGCAGACCAAGCCGATGCCGGTGCGCCTGCGTGGCTGGCGTGCGGCGCTGGCCATCATTGCCTGCACGCTGCCGGTGCTGCTGGGGTTCGTCCTGCCGGTGCTGATCCTGTTCAGACTGCATCTGGACGGCGGCGATGAACTGCTGGGACCGAGGTTCCTGAGCTATGCAAGCAACAGTTTCCTGCTGGCCGGCACCTCTGCTGTATTGATCACGGCCTGCGCCGTGCTGACCGGGTATTGCCTGCGCTCGCGCAGTGCGGTTGCTGGCCCGCTGGTGCGGCTGGCAACGCTTGGTTACGCCATCCCCGGTACCGTTGTTGCCGTTGGCGTGCTCATCCCGCTTGGCGTTTTCGACAACTGGCTCGATGCACAGATGCAGAGCCGGTTCGGGCTGTCCACGGGTCTGCTTTTCTCGGGCACCATGCTGGCACTGCTCTACGCCTATCTGGTGCGGTTCCTGGCCGTTGCCAACGGCGCCATTGAAACAGGCTTCAAGCGCATTCCGCCGCACATCGACGATGTGGCCCGCACCCTGGGCCGCACGCGCCGGCAGGTCATCACGCAAGTTCATCTGCCGTTGCTCAACCGGTCGATGCTGATGTCGGCGGCGATCGTTTTCGTCGATGTGCTGAAGGAACTGCCGGCAACGCTCATCGTGCGTCCGTTCAACTTTGATACGCTGGCGGTGCGGGTGTATCAGCTTGCATCCGACGAACGGCTTGAACAGGCAGCCACCGGTTCGCTTGTCATTGTGGCGATTGCTCTGGTGCCCATCATCCTGCTGACGCGCGTTGCAGACGGCAGCGCCAGGGCAGAGCCTGGGTTGCAGCCTTAATTGCACCTAAATGAATCCTCAAGAAATCCGGCTTAAGCTTCCGCACTGGTAATGGCGCCGGAATCGCGCCAAACAGGGGGAAATTTCGTGATCGAGGCAACATGCCGATGAGAGAAGTTGCGTGCATCGTGCTGGCGGCGGGCATGGGAACGCGCATGCGCTCGAAGCTGCCCAAGGTGTTGCACAAGGCAGGCGGCCGTACGCTCGTCGGCCACGTGGTATGCGCCGCACGTGCAATGGGCGCGCGCCGCATCGTTGCCGTTGTCGGCGACGGTGCAGAGGCCATCGAGGCGGAGGTGAAGTCGCATGAGCCTTCCGCCAGCATCGCCATTCAGTCGCCGGCCCGCGGCACCGGCGATGCGGTCGGCAAGGCATTGCCAGCGCTTGAGGGCTTCTCCGGCACAGTGCTGGTGCTGTTCGGGGCTGACCCGTTGATGCGGCAGCAGACGCTGGAAACCATGACGGCCGCCGTATCGGCAGGCGCCGGCATGGCTGTCCTTGGATTTAATGCCGCTGACCCAACAGGTTACGGGCGTTTGCTGACGTCGCCTGATGGCGCGGAAGTGCTGGCCATCCGCGAGCATGCGGACTGCACGGATGAGGAACGCAAGATCACCCTGTGCAATTCGGGCGTCATGGCGTTTGATGCGGACCTGCTGCGCACGCTGTTGCCGAAGATTGGCAACAACAACGCCAAGGGCGAATACTATCTGACCGACATCGTTGCGCTGGCGAACGAGGCCGGGGCCAGGGTGGCGCTGGCGACGTGCCCCGAGAACGAGATCCAGGGCGTCAACACCCGTGCCGAACTGGCTGCCGTGGAGGCGGAGTTCCAGCGCCGCTATCGGTTGAAGGCCATGGAGGAGGGCGCAACGCTCATTGCGCCCGAGACGGTGTTCCTGAGCGCCGATACGGTGATCGGGACTGACGTCATCATCGAGCCTCATGTGGTCATCGGAGACAACGTCCGGATTGGGGACAATTCGGTGATCCATTCATTCTGCCACATCGAGAACGCGGTGATCGGCGAGGCGGTGGAACTTGGCCCCTACGCCCGCATTCGCCCGGGAACGGAACTTGCAAGCAACGTCAAGATCGGCAATTTCGTCGAGGTGAAGAACGCCTCGCTCGAAAAGGGGGCAAAGGTCAACCACTTGAGCTATGTCGGTGACGCCCACGTGGGCGAGAAGGCCAATGTCGGGGCAGGTACGATCACCTGCAATTACGACGGCTTCTTCAAGCACCGCACCGAGATTGGTGCAGGCGCGTTCATCGGGTCGAACTCGGCCCTGGTGGCGCCGGTGAAGATTGGCGACGGGGCCTATGTCGGTTCGGGAAGCGTGGTCACGCGCGATGTCGAGCCGGGGGCGCTGGCCGTGGCGCGGGGCCGGCAGGAGAACCGCGCAGGCTGGGCGGATCGCTACAACAAGGTTCAGGGCGAGCGCAAGAAAGCCGCCTCTAGGAAGGATTGATCGGGGATGTGTGGGATCGTTGGCATTCTGGGTACCGAACCTGTGGCCATGCAGCTTGTGGATGCGCTGCGCAGGCTGGAATACCGGGGCTATGACTCGGCGGGCATCGCCGTCTTGCGTGATGGCGATATCGACCGCGTCCGCGCGCCGGGCAAGCTGGAAAACCTGTACGCCAAGGTAGCCGGCAACGGCTGGACGGCGACCACCGGCATCGGTCACACGCGCTGGGCCACCCATGGCGCGCCGAACGAAACCAATGCCCACCCGCACCAGGCCGGTGACGTGGTGATCGTGCATAACGGCATCATCGAGAATTACCGCCCCCTGAAGGAAGGCCTGATGGATGACGGCGTGGTTTTTGAAACCGAGACCGACACCGAAGTAGTGGCGCAGCTGATCAACCAGAAGCTCAAGTCCGGAATGACGCCGCGCGAAGCAGTCAGCAAGACGCTGAAGCAGCTGGAAGGCGCATTCTCGCTTGGCATCCTCGTCAAGGGCGAGCACGACCTCATGTTCGGCGCCCGCCAGGGCGCACCACTGGCCGTGGGCCATGGCGACGGCAGGATGTTCCTCGGCTCTGATGCCGTGGCGCTGGCGCCATTCACCAACCGGGTGAGCTATCTACAAGACGGCGACTGGGTCATCCTGTCCCGTGCCGGCGCGCAGATCTTCGACGCCAACGACCAGCCCGTCGAGCGCCCGGTCAGTTTCTCGCAAGCCTCCACCATGCTGGTGGACAAGGGCAATCACCGCCACTTCATGGCCAAGGAGATCGAGGAGCAGCCGGAGGTCATCGGGCACACGCTCGGCGAGTATGTGAACTTTGCCGACAACACCATCCGGTTGCCGGAAGACCTGCCGTTTGACTTTGCCAAGGTGCCCAGCCTGACCATCACCGCCTGCGGCACGGCGTTCTATGCCGGGCTCACGGCCAAGTACTGGTTCGAGCAGATTGCGCGCCTGCCGGTGGAGGTCGATATCGCATCGGAGTTCCGCTACCGCGAAGCGCCGTTGCAGAAGGACGGCATCACCATCGTCATCTCCCAGTCGGGCGAGACCGCAGATACGCTTGCCGCTGCCCGCTACAGCCAGTCGCAGGGCCAGAAGGTTATGGCGATCGTCAACGTGCCGGAATCCACCATCGCGCGCGAAAGCTCCGCCGTTCTGCGGACCTACGCAGGCCCCGAGATCGGCGTGGCCTCGACCAAGGCATTCACCTGTCAGCTGACGGTACTCGCCTGCCTGTCCATCGCAGCCGCCAAGGCGCGCGGTGTCATAGACGCCGTAGAGGAAAAGCGGCTGGTCAAGGCGCTCGTCGGGTTGCCCCGCATCATGGCCGGCATGAAGTCGCTGGAAGGCCACATCGAGGAAGTCGCCCGCAAGATCGCCGTGGCGCGCGACGTGCTCTATCTGGGCCGTGGCATCAACTTCCCGATCGCCATGGAAGGCGCCCTCAAGCTCAAGGAAATTTCCTATATCCACGCCGAGGGCTATGCCGCAGGCGAGCTCAAGCATGGCCCCATCGCGCTCATCGACGAGCATGTGCCGGTGGTGGTGATTGCGCCGCGCGATGGCCTGTTCGACAAGACCATCTCCAACATGCAGGAAGTGGCCGCGCGTGGCGGACAGATCGTACTGGTAACCGACGAGACCGGCGCGAGCGAGCATGGCGCCGATGCGTTCGAGACCATCGCCGTGCCCGAGGCCGATCCGTTCATCTCGCCGATGCTTTACGCGGTGCCCATGCAGTTGCTGGCCTATCACGCCGCCGTATTCATGGGCACGGATGTGGACCAGCCCCGCAATCTCGCCAAGTCTGTCACAGTTGAATAGCGCCTGGCTGACACCCAAAATTTTCTTCTTCTGCTTAGCTATTGTTTAACCATGACCCGGCAAGATCGGTGTCATGAAGAAGTCAGTACTCCTTGCGTCTGTTTGTGCCGTGTTCCTGGCTACGGGTGTAGCTGCAACCGGTGTCGCAGCCGCCGAAACCCAGTCCTCGTCTGCTGTGATGCAGCAGGCATACGCAAATCTTGTTTCCGGCAAGGCCGACGAAGCGGTTGCCGGATACACATCGATCATCGACAACCCGGACACGCCCGTCGCCGAACGGGCGATGGCGCTGCTCAACAGGGCGCTCGGCCTGCAAAAGCTTGAGCGCTACGAAGATGCCGTGGCCGACTATTCAAGTGCGCTGCGCCTCGATGCCCTGAATGCAAAGACCCGGGCGGTCGCGCTGTACAATCGCGGACTGGCGCACGTCCGCCTCAACAACAATTTTGCGTCGGTCGACGACTTCACCAACGCACTTTATCTCGATCCGCACATGGCCGAGGCATTCTACAGCCGGGCCAACGCGCTGCGTGAATCCGGCCAGTACGAATACGCGTTGATCGATTATTCCCGCGCCATCTCCGCCGGTTACCGGCATGAGCACCTGGCATGGTACGGCAAGGCGCTGACCTTCAAGGAACTTGGCCACAAGGACGAGGCGACCGCCGCATTCCTTCGCGCCTATGCCATCAAGCCCGACTTCAAGCCGACCCGCGAACAGCTCAGCGAGCTTGGCGTCGACGCGCCCGCCAATCCGACGGAACGGCAGATCAAGCTTGCGGTGCTGCCGGCGCAAAACCTGATGGCCGACAATATCGTGACCGGAACGACGCAGTCGCCAGCCATTGCAGTCGCCAAGGCTGAGCGGAAAGAGCCTGTCGCTCCGCCGCCGTCGCTGCTGAGCCGGATCAAGCCGGACCAGCCGGGCGTCACTGTTGCAGCTGCCGAGCGTGCAACGCCTGTGAAACCGCTCCCGCAGAAGCCGGAGGCAATTTCCGTGGCCGACGTGGGGCCGGTGCCAGAGTCGAGCACGCCTGTCGTTGAAGAGGGCAAGCCGGCTCAAGCCGTGGCAGCGATGGACGTGAGGGTCGAACCCGTTTCCGCGCCAGCGCCGGAAACCGGCACGACCAACCTTGCGCAGCATGCGCTGGATCAGCAGGTGAGCGAGAAGCTGGAAGGCTGGACCGTTCAGCTCGTCTCGCAGCGCGATGCCGCCAGCGCCTGGCAAAACTGGGACAGCATCAAGGCTCGTCATGGCTCGCTTCTCGACGGCGCCGAAGCTGCCGTCGTCAAGGCCGACCTCGGCGACCAGGGCATCTATTTCCGGCTGAGGGTACACAAGCTCGAAAGCAAGCAGGACGCGGCCTCTCTTTGCCGCAACCTCAAGCGCAAGGGCACGAACTGCTTCGTAGCCCGCGCCAGCTGAGGCCTATCGCTTCGACGTTGGCCTGGTGATGATCCAGGCCGCCACGCAGGACAACAGCGCCCCCGCCATCCAGACCGCGATGGCGGGGGCATTGCTTGCAAAAGCCATCCACGACAGGCTTGCAGCCATCATGGAGACAGCCGTCACCTTGGCCGTCAACGGGATCGACCGGTCCCGTTCCCAGTCGCGGATATAGGGTCCCAGAAGCCTGTGGGTCAGCAGCCAGTCATGAAAGGCCGGCGATGATCGGGCAAAACAGCCCGCGGCCAGTAACAGAAACGGCGTGGTGGGCAACAGCGGCAGGAACACGCCAGCAAGTCCCAGCCCCACGAACATGAAGCCAAGCGCTTTCAGCAACAGGTTGATGAAGGTCTGACGGGTGGTTGGCACCGGATTTCTTCCTGCCGGAAGGCATGCGTTGGATTGCCTTGTAGCAGTCCCCGGCAGGCCGTGCTATGCCTGCTTCCATCAGCTTCCTTGCTGACGATCCTCAGCGGTCAAACCGGGGTTTTTCTGGATAATCCGGCCTTTCAATGCTTGGACGAGTACGCACATATTTTCTGACCGGGCTCGTGGTCACGGCGCCTATCGCAATCACCATCTGGCTGGTGTGGTGGTTCGTGTCGCTGGTGGACGGCTGGATCAAGCCTTTCATTCCCGACATCTACAACCCTGACCACTATCTGCCGTTCCCGGTGCCGGGCGTTGGGCTTGTGGCGGCGCTGATTGCCATCACCATCGTGGGCGCGCTGGCAGCGAACCTCGTTGGCCGCACGCTTATCAACTTCGGCGAACGCACGCTCGACCGGATGCCGGTCATCCGTTCTGTGTACA
>CAZYKZ010000093.1:0-10217 GCA_964648175.1 uncultured Anderseniella sp.
GGCCAACAACTGGGAACTCGACGGCCACAAGAACGGCGAGCGCTGGTGGATGGCCGGCTAAGCCGCCATCACGTCCCGCAAACAACGAAGCCGCGCCTCCGGGCGCGGCTTTTTCGTTGCCACAGTTGACTCAATATTCGGACAAATCCTGCTAAAGCCCTGAAAAGTCAAACAGTTTCCGGTCCAGCAAATGTCCGGGCTTCACGTTGGCAAGCGCCTTCAGCATGGTGTCCTTGCGCCCCGGCTGGCGCCGCTCCATCTCTTCCAGCATGGCCTTCATGGCATTGCGCTTGAGCCCGTCCTGCGACCCGCACAGGTCGCACGGGATGATCGGAAACTGCAGCGCGGCGGAGAACTTCGCAATGTCGTCCTCGGCCGCATAGGCCATCGGCCGGAGCACCATCAGGTCGCCCTCGTCATTGCGCAGCTTCGGCGGCATTGCCTCCAGCCGGCCCGCGTACATCAGGTTCAGGAAGAACGTTTCGAGGATGTCCTCTCGGTGATGCCCCAGCACGATGGCCGAGCACCCTTCCTCCCGCGCAATGCGATAGAGGTTCGCCCGCCGCAGCCGCGAGCACAGCGCGCAATAGGTCGCGCCCTCCGGCACCTTCTCCGTCACGATGGAATAGGTGTCGCGGTACTCGATCCGATGGGCAACGCCGTGCGCCGACAGGAAGTCGGGCAGCACGTGCTTCGGAAACCCCGGTTGGCCCTGGTCCAGGTTGCATGCCAGCAGGTCCACCGGCAGAAGCCCCCGCCACTTGAGGTCCGACAGGATGGCCAGCAGCGCATAGGAGTCCTTGCCGCCAGAGAGGCACACGAGCCAGCGTTCGCCCGCTTGCCCACCAATCATCGAAAAGTCATCCAGCGCCTGGCGCACCTGCCGCACCAGCCGCTTGCGCAGCTTGTTGAACGACACGCTGTCGGGCGCGCCATGCAACAGGCTTGGCCCGCCCGTGCCGTCATCACGCTCAACAATGTCTTCCGCGAGGCTCATGACGAGAGCTTTAGCCCGTCTGCCATCCGGCCTGCAACATCCCGCCCCGACTGGTAGGCGCCGTGCGCTGTTGCCTGCCACTTGCGCGAAAATGCCTCGCCGGCAAATGCCACGTTGCCCGTATCGGCCTCGATCATCGCGTGACGGCGATGCGCACAGCCAGGCTTGGCGTAGCTGTAGGCGCCGCGCACGTGCGGATTGTCCGTCCAGCCTGTCACCGCCATGTCCTCCACCAGCTTGCGAACGCCCGCACCCCAACCGGCCGCCAGCCCCTCCATGGCAAGCTCCCGCATGGCGGCAGGCCCGGCGGCGGCAAGTTCCTTCGCGGGCGAGCCTCCAAGATGCGCGATTGCCAGCCCGGGCCAGTAGGTGCCGATCTGGAAATTCACGATATGGTTGTCGGCAAACTGCACGCTGCCGCCGCGATGCCCCTCGATTGCGAAGGGATCGCCGCCAAGCTTGACGGCAATCTTCTCGTAGTGCCCGCACGGCACGTCCTGCACCAGGTCAAGCAGGTCCCGCGCTGGCCCTGCCCCAAGTTTGATCGCGCCCGAATTGAGCACGTTCGTGGAGGCCGTGATGATGCAGCCCGTCGCCGTCAGGCTGCTGCCATCGGCCAGTGTCACCACCGCCCGCCCCGCGCCCTGCTCCACGGACCGCACCGCCGTGTTCAACCGTATCGGCAGCCCAGCTGCCATCCGCTCGATCAGGTCTCCGTAGCCGGACCCGACCGGCCAGTTCGTCTCAGTGTCCTCGTAGTCGGCATAGCCGCGCGCCGACACCGCCTCCGGGTCGCCGCTGGACATGAGCTGCAGCCAGTGGCGCAACAGCCCGCCCTGCTGGCCGGACAGGTCCATGACCTCCGACAACGGCACGTCGTCTTGCCGCTCACCGATTTCGGCAAGCTTCATGATCGGCGCCCAGGTTTCATCAAGCACCCGTTGCCGCCCGGCCTTGTCCAGCCACGCACCATCGCGCCAAACGCCGAACCAGTCGTCGCGCCGATCCTTGAAATAGTCGGCACCCAACCGGTCGGCCCATGCAACGAGCGGGTTCACATCGGCACAGTGCATCCAGTGGCATCCCTGGTCCCAGGCGACGCCAAGCGAGGTCTTGTCGGTGTAAGCGCGCCCGCCCACCCGGCCCTGCGCTTCAAGTATCACGAACGGGATGCCGCGCGCCTGAAGCTCCAGCCCTGCGCCAACGCCCGCAGCCCCTGCCCCGACGATCACGATGACCGGATCAGCCATGCTTCACCCTGTCGAGAACGACCAGCGTGAACGCCGCATCATCCCTCTCGCCCTTCTCAAACTCGCGCCGCTCCACCTCTTGCCACTCGTTCTCCGGCAACTCCGGCAGGAACGTGTCGCCGTCCACCGTCAAATGAATGCGGGTGAGATAGATGCGGTCGGTCCGGTCCATTGCCTGTTCGTAGACCTGCCCGCCGCCGATGATCGACACTTCAGGCTCGCCCTCGCACATGGCCAGCGCCTCGTGGATGGAACCCGCCACGTCCGCTCCTTCAGCGGCATAGTCGGGGTTTCGGGTAATGACGATGTTGCGCCGCCCCGGCAAAGGCTGCTTCGGCAGGCTCTCCCAGGTGCGCCGGCCCATGATGACCGGCTTGCCCATGGTGATTTCCTTGAACAGCTTGAGGTCCGACGAGACATGCCATGGAAGCCCGCCATCCTTGCCGATGACGTTGTTGTCCGACGCGGCCACTACTGCACTCACTCTCATGCCGTCATCCTTCCGCCAGCACCCTGATTTCATCGCCCCACATCTGCCAGGTCTCGGCGCCGCGCTTCACCTTGCCGCCGATGCGCAGGTAGAACGCCTTGCCGACCTCGTTGTCGTCCATCGCCAGCCACTCGAACCGCCGGTATCCACGCTTCATGCACAATTGCGCCAGCGCCCGCATCAATGCCAATCCGGCGCCCTTGCCGCGCGCCTCGGGCAACACGCACAAGTCTTCCATGTAGAGCTTGGTTTGCGCGGTGTACGTGGTCACCAGCGTATACCAGTAGGCAAACCCCACAATGACGCCATCGGCTTCGGCGACGAAACATCCCTGCCGCTCGTCGTCCGCGCACAGCGCCGCTTCAATCTGTTCCGGTGTCGAGGTGACCAGGTGCCCCTCCTTCTGGTGCTCGGCCAGCGCGACAACCAGCCGGTGCAGCGCCTCGCCATCACCGGGCCGCGCAGGACGCACCGAAACCGTCATACCGCCACCGGCGCAGCAATGTGCGGATGCGCCTCGTAGCCGACGATCTCGAAGTCCTCGTACTCGAACTCGTCGATTGCCTTGACGTCCCGTTTCAACACCAGTTTTGGCAGCGCATGCGGCTGGCGCTTGAGTTGCTCGTCCGCCTGCTCGAGATGATTGAGATACAAATGCGCGTCGCCAAGCGTGTGAATGAACTCGCCGGGCTTGAGGCCTGTCACATGCGCCATCATGTGCGTCAGCAGCGCATAGGACGCGATGTTGAACGGCACGCCGAGGAAGATGTCGGCTGAACGCTGGTAAAGCTGGCACGACAGCTTGCCGTCGGCCACGTAGAACTGGAACAGGCAATGGCACGGCGGCAGCGCCATGCGGTCCACGTCCGCCGGGTTCCAGGCGGTCACGATCAGCCGCCGCGAGTCCGGCTTCGTCCTGATCTGCTCCACCACGTTGGCGATCTGGTCGATGGTCGATCCGTCGCGCGCCGGCCAGGAGCGCCACTGGTGGCCGTAGACCGGCCCAAGGTCGCCGTTTTCGTCGGCCCACTCGTCCCAGATGGTCACCTTGTTGTCGTTGAGCCACTTGATGTTGGTGTCGCCGCGCAGGAACCACAGGAGTTCGATGATGATCGAGCGCAGGTGCAGCCGCTTGGTGGTGAGCACCGGGAAACCATCGGCGAGGTCGAAGCGCATCTGGTGACCAAACACAGACAGCGTCCCTGTACCGGTCCGGTCTTCCTTGCGCACGCCCGTCTCGCGCACGTGCCTTAGCAGATCGAGATACTGCCGCATGGCCTGATTCTCCGTCACATCTGGAAAGGCTGAGGCTAGCCCCAAAAGCAAACCGCCGGCAAATCAATGCCGGCGGCCATCAACAGCTAGCCCTTCCGGGCGGCAGCACAACCTCAGGCGAGCGCGCCCATGGTGCCGGTTTCCTGCGCCAGCAGGTAATAGAAGGTGACCCGCGGCTTGGTCTTGTCAGCCTTCATCTTCTCGCAAACTGCGGCCATCGCCTTGTCGGCAGCATCGGCTGACAGGCCAAGCTTCTTCGAGGCGAAGCCGTCGCGTACGCGGCCCAGTTCTTCCGGGTCCGTGCAGGACACCAGCGATGCATCGCGCGAGCGCAGCGCAATGCCGCAATACTTCACGATCGAATCCACTGCGGCTGCGTTCACGCTGCCAACGTACTTCTCGATATCGGCGTGATAGCTGGAATTGTCAGCCATGTCGTCTTCCCCTCCGGTTTAACTTGAATGACGAAACAGGGTCCGGATTTGCCCGAACCCTGCAGTTCAGTCTAACAGATTTGCCCACTCATGAAAGACGCGTGGGCAATTGATCAGACCTCATCACTTGAGCAGGCCTGGCCAGTTGCCGTCAGCCTTGCCGATATTACCGGCGGCATCCTTTGCCCATGTCTTCTGAACCCCTGCCGAGTAGTTCAGATACAACTTGCCGTCGACGATCTTCCACTGCTCGGGCTCGCCCTTCACCAGTGAGCCCTTGGCCACGCCATAAGCGCAATAACCGCCATACTGGGGTGCGAAGGCTGCCGGGTTCGCCTTGAATTTTTCGAGATTCTCCGCGCTGGAGAACTGCCACGTCGCGCCCTTCCATTCAGTCGCGAAGTCGGGCGAGCCCTTCACCGGCTTGCCCATGGTGAAGTAGGCGACCACGTCGTATCCCGCAGCCCCCTTGCCTGGCACCAGGCCGGTGAAGATCTCGGGCTTGCCAGCCAGCGCAGGCATGGAGAACGGCACTGCCAGCGGCAGGGCAATGGCAGCGGTCAGCAGGTTCCGTCGGTTCATCATGGGGTCTTGTTCCTTTCGGCTAAGAGTTGGTCTGGACCAAACCTACGGCCCCGTGCGGCTGCTTTCACCACACTTCGAATTACGCGCATTCAACATGCCGTGACCCTTTCAATGGCGCGCGTGAACACCTATATTGCGTGTGCCGGTGTTCGCACCGGCTATGGCAATAAATGGTGATCGTAATAAACCTATCGGACCCGGGGGCAGTACCCGGCACCTCCACCACATGCTGCCGATGCAGCAAGACCGGTGGACCAGTTCCCCAAGGCAGCATCTGCTGGGGGTGAACCAGGATCGACGAGGGCGTAAAGGATTGGCTTTTGCCCGGCATTGTACCGCCGTTATCGGGCTACCCTAATAGTTGCAAACGACAACTATGCGGAAGCACGTCTGGCTGCGTAACGCAGTCCGATCGCTTCGATCCAAGCCCTAGGCCGTCGCAGGTCTAGGCGGGGTTCGGGGGCACCTGGCAACAGAAGCCCCCACTTGCCCGGCAACCATCGCCCACATCCCGCCGTTATTGATTGCGACACAGACAATCCCGCTCCTTTGGCGCGGCTGTTGGCCCCGTGGCGCGCGCTTTGCTGCCGTAGTATTGTGGTCGGACGATTCGGCATCGGTCCGGCTTCGCGCCGGGCCGGAATTGATACAGGACGGTTCAATGGCTGAAGACTTGATGCGATATGACGTTCTGGCCCAGCACGCACTGCGCAACGTGGTCAAGCTGGCCCTGCAGCGCGTCATGCGTGATGGCCAGTTGCCTGGCGAGCATCACTTCTTCATTTCCTTCGACACAAATTTTCCCGGTGTCAGAATATCCGAACGCCTGCATGCCAAGTATCCCGAAGACATGACCATCGTCCTGCAGCACCAGTTCTGGAACCTGCAGGTGTTCGACAGGCAGTTCGAGGTGGAGTTGTCGTTCGACAATATCCCCGAAAAGCTGGTCATCCCGTTTGCCGCCATCAAGGGCTTCTTTGACCCGACCGTCCAGTTCGGCCTGCAGTTCGAACCGGGTGTGCTGGAGCAACCTGCATCGGATACCAGCGCGCCAGATGCCGAAGGCGCAGACGATGCAGCGAGTCCGGATGACGCGGGCAGCAATGACGACAACGGCGCCGCCACTGGCGCGCGCGCTTCAAACGACGATTCAACGGTGGTTTCGCTGGATGCCTTCCGAAAGAAATAGATCAAGCCGGCGGTCGATGAGAGCCGCTGCCTGCCTGCTGCTCGCAGCCCTGCCGCTGGCCGCACCAGCGGTTGCCCAGACAAAGGGCCAACTGGGCGACATTACCAAGCCGCCGATGCCGGAAATTTCCGACTACGTGCCGGCCAAGGTCTATTTCGGCCGCGCGGTCGGACCTGCCCCACTTAGGCCGGAAGTGTTCGGCTCCTACTCGCGTGGCTGCATTGCAGGTGCCGAACAGGTACCGGCCGACGGCCCGGCATGGCAGGTCATGCGGCCTTCCCGCGACCGCGCCTGGGGCCATCCGGAACTTATCGCGCTGATCAAGCGCCTTGCCGTCGAAGCCAAGGCCAATGACGGCTGGAACGGCTTGCTGGTCGGGGATCTGCAGCAGCCGCGCGGCGGCCCGATGCTCACCGGACACGCCTCCCACCAGTTGGGTCTCGATGCAGACATCTGGCTCACCCCCATGCCTGACCGCACCTTGTCCCGCAAGGAGCGCGAGACCATGTCGGCCACGCTCATGACGAAGGACCGCAAGACCATCGACGCCAGCCGCTGGACCGAGGCCCACGCACGCCTGATCAAGCGTGCCGCCTCCTACAAGGAAGTCGAGCGCATCTTTGTCCATCCGCCGATCAAGAAGGCGCTGTGCGACTGGGCCGGCAACAAGGGCGCATGGCTCGCCAAGGTTCGCCCGCTTTACGGCCACAACTACCACTTCCACATCCGAATGGGCTGTCCGAAGGGTTCGCCCAAGTGCAAGCCGCAAGGCGCTGCCCGGCCCAAGGATGGCACCGGGTGCGGCGACGAACTGGCTTACTGGTACTCCGACAAGCCGTGGAACAAGCCGAAGAAGACGGCGACCGCGCCGAGCAAGAAAAAGACCGCCACTGGCGTTCCCATACCGCGTCCAAAGCCGGTGCCACGCCAGAACCTTGCCTGGCTTCCCAGCGAGTGCCGGGCGCTCATAGCGATCAAGTGAAGCGCCATCGCTGCCGTTGACAGCAGCCTGGCGCACATCACGACCTGAAGGACGCGGCGAGGGAAATTTCGCCGCGTTCTGCCTTGCACCACCACCTTGTCTTTCCGTTGTTGCAAATCCCCGATATTTGCCTTCAAGTCGCGTCATCATCGTCAGTCTGGCAGGCCAATCTCCATGAACCCCATCGACCTTTTCTCCGCCCCCGGCCGTTTCTGGCGGGGCAATCTCCACACCCACTCCACCCTGTCCGATGGTGCGCTGGAACCGGAGCGCGTCATCAACGCCTACCGGGGCGCGGGCTATGACTTCATGTGCCTGTCGGACCACTTCTGGAAGATCTATGACTGGCCGATTGCCGACACCCGCAACCTGCGCCGCAACGACTTCACCACCATCATCGGCGCCGAACTGCACGCGCCCAAGACTTCCGTGGGCGAGCTCTGGCACATCGTCGCCAATGGCCTGCCACTGGATTTCGAACCGCTGATGGAGGGCGAAGACGGCGTGGCGCTGGCAAGGCGCGCAGCAAAGGCAGGCGCCTTCGTCTCCATCGCCCACCCGGAGTGGTCGCAGCTTTCCATGGTCGACGGCAACGACCTGTCGTTCGCCCACTCGGTCGAGGTCTACAACCACGGCTGCGCGGTGGAGAACCACCGAGGCGGCGGCTTCTACCTGATGGACCAGCTGCTGAACGAGGGCCACCGGCTCACCTCCATCGCCACCGACGACGCCCACTTCCGCGACCATGACCACGATGCATTCGGAGGCTGGGTCATGGTCAAGGCAGAGAGCAACGATCCCGACGCGCTCGTCGAGGCGCTCAAGTCCGGTGCCTATTACTCGTCGCAAGGCCCCCAGATCTACAGCCTCGACCTCAAGGGCCGCGAGCTCACCGTCGAGTGCTCGCCGGTCAATGCCATCACCGTGCTTGGTGGCACGTCGCGCACAGTGTCCACCACCGGACGGTCGATTACCCGCACCACCCTGAACCTCGCCAAGCTCGACAACGACTGGCTGGCCTGCCCGCCGTCAAAGTGGCTGCGCGTCGTGATCCGCGACGAACACGGCAAGGCCGCCTGGACCAACCCGATCTGGCTGGAAGACGTCGGCCTGGCATGACCAGGTCTTGAGACCTGCCCGGCCGCTTGCTATGTAGGCAACCGTACGACAGGGGCGCACGGGATGTGATCCCGCGCTGAGAAGCACCCTTCGAACCTGATCCGGATAATGCCGGCGAAGGAAGTCGTCCGCTGCGCACCCGTATATTGCCGCACCGGGCCACCTCCTTCACAAGGCAGGGAGGCACGGCATGAACATAGACCACGGTGCGGCACTGGCGCGGATGCGCGAACGGGCACCACTCGTCCAGAACATCACCAACTTCGTCGCCATGACCACCATGGCCAACGTGCTGCTGGCAGCGGGCGCATCGCCCGCCATGGTTCACGCAAAGGAAGAAGTCGAGGAGTTCGGCAAGCTTATCAGCGCGCTGACCCTGAACATCGGCACGCTGACGCCCGCATGGGTGGAATCCATGATGCTGGCCGCGCGCACCGCCAATGCCAACGGCAAGCCATGGGTGCTGGACCCCGTCGGCGCAGGCGCCACCAGCTACCGGACCGGCGTTGCCCGCGATCTCGCCGCGCTCAACCCGGCAATCATTCGCGGCAATGCATCGGAGATCCTCGCACTTGCAGGAGAATCCGCCTCGGCCAAGGGCGTAGACGCCGGGGACAGCGTATCGGCAGCCGAATCCGCCGCCAGCCGCCTTGCTCTTGCAACGCAGGCTGTTATCGCCGTCACAGGTCCCGTAGACCTTGTCATCGCGCCTGACGGCCGCCGCGCCGAAATCGCCAACGGCCACCCGCTCATGCCGCGCGTCACCGCCCTAGGTTGCGCCTTGACCGGCATCGTCGCGGCCTTCGCCGCCACCACCGATGATCCCTTCGAGGCATCTGTTTCAGCTCTCGCCTATTATGGCATCGCAGGCGAACGCGCCGCCCTGTCCACCAGCCACCCCGGCACGTTCTACGTCGCTTTCCTTGACGCCCTCCATGCGCTTGACCCGGAAACGGTCAATGCCGCAGCCACGGTAACCCTGTCATGAAACCAGCAATCGACCTTTCGCTCTATCTCGTCGCCGGACCTGCCGACTGCGCCAATCGCGACCTCCCGACCACTGTGCGCGAGGCGGTTGCTGGCGGCGTTACCGTCGTCCAGCTGCGCGACAAGACCGCGTCCGACGCAGAGTTCGTTGCGCTGGCGCTCAAGCTGAAGGAGGCGCTGGCAGGCACCGGCGTGCCTCTGGTCATCAACGACCGCGTTCACCTCGTTGAGCAGATCGGCGCGCACGGCATTCATGTGGGCGTCAAGGACATGCCCGCGCGCGAAGTCCGCAAGATCGTCGGCGATGACATCCTCATCGGCACGTCGATCAACCCGGCCGACCTGTCCACCCTGCCCGACCCGGCCTTTGTCGATCACGTCGGCATCGGCCCTGTCTTCGCCACCGCCACGAAGCCTGACCACGATGCGCCCATCGGCTTCGACGGCCTTGCCCGGCTGATCGCGCAGGCCAGGGTTCCAGCCGTCGCCATTGGCGGCATCAAGCACGGCCATGCGGCTCAAGCCCTGAAGGCAGGCGCACACGGCATCTGCGTCGTCTCGGCAATCGCCGGTGCGGCCGACCCGCGCGACGCCGCCCGCCGCCTGAAAGCCGAAATTGAGGAGGCCCGCTCATGATCCCGAACATCCTCTCCATCGCAGGCTCAGACCCGTCCGGCGGCGCCGGCATCCAGGCTGACATCAAGTCCATCTCCGCCAATGGCGGCTATGCGATGGCAGCACTTACCGCGCTCACCGCCCAGAACACCCAAGGCGTCACAGGCATCGAGCTGGTACCGCCCGCCTTCGTCGGCCAGCAGATCGACGCCGTGTTCGCCGACATCGAGGTCCACGCCGTCAAGATCGGCATGATCGCCACGGCGGAAATTGCCGAAGCGGTGGCCGATGCGC
>CAZYKZ010000094.1:0-9901 GCA_964648175.1 uncultured Anderseniella sp.
GCGGCTCGGCCGCCGCGATGCCGATGCCGCGGCGCTGGCCGATGGTGTAATGCACTATGCCCTTGTGCTGTCCCAGCACGCGCCCGTCCTCGTGCACGATATCGCCCGGCTGTCCGGCCTCGGGGCGCAGCCGCTCGATCACCGGCACATAGTCGCCGTCCGGCACGAAGCAGATGTCCTGGCTGTCGGGCTTGTCGGCGATGGCGAGCCCCATCTGGCGGGCAAACTCCCGGGTCTCGTCCTTGGTGAACGAGGCGAGCGGAAACCGCAGATAGTCTGCCTGCGCCTGCGTGGTCTGGAACAGGAAATAGCTCTGGTCGCGGCCCATGTCGGCGGGCGTGCGCAGGTCCCGGTGGCCCGAACCGTCGCCCCGCTCGACGCAGGCGATATAGTGGCCCGTCGCCAGGCATGCCGCGCCGAGCGCCCTCGCCCGGCTCAGCAGATCGGCAAACTTGACCGTCTGGTTGCAGGCAACGCACGGGATCGGCGTTTCGCCGCGCACATAGGCATCGGCGAACTCCTCGATCACCGCTTCCCTGAACCGGCTTTCGAAATCCAGCACGTAATGGGCAATGCCAAGCTCTGCCGCCGCCTTGCGCGCATCGTGAATGTCCTGACCCGCGCAGCACGCGCCTTTTCGCGCCACGGCCTCGCCGTGGTCGTAAAGCTGCAGCGTGATGCCCGCCACCGTATAGCCCGCCGCCTTCAGCAGGCCTGCCACCACGGTCGAGTCCACCCCGCCCGACATTGCCGCTACAACGAGCGTGCGCCCGCCGTCAGGGTCCAGCCCCACGGCGTCGCGTACCCGGCGGATGATGTCATCATTCAGCTTCATGGGCCCTAGATAGGGGGTCGGACCTTGCGCGCGCAACCATCTTTATGCCGCGCCTGCCGGTCATTAAAAGCCGGTAATGTTCCGTTTTGAGGCAATCTTGCCCCCGGCGTTTGCCATTTGTTTGTACACGCTTAGACCTCTTTTAACACCGCAGGCCTATGCTGGTCTCCAGTAAGTACCAGCGTATCAGGTGAAGTTGTGAATAATTCCGGTCAGTTGCGTTCGCGTATCAACTACGTCATCGGGCCCGATGGCAGCCCCCTCACGATTGCAGATCTGCCGCCGCCCGGCACCCATCGCTGGGTGATCCGGCGCAAGGCAGAAGTCGTCGCCGCGGTTCGCGGTGGCCTGCTCTCCCTCGAGGAGGCCTGCAGCCGCTACAGCCTGACGGTTGAGGAATACCTCAGCTGGCAGCGCTCTATCGACCGCCATGGCCTGCCGGGCCTGCGCACCACGCGCATCCAGGACTACCGCGTCAACTGACGCGCCCCGGTCCCGGGCAAGACACAAAAGGCGCAGCAGCTCTTTCGGGAGCTGCGGCGCCTTTTTCGCTTTCAGCACCCCCCTGCTCCCAACTCGCTATTCCCTACTCCCCCACTCACCCCCACCCCTTGCACTGCTTCGCCGCCCCGACTAGCTTGCCGCCAGCTGAAACACGCAAGGCCAAAAGCCCGATGACCAAAGACAAGCCTGCAACCTCCACCGCCGCCGAGATCGATGAACTGATCGCGAAAATGGGCAAGACCCGGTCCCTGCCCGAAGCAGAGCAGCTGGCGCGCCGGGCGATACAACTGAAGCCAGATCACCCCGGCTTCCACCTGGCGCTTGGCGCCGTCCTGCACAATCGCGGCAAGGCAGCCGAGGCCCAGGCCGCCTACGGGGAATGCCTCAAGCTCGACAAGAAGAACGTCCGCGCGCTCATCAACCTCGGCAGCCTCCAGGTCGATGCCGGACACCCCGAGGCCGGCATGCAGGCGCTGGACGCAGCACTTTACCTTGCGCCGGACCACCCGGAAGCGCGCTTTCACAAGAGCCGTGCACTCGGCATGATGGGCAAGACCGGCGAGGCGTTCGAGATTCTCGACGATCTCGCGAAGAAGATGCCGGAGAACGTGCCGGTGCTGAAGGTGCTCGCCCGCTGCCACCAGGACATGGGCAACCAGACGGAGGCGGCAGAGGTGCTCGAGCGCGCCGCCCGGCTTGCGCCGAACGACAAGGCCATCGCCAGTGCCCTGGCGAAGCTGGCCAACTGATGGCCAGCCACTGAACCCGCAGGCAGGGGCGCGGCCGCCAGATGATCGCAGCCTACATCATCGCCTGCATCGCCATCGAGCTTACGCCCGGCCCGAACATGGCCTGGCTTGCCATCCTGTCGATGACCAGCGGCAGGCGCGCCGGCATGCTGGCGGTAGCCGGGGTCGCCACCGGTCTCGTGACGATTGGCCTCGCTGCAGCACTTGGCGCCGCCGGGCTCATCACGTCGTCCCCGCTCGCCTGGCAGGTGCTGCGCTGGACCGGCGTTGCCTATCTGCTCTATCTGGCGTTCGACATCTGGCGCAACGGCGATCCGGCCAATGGCCCCCGCATCGCAAGCGACGGTTCGGCCTACCGCATGGGACTGGTCACCAACCTGTTGAACCCCAAGGCGGCGATCTTCTACCTGACCGTTCCGCCGCAGTTCGTGCAGCCCGGCGACCCGCCGGTCCTGACCCTTGTGTGGCTGACGCTGCTGTACGCCGCAACAGCAACCGCCATCCATGCGCTCATCGTGTTGCTGGCGTCGCGCATCCGCCATCTCATGGCCAGTTCGGCGGGCGTGGAAAACCTGCGCCGAGCAATGGCCTTGCTGCTCGCTTTGGTGGCAGTCTGGATGGCGATAACCACCGGCCAGCCGGGCAATTGAAGGAAACAGTCGCATGACCGTCATCGCCATGTGGTCAGGCCCGCGCAACATCTCCACCGCGATGATGTATTCGTTCGCCAGCCGCCCGCGCACCATCGTCTGGGACGAGCCCTTCTACGCCCATTATCTCAGCGCCACCGGCATCAGCCACCCGATGGGCGATGAAGTGATCGCAACCGGCGACACCGCCTATGACACGGTGGTGGAGAAGTGCCTCGCCCCCCTGCCCGATGGCGCCGAGGTTTTCTACCAGAAGCACATGACCCACCACATGTTGCCCGGCCAGGACTGGCGCTGGTGCCTCAAGGCCACCAATGCGTTCCTCATTCGCGCGCCCGAGCGCGTGCTGGCCAGTTACGCCGCCAAACGCGAGGAAGTCGGCCTCGCCGACATCGGCTTCGAGCGCCAGGCGGACCTGTTCAAGCTGGTCTCGGACCACCTGGGATATGCCCCGCCGGTGGTCGACTGCGAGGACATCCTGGCAAACCCGGCGGCCGTATTGGAGAAGCTGTGCGCCGCCTGCGGCATCGGCTTCGATGCGGCGATGCTGTCGTGGCCGGCCGGGCCGAAGCCATTCGACGGGGTTTGGTCGGCGCATTGGTACAATTCGGTGTGGAAGTCGACCGGGTTCGGCGATCCCCAGACCAGCTATCCACCGCTCGAATCCCGGCTGCAGAAGATCGCCGACGAGGCCCGTCCCATCTACGACGATCTGGCCCGCCACCGCATCGGCGCGTAGGACGCAAAAAGGCCGGGCGGGCGCCGGACAGCTCGTGTCCCTTGCGCCGTCCCGGCCTGATCAATGTTGCAGCGCCTGCCCGTGTGGACAGGCCTTGTGGCTCAGTGGCCCGTACGCAGCGCGTTGGCGCCGGCAGGCTTGCCGATGGCGCTCATGTCACCGCCGCGATGAGAGGCATCCTTCTCGACCAGCAGCTCGACCTTGCGCAGCTCGGCCTCTTCCTCTGCGAGTTCCGCCTTGGCCCGGTCAAGCTGGGCCTGCAGGTCGTCGACCGTCGCCAGCAGGTTTTCACGCCGCTTGCGGATCGACTTGGCCGTCATGGAGTAATTGAAATGGGCTGGATCGCTGACGCCGGTTTTCTGCTCTTCATAAGCAATCTGCTGGTCCAGGTCGTCCTGCTTGCGGCGGAAGTCCGCCATCATCATTTCAATGTCGGAAACCTGGCGCTGTCTCTCGTCCACCCGGAAACGTTGCAGGCGCATGAGCGTGTCTTTTGACCGCATGGAATTGCCTCACTCTAAAAAACTCACAAACTGGAACTCGAACCCGCAACATTCTCCTGACGCCCGGCTAGGCAGAGTCAATCGAATCAACTAGCGTCGAAGATTCAAGTTATCCCGCGTATGATGAACGATCAGGCTTAAGGGGCGGTAAACGGCAAAAGCCACCGCGCCTCTATGCTGATTCCGGGTGGTGCGGCCCAGCAAGGCCGCCCTGTCCGCAAGTTCCGATTCGGGGTCCGGCCAGCGTTTCAGGCCGCCAGGCGCCTTTTGAAGTATACAGGCAGTGTCCGCGTTCAACCTGTTGCTTCAATCTTCCGCCGGAAGTTTGTGTTTTTTAACGGCGAATTAGGTTTTGTTAACCATTTGGCGCGTAATGTGACCGGTGAGTTAACCAAGCGTAGCAAGCTGGTCCTGCAGGACCCTGCGAAAATGGCGGCATGAGTTCCACGGGCTGGGGCCGGTGCGGACACGAATACTAAGAGGTTTCGGATGAGAGTTCTGCTGATCGAAGACGATTCTGCTACAGCGCAAAGCATCGAGCTGATGCTCAAGTCAGACGGCTTCAACTGCTACACGACAGACCTGGGCGAAGAAGGCGTCGACCTGGGCAAGCTGTATGACTACGACATTATCCTTCTCGATCTCAACCTGCCGGACATGAGCGGCTACGATGTGCTCAAGACCCTGCGGGTAGCCAAGATCAACACCCCGATCCTGATCCTGTCCGGCATGGCCGGCATCGAGGACAAGGTTCGCGGCCTCGGCTTCGGCGCCGACGACTACATGACAAAGCCCTTCCACAAGGACGAACTGGTGGCCCGCATCCACGCCGTGGTCCGCCGCTCCAAGGGGCACTCCCAGTCGGTCATCACCACCGGCGAGCTGCAGGTCAACCTGGACACCAAGACGGTGGAAGTGGGCGGCCAGCGCGTGCACCTGACCGGCAAGGAATACCAGATGCTGGAGCTGCTGAGCCTGCGCAAGGGCACCACGCTCACCAAGGAAATGTTCCTCAATCATCTGTACGGTGGCATGGACGAGCCTGAGCTGAAGATCATCGACGTGTTCATCTGCAAGCTGCGCAAGAAGCTCGCCGCCGCTGCCGGTGGTCAGAACTTCATCGAAACCGTATGGGGCCGCGGCTACGTTCTGCGTGAAACCGACGAAGCCGCCTGACACACGTTCATCCGGCGTGCGGACCTGAAAGCGCTAACCAGCGCCCTTAGGGCCCAATCAGACCCCCGGCGAGGCCTGCCGGGGGTCTTTTGCATTTTGCTAACCATTCTCAGTCAATTGCCCGCGCCTGCCCGGAAACCGTGCAGGAGTGGCACATCGCGTGCATTCCCGGCGCAATACCATTCATGCGTGTACTGGTTCGACACAGGAGCCAGCGCGCGAAACACGGCTGAAAGGCCATCATGTCCGACGCGCACGCACCTGCCGCACCCTTGACCGGCCTGATCCTCAAGCTGATCGCCTCGATCAGCAGCCGTACCGGAGACAGCGAGATCTCCAATGCCGCCATGGGCGTGTATGCCATGCGGCTGGGCGGGGTGGCAGCGGCATTCCTGCTGCAGGTGGTCGTGGCCCAGTTCATCGGCGCCGAGCAATTCGGCATCTTCGCCTTCGCCTGGGTGCTGGCAACCTGCATCGGCCAGTTCTGCTGCTGCGGCTTCAATGAAACCACCAACCGTTTCCTGCCCGCCTACATCATTTCAGGCGACCTGGCTCACGCCCGCGGTTTCGTGCAGTTTTCCGGCTTTTTCGTCTTCACCGTGTCGGCCATCGTCTGCCTAGCAGGTATCGCCATCCTCGTACTGGCACGCCACTGGATTCCGGCGGATTACTTCATGCCCACGGTACTCGCGCTGACCTGCGCACCGCTGCTGTGCATCACGCATCTGAAGGAAACCCTCGCCATCAGCCGGTCGCTGCCCCTGCGCGGCCTGACTCCGACATATGTGGTACGACCGCTCCTGCTGATGGCGGCCGTGTGGATCATGGTCACCTACGGCCTGTCCAGCGCTTCGGCCGACACCGCGCTCGGCGCCCTGCTGCTGGCATCGCTGGCAACCCTGGTCATGCAATCCGTCCTGCTGAACCGTCCCGTGCGTGAGCAGCTCGGCACGGGCAATGCCACAACCGAAGTGCGCGAATGGATGACGGCATCGCTGCCATTGCTGTTCGCGCAAGGCTTCTTCCTGCTGGCGACCAGCCTGGACGTGTTCGTGCTCTCGGCCATGGTCGATCCGGAACAGGTTGGCATCTACTTTGCCGCTGCCAAGATTGTCACGTGCGTTTCGTTCGTGCAGATGGCGGTGGGCGCGGCGATAACCCGCCGGCTGTCAGAAGCAACACAAACCGGCAACCAGACCGCCTTCACCACCCACTATGAACGCGGCCGCCGCATGATGTTCTGGCCCACGCTGGCAGGCGTGATGATCATCACCATGACGAGCCCGTTCATCCTTGCCGTTTTCGGGCCGGAGTTTCCGAGCGCGGTTCCGGTAGTCGTCATCCTGTCCGGCGGCATCCTCATTCAGGCAACTGCCGGCCCCATCCAGGAGCGCATGATGGTGATGGGCCAACAGAAGGCCATCGCCGCCATCATTGCCGGATCGTTGGCCTTTAACATGATTGCAAGCGTGGCCTTCACCCTGGTTCTCGGCATCACCGGCGCTGCCCTTGCTTCCTCGCTCAGCATCATCCTGCGCATCTTCCTGATGCGCAGGGCCTGCCAGTTCAGCCCTTCCCGGCCATAAACCGGCCGGCCGGTCAGCCTGCGGCTGCTGCCGTGTAGGTTACGGTGTCCTCACCCGACAGGGCCGCACTGAGGTCGAGCTTGCACTCGCTTGCAAGGCGGAGCGTGTAGTAGACCTGCGCCAGACGCGCGTCCATTTCCGCTTCCTGCACGTCGCCAGCCAGCATGGCGACCGTCTTCTCGGGCACCTTGGCGTTCTTGCCGATTGCCGTCGCGGTAATGGCGCCACCATCAGCTGTGCCCATGACGATCTTGCCGCCACGCGGTATCGAGGAGATGGCAAGCATCAGCATGTTGAGCATCAGCTTGACTTCGCTCTTGGGCCGGATCTCGCGCGGCACCGCCCATTCGAGCTCGACCTTCTCGTCGCCGATGAACTTCTTGGCGACATCCTCCGCATCGCCCGTGTCGATGCTTGAACCGGCTGAGCCTGCCGCGCCAAAGGCGATCCGGCAGAACTGCAACTTCGCCGAAGCCTGCCGCGACGAGCGCCGCACCAGGTCGAGCGCGATCTGGCGCATCTCCTCGTCCTGCTCGTCCTCAAGCACCTCGAGCCCGTTGGCTATCGCGCCCACCGGCGAAATCACGTCATGACAGACCTTCGAGCACAGCAGTGCCGACAGGTCCATGTCGCTCAAGACAGCATCAAGTTTCATATGTGGCCCCCTCGTTGCCGCTTGTTGTGCATCTGTTTCCCTGCATGTCAGCACCGCCGAGTCTAGCGGGCCGGGCAAGCCCCTGCCAAGCCGCATGCAGCAGGTGCAAACAACACCTTGTTCCGACTCAACATTTCCACTACGCCCTTGGACACGACTTGCGGGCAAACAGGCAAAAAGCTGAATTTTCAGGACGAATCAACATGATGAGCGCCAATCAACCCTCACCCCGGCTGACCCGCCTGATGCAAATCGCCCATGCCGCCGGGGCGCGCATCATGACGATCTACAACTCGGGTTTCGAGGTTGCCGAAAAGTCAGACGCATCACCCGTAACCGATGCCGACACCGCCGCCGAGGCCATCATTCTCGACGGCCTGCGCACGCTGGACCCGGGCGCCAACATCATTGCCGAGGAAGCCGTGGCAGGCGGCGCCGTGCCGAAAGTGACTGGCGAGTTCTACCTTGTAGACCCCCTCGACGGCACCCGCGAGTTCATCAGCCGCAATGGCGAGTTCACCGTCAATATCGCGCTGATCAGAAACGGCAATCCGGTTGCCGGCGTCGTCTACGCCCCTGCACTGTCGCGGATGTATGCCGGTGAGGCTGATGCCGGTGCGATCATGGCCAGCGTCGATCCCCAAGCCCCCTGGAACGATGCTGTCAGCTATGAGCAATTGTCCTGCCAGGACCTGCCCGATACGGGGCGCAAGGCCGTTGCCAGCCGCTCACATCGCGACGAGAAGACTGAACACTGGCTTGCGGAAAACCAGATTGCCGACACGGTGGCAGCAGGGTCTTCGCTGAAGTTCTGCCTGCTGGCCGAAGGCAAGGCCCACCTCTACCCGCGCTTCGGGCGCACCATGGAATGGGACACCGCCGCCGGCCATGCAGTCCTCGCTGCCGCGGGTGGCAGCGTCGTGGAGGCTGATACCGGCGTGCCGCTGGTCTATGGCAAGCAGGCGCGCGGCTTCGACAATCCGGCCTTCATCGCCAGTGTCTCCAAAGGTGGCATTTGAGCCAATCGGGAAACACCGCGTTAATCGTATACGCCGCGTTAACGCCTGTTGCTGCATAGTCGGGACATAGCGGCTGCGCCCTTCCGGCAAGGCCAGTCTTGAGTTTGTCAGTACCAGGTGAGTAACGACCCATGAAACGCATCCTCGCACTTGCTGCGTTTGCAAGCATCTCCATCTCCGTCCTGTCCGCCATTTCAGGCTTCCAGGCCCCCGCACTCGCCCTTTCGGCCAGGGACGACGGCGGCGCCGGATATGCCAGCGGCTCGCAGGCAGACGCTTCCAGCACCTACAGCCCCGAAGAAATCATCGAAGGCGGACACCGCTGGTTCGGCAATACCACCAAGGGCCTTGCCAAGGCGGTCGAGTCCGTCTTCGCCAGTTCCGGCAGGCCGACAGGATACATCATCGGTGAAGAAGCGGCTGGCGCCTTTTTCGGCGGTCTGCGCTATGGCGAGGGCACGCTGTTCATGAAGGATGGCACCCGCAAGAAGGTTTACTGGCAGGGCCCGTCCGTGGGCTTCGATCTGGGCGGCAACGGCTCGCGCGTGCTGGTGCTGGTCTACAACATTGCCGACGAAGGCCAGATCTTTGACCGCTTCATCGGCGTCGAGGGCTCGGCCTACGTCGTCGGCGGCCTCGGCGTGAACTTCCAGTCCAACGAGCATCTCAAGCTCGCTCCCATCCGCACCGGCGTGGGCGCACGGCTGGGCGCGAATGTGGGCTACCTCAAGTACACCGAAAGCCCGACGATCAACCCGTTCTGACGAACTGCCGCAAGGCAACCTGGTATCACACCGCCGTCTCCGCATGCCGGAGGCGGCGGTTTCATTTTGGCGCTGAAGTCCGTGCACGGCACTGCTGCCACGGCGCGCAGACTGCTTCACATACTTCCCGCATTGCTCTAAGATTTTGTCTTGAAAGCATTTCAACCAGCTCAAGAACCTTAACCGCAAAGATAACCCCTCGGGGTGGCCCGTTGTTTGCTGCATAGCCTTCAGGGAAACACGCAACGGTGTAATTGGGGGAAGCTCATGTCTCAAACCGAGACGATCATGCTCATCGCATTGGGGTTCGTGGCTGCATTGCTGGTGAGCCTGCTGATCATTCGCGGCGTCTGGCGTTATGGCCTGAGCCTCGGCAAACGCCGGATAGAGCGCCGCGCGCCGTCGGCGATCGCCGAACTGAAAGCGGATCGCGACCGGCTCAAGGCCGAGTTCGCCATGCAGGGCCGGCGCCTGCAGCTGCGTCTGGACGACCTCAAGACGCGCATGGCGGAGCAGATGGCGGAAGCGTCGCGCAACCGCAACCGGCTCGAACAGCTTGTCACCGAAATCGCTAATCGCGATAAGCAGCTGAGCCAGCGCGATACCGAGATTGCAAGCCTCAAGAGCCAGCTTGAGAGCGTGGAGCGCGAGCTTGCCGAGCGCACAGGCATTACCCAGCAGGCGCGTGACGACCTGCGCCGGCGCGAGGAGGAAATTGCCT
>CAZYKZ010000095.1:0-9862 GCA_964648175.1 uncultured Anderseniella sp.
GAGGCGCCGGTGGCCATGTTGCGGGTGTACTGCTCGTGGCCCGGCGTGTCGGCCACGATGAACTTGCGCTTCGGCGTGGTGAAGGCGCGGTAGGCAACGTCGATGGTGATGCCCTGTTCGCGCTCGGCGGCGAGGCCGTCCACCAGCAGCGCGAAGTCGATGTTCTGGCCTTGCGTGCCCATGCGCTTCGAGTCGGCCTCAAGGGCCGCCAGCTGGTCGTCGAAGATCAGCTTGGATTCATAGAGCAGCCGCCCGATGAGCGTGGACTTGCCGTCGTCCACCGAACCGCAGGTGATGAAGCGCAGCATGTCCTTGGCGGACTGCTCGGCGAGGTAGGCCTCGATATTGTCGGCGGTGAGATCCAGCGGGCGCATCAGAAGTAGCCCTCCTGCTTCTTCTTTTCCATGGAGGCGGACTGGTCGTGGTCGATGACCCGGCCGGCCCGCTCGGAGGTGGTGGTGACGAGCATCTCGGCGATGATGGCTTCAAGCGTGTCTGCCGAGCTCTCGGTGGCCCCGGTGAGCGGGTAGCAGCCCAGCGTGCGGAAGCGCACCATCTTCATTTCCGGCGTCTCGCCTGGCTGAAGCGGCATGCGGTCATCGTCCACCATGATGAGATCGTTGCCACGGCGCACCACGGGGCGTTCGGCGGCAAAGTAGAGCGGCACGATGGGGATGTTCTCGTCGCGGATATATTGCCAGATGTCGAGCTCGGTCCAGTTGGACAGCGGGAACACGCGCATCGATTCACCCTTGTTGATGCGGGTGTTGTAGGTGCGCCAAAGTTCCGGGCGCTGGTTCTTCGGGTCCCAGCGGTGCTGGGCGTTGCGGAACGAGAAGATGCGCTCCTTGGCGCGGGATTTCTCCTCGTCGCGGCGCGCCCCGCCAAAGGCTGCGTCGAAGCCGTACATGTCGAGCGCCTGCTTCAGCGCCTCGGTCTTCATGATGTCCGTGTGCCTGGCCGAGCCGACGGAGAACGGGTTGACGCCAGCCTTGACGCCGTCCTGGTTGATGTGGACGAGCAGGTCGAAGCCAAGTTCCCTGGCCAGCCGGTCGCGGAACTCGATCATCTCGCGGAACTTCCAGGTGGTGTCCACGTGCAGCAGCGGAAACGGCGGCTTGGCCGGGTAGAACGCCTTCATGGCCAGGTGCAGCATGACGGCGGAATCCTTGCCGATCGAGTACAACATGACCGGGCGCTCGCACTGGGCGGCGACCTCGCGCATGATGTGGATGCTCTCGGCCTCGAGCTGGCGGAGATGGGTGAGCTTGGTTGGAGCGGTCATCGGAATCCTGCGTGCGGGCAATGCGCCGCCTGCCTGCGGCGTGTTCAGCGCTAGCTTTCAGCGTGGATTGGTGCGGATGTCAATGTGTGTCCCCCGCAGCCAACTTGCTGTCCCTATCTGTCATGTTTGCGGCGGGACGTGGGCATAGCGTTGCGACAGATCAGATGCCGGGAGCGAAGTCATGACAGGGCGCGAAGGAACAAGGCGGCGCGGCAGGGGTGGACATGCCCGCGAAGGCCGTGGCGGAGCAGGCCTGCCGGAGCCCCTGCCGCCGCTGGTCAATCCGCTGCCGCCGCTGGAACTGATCGGCCAGGACCAGCTGATGCGCATCGTCGATGCGGCTTACCGGGTGCTGGAGGAGGCGGGCCTGGAAATCCTGTCGGACCGCTGTCTCGACATTTACGCGAGCAACGGCTGCAAGGTGGACCGGGAGACCCGCATGGTGCGGATGGACCGGGACACAGTGCAGCATTTCGTGGCGCTGGCGCCGGAGCAGTACGACCTTCACGCCCGCAACCCGCAGCGCAATACGGTGATCGGCGGCAATACCGTCAATTTCAACACCGTCGGCTCGCCCCCGAATATCAACGACATCGACAAGGGCCGCCGGTCTGGCGCCTACGAAGACCTGGTGCGACTCGTCAAGCTCAACCATTCGCTTGGCGTGGCGCACATGATGGGCGGGTCGATCGTGGAGCCGATGGACCTTCCGGTGCCGACCCGGCACCTCGACAATGCCTATGCGCTGCTGCGCTACACGGACCGGGCGGCGTTCGTGCGTTCGGTGTCGCGGTTCAGGGCGATGGACGCCATCGAGATGGCGGCAATCGCGCGTGGCGTCAGCATCGACCAGCTCAAGACTGAATGCTCATTGGTCACCTCGTTCAACGTGAACAGCCCGCGCCGGGTGGACGAGGAGCTGCTCGATGGCCTGCTGTGCTTCGGCGAGCACGGGCAGGCGGTCGCCATCACGCCGTTCACGCTGGCAGGCGCCATGAGCCCGGTGACGGTTGCCGGCGCGCTGGTGCAGCAGACGGCGGAGGCGCTTGGCGTGATCGCGCTGTCGCAGATGGCCAATCCGGGCGCGCCGGTGCTGTTTGGCGGGTTTACCTCCAACGTCGACATGAAGACGGGCGCGCCTGCCTTCGGCACGCCGGAATACGTGCAGGCGGTGCTCATTGGCGGCCAGCTGGCGCGGCATTTCAGGCTGCCCTACCGCTCTTCAAACGTGAATGCGTCCAACTGCGTCGATGCGCAGTCGACCTATGAGAGCGCGATGAGCCTTTGGGCTTGCGTGATGGGGCACGTCAACATCGTGCATCATGGACTGGGCTGGCTGGAGGGCGGGCTTTCGGCCTCGCTGGAAAAGACGGTCATCGACGCGGAAATGATCCGGCAATGGGCGGCAAGCCTGAAGCCGTTCGATGTGAGCGACGACGCGCTGGCGGTGGACGCGATCAAGTCGGTCGAGCCGGGCGGGCATTTCTTCGGTACGGGGCATACGCTGGAACGGTTCGAGACTGCGTTCTACCAGCCGATGGTGTCGGATTGGCGCAATTACGAGAACTGGTTCGAGGATGGCGCGCGCACAGCGACGGAGCGGGCCAACCGCGTCTGGAAGCAGATGCTGGAAGCCTATGAAGAGCCGCCGATGGACGAGGCCGCGGACGAGGCGCTGAAGGCGTTCATGGTGCGGCGCAAGGAAGAGCTGAAAGGCTGGCAGGCCTAACCGTCCAACACGATCGTGCCGCCTTCATGGATGCGCAGGCGGCGGGCAGCCGCCACGGTCTCATAGTCCGTGGCCGACACCTCGAGAATTGGACAAGTGAGACCATAAAGTTCGCGCGCCACGGCAGCGCCCACCATCACGTTGACATCACCCTCGCCCATGATGACGGTGGCCGGTCCCGAGCCATTGCGGATGGCTTCCGCCACGCCGCCGGGGGTGCCGCCGGAGCCGCGCGTGGCCGGCATGACCAGCACCTTGCTGCTGATGCACTGGCCCTTTTGCGGGTGGTTGTTGTCGATGATGATGCCGGTTGCCGGGTCGAAGCCGCCCCAGAAGCTCAACGGCGCATCAAGCCGCAATACATCGGCCGAGGCCTGGCCGTCGAACAGGACTCTGGCCTTCACTTCAATCATTCGAGCCCCCGCCAAAGCTCCGGGTCGCGCCAGACCTCGCCCCTTACCGCCGTTTCGGTGCACTCACGTAGCGAGCCGAAACACACTTCAACCCCGAGCTGGCCCGGCGCATACCAGGCCCATTTTGCCGCGTTGGTCATGACGCGGCCGGTGCAGCCACGGATGGCGGGCGAGAAATAGCTGCAGGTGTCGACCACGATTTCCGCACCTGCGGCTTCGAGCACGTCGATCCAGCCCCTTGCTGCAGCAAGGTCGCGCACGTGGCGGCTGGTCGAGATGCTGAGCTTCACGCTGTCCTTCACCTTGCGGCCCTCTATCAACGGCACCAGCGCGGCGAACTCGGTGAAAGAAAAATGCGGCGTTCCAAGCGCGACCATGGTCACCGGGCCGTCGCTGGCGGACGTCAGTTCCCGGCGGGCATGGGCAAGGCCGTCGAGCGTGACGGTTTCGACGCGATGCGGTTGCTTGCCGCCAAAGGCGGTAGCGATGTCTGGAGCCTCCGGCGTGCGCCCGATGCCATGCCAGTGTTCGACGCCACCGGCGGCGGCTGCGGCGGCGGAGATCGCCTTGAGCGCATCCTCGCCGGTGGCCGGGTCCAGTGAGTCTATCGCTGGCACTGCGTGGCCGGCGCGTTCGCCGATCAGCGTGCCCAGCAAGTGGAAATAGATGTCCTGCCGTTTCAGCTCATCCGGAATGGCGGAGGTGTCGAACAGGATGGTGGCCTTGCGGCCTTCATCGGTGTGAAGGCCGGCGAATGGCGCATAGCCGGTAACCGCGCAGGCGACGTCGAGATAGTCGCCGTACTTGTTGGTGCGCGCGCCCACCACCGCGTTGTAGAAGCTGACAGCGTTCGACTCGCCCACGACGATATGGTCGCCAAGCTTGGGGCGGCCGGGAAGCTGGTAGGGTGCGCAGGTCCAAACGGTGCGGCAGCCGAGGTCGGCGTAAAGCTGCATCAGTTCCTTCGCGCCGCGGGCCATTTCCGTCTCCGGGTCGCGGGCGTCGGTGTTGACGAGGCTGACGAGGCCATTGTTGGTCCACGCCGGTACGGCGAATTTCGCCCCGCCCTCCAGCATGAACCGGGCGAAGTCCACGTGCGCCTGCCCGGCATAGAAGCAGGCGTCGATGTGGGCGAAGGTGACCGGCACGAGCCGTTTGGCGCCCATGATATGCGCCGCGCGCTGCACGAGTTCCATGGCGAACTTCGTGGCAGGTCCGCGATCACCGGCCAGCATGGCCCGGCACTCATCGTTCAGTTGCAGCCTGGGTTCAGTCATGGCGCGATGTTGAGCATCTGGCGGATCAAGGCAAGGGTCTCGCGATGATCGCCGGTGACATGGCGCGCGCCATGGTCGAGCAGGCGCTGACGCTTTGCCTCGCCAACGTGGAAGCCGATGAAGTGGGTGCCGTTGACCTTGCCGGCCTCGAGATCGTTCAGGTTGTCGCCGATATAGACGACGCGTTCCGGCGGCAGCTTCAGTCCTGCAATCACCCGGGCCAGCACCTCGTGCTTGTGGCCGCCTTCATCGGCAGCGCCGGGGTGATGGCGCACATGGTCCCACATACCGGCCTCGCGCAGCCTGATCTCGGCGGCACGGCGGATGTTTGCCGTTGCCATGCCGAGCGACAGGCCGTTTGTGGCAGACAGGGTTTCGAGCAATTGCAGGGCGCCAGGAATGGGCGTCACCTTCAGCCGTCCCTGCGCGAAGCCCGAACTGAGTTCGCGGTCATATTCGTCGAGCAACGCGTGATAATGATCCGGTTCGAAGCGCTCCCCCAGATGCCCTTCGAGGATCTCGTGAATGATCTCGCGGTCATTGCGGATGCGGTAGCTGTCCCAGTCGTTGCTCAGTCCCTCAATGCCGAACAGCGTCTTGAACGGGGTAAAAAAGGCTTGCTCCTCTGCCGGGCCAAGGTCCAGCAGCGGCCCATCCACGTCGAACACCACCGCGTACTGCGTCATTGCCCTAGCCGTTGACGATGGACGGGCGGATCTCGATCAGCACCGGCCCTTGCGCTTTCAGCGCCGTGGCAATGCTGCCGGACAGTTCATCCAGCGATTGCGGCTGCATGGCCTCGCAGTCATAGGACCGCGCCAGGGCGGCAAAGTCCGGGTTTTTCAGGGTCACAGCGTTGGGCTGGATGCCCTTGTTGACCATGTCGTCGCGGATCTGGCCAAGCGCATCGTTGTTCCACAGCAGAACCAGCAGGGGCTTGCCCATTTCCGCCGCCGTGCCCAGCTCGTTGCAGGTGTACTGGAAGCCATAATCGCCGGCCATGGCGACGACGGGCCGGTCAAGCACGCCGGCGCGGGCGCCAATTGCGGCAGGCAGCGCATAGCCCAGCGTGCCGAAGCCGACGGGGTGGAGGTAACAGTTCGGCTGATCGACGGGCATGACCTCGTTTGCCGCATAGGCAATCTGCGTCATGTCGCTGGCGATAACCGTATCGGCAGGAAGCGCGTCGCGGATCGTTTCCAGCACCGTTGCGATTGTCTTTCGCTGGCCGTCTGCTGCGTCCGCGCAGGCACGGCGCAGGGCGGCGACGTCCCTGGCCCTTGCAGCAAAGTCGGCCTTTCCGTGAAAGCGCGAGGCGACTGCGGTGAGCGCACAATCCGCATCTGCAAGGACGGGCAGTGCTGCGGGATAGGGCCGAGCGAGGGACGCAGGGTCGATGTCGATGCGGATCAGGCCATTGCCGAGCTTGAGGTCGTAGTCCCACAGGTCGGTTTCCGCCAGTTCCGTGCCGACGGCCAGCACCGCGTCTGCAGCCTCGATGACCTGTTGCGCCTTGTCGTTGGCCAGCAATGCGCCGGCCAGCAAAGGGTGAGAGCCAGGCACCGCGCCCTTGGCGGCCACGCTGGTGAAGATCATCGCACCGGTGTGTTCTGCAATCGTTGCTGCGGCTTCGCCGGCAAAGCGTGCGCCGCCGCCCAGAATGATCACCGGACGTGAAGCGGCTCGCAAGCGGCGGGCAATCTCGTCGATGGTATCGGAGCTGGTGCGCGGGCGGCCAGGCAACTGGCGGGCGGTCCAGCCGTCGCCGGCCGGATACTTCAGCACGTCGAGCGGGATCTCGATGTAAACCGGACGCGGCCGGGCCGATGCAAACAGGGCGAAGGCTTCGGCCAGGCGGTCCTGCACGTCGCGGGCGGTGTAGCACACGGAGGCCACCTGCGAGACGGATGCGGCGGCATCGAGTTGCGAGCGCATCTCGTGCAACCTTCCGCGGCCTTGCCCTGCGTCCTTCACGTCGAGGGTCGAGGAGATCACCAGCATGGGTACGGAATCCGAGTAGGCCTGGCCCATGGGGGTAAGGATGTTGGTGAGGCCCGGTCCGGTGATGGTGAAGCACACGCCCGGCTTGCCGGTGGCGCGGGCGTAGCCGTCAGCCATGAAGCCGGCGCCCTGTTCGTGCCGCGGCAGGACATGGGTGATGCGGGAACGGGGCAGCGCCCGGTACATCTCCACATTGTGGACGCCCGGAATGCCGAACACCGTGTCGACCCCATACGCTTCGAGCAGGCCGACCAGGGCCTCCCCGACACTCACGCCGCCATCGTTCATCTTGAATCCTCTGCTGAACCGCCGCCGGGGAATCTTGCAGGGGAAATCATCGCCGGTTCTAGTCCGGCAGCGACAATATCCGGCGGGACTCGCCCCGAATTCACCAGTTGCGATGCCAGTCTTGCCATCGCGGGCGCGCTCTGGATGCCATAGCCGCCTTGCCCTGCAAGCCAGATGAAATTGTCCTGGGCCTCGTCAAAGCCTGCAACCGGGTTGCCATCCGGCGCGAAGGAGCGCAGCCCGCCCCAGGTCTGGCCGGCATGGGTGACCTCGAAGTCGATCACCTGCTGGAACTTTTCGACCGCCTCGGCCAGCGCCATGTCGTCGGCCCAGGCGTCGTGCGGGTCGACCGGAGTGGCGTCTGCCGGGGACAGCATCAGCCTGCCTCCCATCGGCTTGAAGTAGAACGTCTCGCCGGCGCCGAAGCACAGCGGCCAACCATCAAGCCCGCAGTCGGCCGGCAGGTCGAGCAGCATGGCCGAGCGGCGCTTTGGCGTGATGGCAATGGGTTGGGCCTTTGCAAGCCGGCCGACTTCCGATGCCCAGGCGCCTGCAGCATTGACAACAAGGCCTGCGCTGAAGTTCTCACCACCAGCCGTCTGCACCTGCCAGGCGCCATAGTGGCGGGTGAAGCCGGTCACCTCCGCCTTGAAACGGATTTCACCGCCGCGCGAGCGCAACATTTTCGCGTATCCTTGCAGCAGCAGGTCCACGTCGATGTCGCGGGCGGCCTCGTCGATCAGCGCGGCGACCAGTTCCTCCTGCTTCAGGAGCGGTACCCGGCGCTTCAGTTCATTCAGCGGCATGTGGGTGAGGCCCAGCGCTTCGCCCTCGGCGATGTGGGCCTCCTCGCCGGGGGCGATCATCATCACCTCGCCGCGCGGGCTCAGCAGCGGCTCAGGCCAGAATTGCGGATCGGCATTCTCGAAAAACGCTTCGCTCGCCCGCGCCAGCGCCTGGAAGGCGGGCGGGCCGTAGCTCGGCACAAAAGTTGCCGCGGAACGCCCGGTGGAGTGATAGCCGGCAGCCGACTCGCGCTCCAGCACGCAGACCTTGTGATCGCGGCTGAGCTCTGCGGCTGCCGACATGCCGGCTATGCCGCCGCCGATGACGATGATGTCGAAGACTGTACCCATGAAAAATGTGTCGCTGGCGGGATTGAATTGATGAGAGGTCAGGGCCCATTCTTGGACCATCGTTCACCTGCCGTCGAGGGGCTCACTCCAAAAATGACTGACGCCGTACTGCATTTTCCGCGTGCCGAATATGACACGCGCATCGCGAAGACCCGGGCCGCCATGGCCGAGCGCGGGCTCGACCTCATCATCGTGTCGGACCCGTCCAACATGGGCTGGCTGACCGGCTACGACGGGTGGTCGTTCTACGTGCACCAGGCGGTGCTGGTGGGGCTTGAGGGTGAGCCCCTCTGGTGGGGCCGCGGCATGGACGCCAACGGCGCCTACCGCACGGCGTTCATGAGCCACGACAACATCATCGGTTATCCGGACCACTATGTGCAGTCCACCGAGCGGCATCCGATGGATCACCTGTCCGGCATCATCAAGGAGCGCGGCTGGGAGAAGGCGCGCATCGGCGTGGAGATGGACAACTACTGGTTCACGGCAGCCGCCTGGGAGAGCCTGAAGAAGCACCTGCCGGACGCGACGTTCTCCGATGCGGTTGGCCTTGTAAACTGGCAGCGGGCGGTCAAGTCGGCCAACGAGATCGAGTTCATGCGGCGCGCTGCGAAGATCGTCGAGCGGATGCACGCGACCATCGTCGACATGGCCGAGGTGGGTCTGCCGAAGAACCGGCTGGTGGCGGAGCTCTACAAGGTGTCGGTGGAGGGCGCGGACGGCCACTGGGGCGACTATCCGGCCATCGTGCCGATGCTGCCATCGGGCATGGACGCCACCGCGCCGCACCTGACCTGGGACGACCAGCCGTTCAGGGAGGGTGAGAGCACCTTCTTCGAGATCGCCGGTTGCTACAGGCGCTACAATTGCCCGCAATCGCGCACGCTTTTCCTCGGCAAGGTGCCGCAGAAGTATCTGGACGCCGAGAAGGCGGTGCTGGAGGCGGTGGACGCGGGTCTTGAGAAGGCGAAACCCGGCAATACCTGCGAGGACATCGCAATTGCCTTCTACGATACGCTGGAGAAGCACGGGTTTTCGAAGGACTCGCGCACCGGTTATTCCATCGGCCTGAGCTACCCGCCGGACTGGGGCGAGCGCACCATGTCGTTCCGGCGTGGTGACAAGAACGTGCTCAAACCGGGCATGATCTTCCACTTCATGCCGGCGCTGTGGCTGGACGATGGGGGGCTCGAAATCACCGAGCCGATCCTGATCACCGAAACCGGCGTCGAAACCTTGTGCAACACTCCGCGGCGTTTGAACGTTAAGGGGTGATCAGCAAGAGGTTTCGACTTGGCGCAGCGCACCCGCAAGACCCTGAAGATCCTGCACAGCCTGGCTGCCTGCGGCATGATCGGGGCGCTTGCGGGCTATGGCATCCTGCTCACCTACGGGCCGCAGGACACGCCGCAGCAATACGCCGACCTGCGCGCCTCGATCAGCGCCATCTGCGATTACCTGCTGGTGCCGTCGCTGGCGGTGGCGCTGGTGTCGGGCCTCATTGCCATGGCCGTGCATGCGCCGTTCCTCGACCAGCGCTGGGCGTGGGCCAAGGCGTTGCTTGGCATTTCCATGTTCGAGGGCACGCTCGGCTTCGTCGGCCACAAGGCAAGCGCGGCGGCCGAGTTCTCGGTGAAGGTGGCCGATGGCTCGGCGACTCAGGCGCAATTGCACGAGGCCATCGCCAGCGAGTGGCAAGCGCTCGCCGTGGTGCTGGCGCTGACGGTGGCCAA
>CAZYKZ010000096.1:0-1106 GCA_964648175.1 uncultured Anderseniella sp.
TGCTTCCGCGACGAGGACCCGCGCGCCGACCGCCTGCCGGGCGAGTTCTACCAGCTCGACCTCGAGATGAGCTTCGTCACCCAGGACGACGTGCTGTCCACCATGGAGAAGGTCCTGCGCGAGGTGTTCGTCGCCTTCGCCGACGGCAAGCCGGTGACCGAAAACTTCCGCCGCATCGCCTATGACGACGCCATCCGCAAGTACGGCTCCGACAAGCCGGACCTGCGCAACCCCATTGAGATGCAGGCCGTCACCGAACACTTCGCCGGCTCCGGCTTCAAGGTGTTCGCCGGCATGATCGCCTCGGATCCGAAGGTTGAAGTCTGGGCCATTCCGGTGAAGGGCGGCGGCAGCCGCGCCTTCTGCGACCGCATGAACTCGTGGGCGCAAGGCGAGGGCCAGCCGGGCCTCGGCTACATCTTCTGGCGCACTGAAGGCGACAATCTCGAAGGCGCAGGCCCCATCGCCAAGAACATTGGCCCCGAGCGCACCGAGGCGATCCGTACCCAGGTGGGTCTTGCCGATGGCGATGCCTGCTTCTTCGTGGCCGGTCGTCCGGAAAAGTTCTACTCGTTCGCAGGCGCTGCCCGCGACCGGGCAGGAGCCGAGCAGGGCCTGATCGACGAGAACCGTTTCGAACTGGCCTGGATTGTCGACTTCCCGTTCTACGAATGGAACGAGGAAGACAAGAAGGTCGACTTCTCGCACAACCCGTTCTCCATGCCGCAGGGCGAGCTCGAGGCGCTGGAAACGAAGGACCCGCTCACCATCAAGGCGTTCCAGTACGACCTCGTCTGCAACGGCTTCGAAATCGCTTCCGGCGGCATCCGAAACCACAAGCCTGAAACGATGGTCAAGGCGTTCGAGATCGCCGGTCTGTCGAAGGAGACGGTGGAAGAGCGCTTCGGCGGCCTCTACCGCGCCTTCCAGTTCGGCGCACCGCCCCACGGCGGCATGGCCGCCGGCGTGGACCGCATCGTCATGCTGCTGTGCGGCACGCGCAACCTGCGCGAGATCACGCTGTTCCCGATGAACCAGCAGGCAGCTGATCTCCTGATGGGCGCTCCCAGCGAAGCCGAGCCGAAGCAGCTGCGCGAACTGCACAT
>CAZYKZ010000096.1:1206-9643 GCA_964648175.1 uncultured Anderseniella sp.
ATCTATCCTGTGGAATGCGGTTTCGCGCTCCTGTAGGCTTTGCGCTATACCAGCCGCCCGGCAACAGAAAACCACGGGAAGAAGCGCCTGACATGCCACGTATCGTGACCGACGAATTGCGCGAGAACGCGCTGTTCTATCACCGCAACCCACGGCCCGGTAAGCTGGAGATCAAGGCGACCAAGCCCTTGTCCAACCAGCGCGACCTGGCGCTCGCCTACACGCCGGGCGTTGCGTCCGCGTGCATGGAAATCCATGACAAGCCGGAAGAAGCCTTCAGCCTGACCGCCCGGGGCAACATGGTCGCCGTCATCACCAACGGGACCGCCGTGCTGGGGCTCGGCAACATTGGTCCGCTGGCTTCCAAGCCGGTGATGGAAGGCAAGGCGGTGCTGTTCAAGAAGTTCGCCGACATCGACGTGTTCGACCTCGAACTGGATGCCAACGACCCGGAGAACTTCATCAACGTGGTGGCGGCGCTGGAGCCCACCTTTGGCGGCATCAACCTGGAAGACATCAAGGCGCCGGAGTGCTTCGTCATCGAGGACGAGCTCAAGAGCCGCATGAACATTCCGGTGTTCCACGACGACCAGCACGGCACGGCGATCATCGTTGCCGCGGCCATCGTCAACGGCATGGAGATTGCCGGCAAGCAGCTCTCCGACATCAAGATCGTCACGTCCGGGGCAGGGGCGGCAGCGCTTGCCTGCCTCAACCTGCTGGTCGGCATGGGCGCGAAGCCGGAGAACATCTGGATATCCGACATCGACGGCGTGGCCTACGAAGGCCGCGACGGCATCAACCAGTGGATGGCGCCCTACGCCAAGCAGACCGATGCCCGCACGCTCGGCGACATCATCGAGGGCGCCGACGTGTTCCTCGGCCTGTCCGCCGGCGGCGTGCTGAAGCCCGACATGGTCAAGCGCATGGGCGAGAAGCCGCTGATCATGGCGCTCGCCAATCCCAATCCGGAAATCCACCCGGAAGAGGCCCGCAAGGCGCGACCCGACGCCATGATCTGCACTGGCCGGTCCGATTTTCCCAACCAGGTCAATAACGTACTGTGTTTTCCTTACATCTTCCGCGGCGCGCTGGACTGCGGCGCCACCGCCATCAACGAGGAGATGAAGATCGCCGCCACGCTGGCCATCGCCGCGCTGGCGCACGAGCCGACCTCGGAGACCGCGGCCCAGGCCTATGAGGGAGGCGTGTCGTCGTTCGGCCCCGACAGCCTGATCCCGAACCCGTTCGACCAGCGCCTCATCCTGCGCATCGCGCCTGCCGTGGCGAAGGCTGCCATGGAGACCGGCGTCGCCGCCCGGCCCATCGAGGACTTCGAGGCCTACAACGAGCGGCTCACCCGTTTTGTGTTCCGCTCTGGCATGATCATGCGGCCGGTTTTCGCCGCCGCCCGCAAGAACCTCAAGCGCATCATCTACGCCGAGGGCGAGGATGAGCGCGTGTTGCGCGCCGCCGCAATGGCCATTGCCGACGGCTGGGCCACGCCGATCCTGATCGGCCGCCCCGACGTGATCGAGCGCCGCGCCGCCGAGTTCGGCCTCAACATCAAGGCCGGCGAGGACGTCGAGGTGGTCAATCCCAACTCCGACCCGCGCTACCACGACTACATCAATACGCTGGTCGAGATCGCTGGCCGCAAGGGCGTGCCGCTCAACGCAGCCCGCACCCTGGTGCGCACCAACTCCACGGTGATTGCGGCGCTGGCCGTCAAGCGCGGCGATGCCGATGCCATGATCTGTGGTCTGGAGGGGCGGTTCTACAACCACCTCGACCACATCAGGCGGATCATCGGGCTGGGCCCGCGCACCCAGGACTTCGCCACGATTTCCGGCTGCATTCTCGATCGCGGCACCTACTTCTTCGCCGATACCTACGGCAACGTGGAGCGCTCTGTGGAGCACATGGCCCAGCTGACGCGCCGGGTGGCCGGCATCGTCAAGCGCTTCGGCATCGCGCCCAAGGTGGCGCTGCTGGCCAACTCGAGCTTCGGCTCGGCGGAAAGCGACTCGATCCAGCTGATGCGTGACACCGCCACGCTGCTGCACGAGCAGGGCACCGATTTCGAGTTCGACGGCGAGATGCACGGCAACACCGCCCTGAACCAGGACCTGCGCCAGCGTCTGTTCCCCGGCTCGACCTTGAAGGGCGCGGCCAACGTGTTCATTTTCCCGAACTCGGATGCGGCCAACCTGGCCTACCAGCTCGTCATGGAGCTGGGCAGCGGCACGCCCATCGGCCCGATCCTCGTAGGCGCCGCCGCCACCGCGCACGTCATGGTGCCTGCCGCCACCACCCGCTCGGTGGTCAACGTGTCAGCTGTTGCTGCGGTCGAGGTTCAGGCCCGGATCGATCACGCCAACTCGCTGTCGGGTGCGCGCGGCTGAAGCTTTGTTGCCTGTTGCGACGGGAAGCTGATGGCCACGGCGAGGCCGCCCAGTGCTGAGCGCGAGTAGGTGACGGTGAGGCCATAGGCATCGGCGAGATCGCAAACGATGGCGAGGCCAAGCCCCGAGCCCTGACGCGTCTCGTCCAGCCGCTGGCCCCGCGCGGAAATGGTGCCCAGCTTGTCGTCGGCCACGCCCGGCCCGTCATCCTCGATGGTCACCGTCAGGGACTGGCCGTTGGGCTGCATGGAGATGCGCACCTTGCCTGCCGCCCACTTGCGGGCATTGTCGAGCAGGTTGCCGAACAGCTCCAGCAGGTCGTCCCCATCCACCGCCACGGTGTCATCGGTGAGGCCCTCCAGCTGCCAGTCGATGCGATCGCCATTCGGCATCCGCTTCATGGCGCTGGTCATCCGCTCGATCGCCGCGCGCGGGGCAAACAGCGCCGCTGCCCGGCCGCTGGCCATCCGGGCGCGTGCCAGTTCGCGCTCGACGTTGCGCCGCATGGCTTCCGTCTGCTCGCGCAGCGCATCGGCCACATCGTGCCGGCCGGCCCGCTCCAGGTCGCTGGCCAGCGATCCCATGACGGTAAGCGGTGTGCGCAAGCCATGCGCAAGATCGCCGGCCCGGGCGCGGGCGCGGTCGAGGCTGTCGTCACGCGCAGCCACGAGTTCGTTGATTTCATCAACCAGCGGCAGAACCTCGGTGGGGTAGGTGCCGTCCATCCGCCGCGCGGCGCCGCTGCGAATTGTGCTGATCTGCTCGCGGACGGCGCGCAACGGCTGCAATCCGATGCCCACCTGGATCCAGGTCGCCGCCATCAGCAGGGCGGCAATAATGATGAGATACTTCAGCAGGTCGCGCCGGAAGCTGTCCAGCGCCTGGTCCAGTTCCGCATGGTCGATGGCCACGTTGAGCACGACCTTCCGATCGCCTTTCCGGGTGGCGGCAACGACGGTGTCCTGCATCACGTAGAGCGTCTGCCCGTCCGGCCCGTTTGCCTCAAACCAGACTGGCCGTCCCGGAGCGGATGTCGGCTGCTCGACTGCAAGCGTCGTGTCCCACAGCGAGCGCGAATTCACCGGCGCCAGCCCTTCGCTCTGTACCGTCCAGTATAGGCCGCTATAGGGCTTGTCGAAGCGCGGATCCGCCATCTCCGTATCGGTCAGCAGGCCATCCGTACCGGTCAGATCAATCTTGGAAATGAGCTGCAGCATGTGGTTGCCCAGCTCGGCGCGCATTCGCGCCTGCACCTGCTGGTGGAAGATGTTGCTGAGCGCCACGGCGGCAATGCCCAGCGCCAGCACGATGGCGATGGCTGCTGTGGCATAGAGCCGGAACCTGAGCGAATTGCTAAGCGCCATCCTGCACGCCGTCCGACGGGATCATGTAGCCATAGCCACGCTTTGTCTCGATGCACTTGACGCCGAGCTTGCGCCTGATGCGCGCGACGATCGCCTCGATGGCATTGGCGTCGTGATCGTTGTTGATGCCATAGATGGCGTCGGCGAGGTCGGTCTGCGAAATGGCCTGGCCCTGGTGATGAAACAGATGGCTGATCAGCCTGAATTCCAGCGGCGTGAGGTTCACCGGCTTGCCCTCCACGCTGACCCGCATGGTGCGCATGTCGAGGCTGACCAACCCTTGCGAGAACGAAGTGCCGGTGGCCCCGCTGTTGCGCCGCACCAGCGCCCGCACGCGCGCCAGCAGTTCTTCCATCTGGAACGGCTTGGCGAGATAGTCATCGGCGCCGCTGTCGATGCCGAGCACCCGTTCCGGCCAGCTGCCGCGTGCCGTGAGGATCAGGATGGGCGCTGTCATGCCTTCCTCGCGCCAGCGCCGCAGAAGCGTCAGGCCATCAAGGCCCGGCAGGCCCAGGTCGAGCACGATCGTGGCATAGGTCTCGGTGCCGCCGCGTTCCCAGGCTTCTTCGCCGTCGTGCACCGTCTCGGCCAGGAAGCCGAGGCTCTCCAGCCCGGCGGCAATCTCGGCGGCAACCCGGACTTCGTCCTCAACGACGAGAATTCGCATCAGTCCCGCTCTACCTTGATGATATTGCCGGTTCTGACGTCACAATAGACCTCGAACAGGCGGCCCTTGTTGTCGACGACCTTGATCTCGTAGACCCGGCGGCCGCGAAAATTGTTCAACTCCACCTCGACGACACGGCCGGGGTAGCGCATTCGGACATTGTCGAGCGCTGCCTTGAGGCTCGCCCCGCCGCTGCGCGATCTCTTGTCGTCATCACCTCGCCGCCGCCTGCCGCGGCCGCGACCGCGGCCTTTTCCGCCGTCTTTGTCGTCGCCATCGCCGCCGTCATCGCCGCTGTCATCGCCGCCGTCATCGCCGCCGCCATCATCACCGCCGCCGTCATCGCCGCCATCCTTGGCAAGCGCACGCACAGGACGGCCAAGCTCCACCAGCAACGCTGCAAACAGCGCCTTGAGCAGCAACCTGCGGGTGAAATCAGTTTCCATGATACCTGTCATAACACTGTAAAACGCAGTGGACCAGCCGCTGCCCGAGGGGGTCCGACAGCGGCTGGCCCGGTTCCCCGCTTTCCGTGATCATCGCATGCCAACGAGCCGCAGAAAGCCGGAAGTCTAATACTTCACATCTCAGCTGTGACCGGGGGCGTGGAAGCCCTTGTCGTCGTTGAGGTCGTGAAGCGGTCCGTCATCCGTGCCGCGCCCGCGCCGCGTATGGCCCGGCGTGTCGTCGTCGAAGCTTGAGCTTGCGCGGAAGTTGGTGCGGTCTCCGGATCTGCTGTCGTCATTGCTGTCATCGTTGCTGTCATCGTCGTCATCGTCGTCGCTGCCGCGTCCACGGCCTCGGCCCCGGCCCCGGCCGCCATCACTGTCGTCCGAGCTGTCATCGCCGCCGCGTCCACGGCCACCGCCTTCGCCGCCATTGTCGTCGCCGCCGTCCTTGGCCAGAGCCGCTGTTGCCGGCACCAGCGCGAGCAAGCTCATCCCGGCCAGCCGCAGTGCCAGTCTTCGTGTAATGTCTTCCATGACTATGTCCTCCAGGAGTTCAAGACATGGTCAGGTTCTCACAAGGAGGCTGGCAACACGCTGACGCCGCCTGTCAGCGTTCTGTCAGCTTCGCGGGTTCGGGCGTGCCCTGCATCGTGTGCCGGGCAAAGGCCACCAGGAAGAACGCGGTCATCACCAGCACGATGGTGGGGGCAGGGGCGGAGTCCAGATGGTAGCTCAGGTAGACCCCCGCCAGGCTGGAAAAGCCGGCTACGAAGACTGAGATGGCCAGCATGGCGGAAAACCGGCGCGACACCAGGAACGCCGTCGCACCCGGTCCGATCAGGAAGGCGATGGCCAGGATGATCCCGGCGGCGGTCAGCGCGCCAACGATGGTCAGCGACAGCGCCGCCAGCAGCCCGTAATGCAACCAGCCGACGGGCAGGCCTATCGCGCGTGCATGCTGGGGGTCGAAGGCGTTGAGCAGCAGGTCCTTGCGCCACACCAGCAGCCCCGTCGTGCAGACCGCAGCAATGATGCCCGTCTGCCAGATGTCGCCCGCCGAAATGCCGAGAATGTTGCCGAACAGGATGTGATCCAGATGCACGTCCGTGGTGATCGCGACGTAGATGACCAGGCCAAGCGCGAACATCGACGAGAACACGATGCCCATTACCGTGTCCTGCTTGAGCCGCGAATTGCGGTCGAGATAGCCGGTGGCCAGCGCGCACGCCATGCCCGCAGCAAACGCGCCCAGCGCCAGCGGCACGCCAACGACATAGGCCAATACCACGCCCGGCAGCACCGCATGGGATACCGCATCGCCCATCAGCGACCAGCCCTTCAGCACGAGGAAGCAGGACAACAGCCCCATCGGCACTGCCAGCAGCACGGCAATCAGCATTGCCTTGAGCATGAAGGCGAACTGGAACGGCTCTGCAAGCAATGACAGCCACTCGCTCATGCCTGCGGCCCCCGCTCAAGTGCTGCCCTGGCCTTGGCGCGCGCAGCCAGCAGCCCGTGCTTTGGCGCAAGCAGGAAGGCTGCAAGAAATACTGCCGTCATCAGCAGCACGATGATGCCGCCGGTCGCGCCGTTCAAGAAGTAGCTGAGATAGGCGCCGGCCAGAGAGGTGAGGGTGCCGATGGCAACCGACAACACGATCAGCACGCCGAACCGGTCGGTGAGCAGATAGGCCGTCGCGCCCGGCGTCACCACTACGGCAATGACGAGGAACGCACCAACCGTCTGCAGCGCGGCCACCGTGCATGCCGCCAGCAGCGTGAAGAACACGATCCGCAGAAGCCCCGTGTTGATGCCCATGGACCGCGCGTGGTTCTCGTCGAAGAAAGACGCCATCAGGTCTTTCCATTTCAGCGCGAGTATCGTCATGGACACCGCGCAAATGATGAACAGTTGCAGCAGATCCTCCGGCGACACGGCGAGGATGTTGCCCAGCACGATCTTCTGCACGTCCACCGAAGTCGGGTTCAGCGATACCATGAACAGCCCCAGCGCGAAGAACGAGGTGAAGATAAGCCCGATGATGGCATCCTCGCGCAGCTTGGTGCGCTGGTTGAGAAACAGCATCGCCGCCGCGGCCAGCCCGCCCGAGAAGAACGCGCCGATGGAGAACGGCAGGCCGAGCATGTAAGCGCCCGCAACGCCCGGCACGATGGCGTGGGACAGGGCGTCGCCGATCAGCGACCAGCCCTTGAGCATCAGGTAGGACGAAAGGAACCCGCAGACGGCTCCCACCATGGCGCACGCCCACATGGCGTTGACCATGTACTGGTAGGTGAACGGCTCCAGCAACGTGTCGATCACTTTTCCGGCCTCTTGGCGTCATCGCCATAGAGCACGAACGGGCGCTCGTCGTCGGTCAGCACGGTGACGGCGCGCGGATCATCATCGTCGTGCAGCTCCTCGCCGCCAAGCGTGAACTGCCGCAGTACACCGCCGAACGCCTGCTTCAGGTTCTCGCGGGTGAACACCTGCGCCGTCGGCCCCTCGGCGAGGATGGTGCCCTTGATCAGCACCGCCCGGTCGCAGAATTGCGGCACCGAGCCCAGGTTGTGCGTGGAGACGAGCAGGATGCGGCCTTCGTCGCGCAGGGCTTCCAGCAGCTTGATGATCGACAGTTCGGTCTTCACGTCCACCCCGGTGAACGGTTCGTCCAGCAGGATGACGCGGGCCTGCTGCGCCAGCGCCCGGGCCAGGAACACCCGCTTCTTCTGCCCGCCCGAAAGTTCCCCGATCTGGCGCTTGCGGAAACCCTCCATGTCCACCCGCTCCAGTGCGGAGGTCACGATCTCGCGGTCCACGGCGTTGGGTATCCGAAGCCAGTTCATGTGGCCGTAGCGGCCCATCATGACCACGTCTTCCACCAGTACCGGGAAATTCCAGTCCACTTCCTCGGCTTGCGGCACGTAGGCCACGTCGTTGGCCTTGAGCGCGTCTGCCGCCGGCCGGCCCAGTATGTCGACGCTGCCCCGCGCCAGCGGCACGAAGCCCATGATCGCCTTGAACAGCGTGGACTTGCCAGATCCGTTTGGTCCCACCAGCGCGGTAATGGTGCCCTCAGGCAGCGCGATTGAGGCATCCCAAAGCGCCGTATGGCCGTTGCGGTAGGTGACGGTAACGTCGTGCACCGCAAGTCCGGCGGCCGGCGCTTCGGCAGGTTTCAGCATCATTTGAGTCCTTCGGCGATGGTGTTGGCCGTCACCTTCAGCAGGTCGAGGAAGGTCGGCACCGGCCCGCCCGCATCGGAGATCGAGTCAACGTACAACACCCCGCCATACTTCGCACCGGTCTCCCGCGCCACCTGCTTCGCAGGCCCGTCCGGCACCGTGCTCTCCGAGAACACGGCGGGGATGCTGTGCTCGCGAACCTGGTCGATCACGGCGCGCACCTGTTGCGGCGTGCCCTGCTGGTCGGCATTGATCGGCCACAGGTAAAGCTCCTTAAGGCCGAAATCGCGGGCAAGGTATGAGAACGCGCCCTCGCTGGTCACCAGCCAGCGCCTCTGCTCGGGGATGGACGCCAGCACCTCGCGCA
>CAZYKZ010000097.1:0-9422 GCA_964648175.1 uncultured Anderseniella sp.
AACCTTACGGCTCACGCGGGCCGCAGCAAGGTTGCAGGCCGGGCACTGCGCACGGCTGCTGCGGCTGCGGCGTTGCTGCTCGTGGCCGGCTGCGGTGGCGGGCAGGTCGACCTTTACGATTATCTTGGCGGCGACTCGCAGCCCTCCTCCACGGCCAATGCGCCAGCAACGGCGGGTCAGCCTGTTACGGCCCCGCCCGCAGTTCCGGGTGCCGAACCCGTCAATGCGGCGCCCGGCAGCGCTGGCGGTCTAGGCAACGTGGATCAGGCGCTTGCTGCAGCACAACCTTCCAGCAATGGCATTGAGAGGGTGAGCCTCAAGAATGCGCAGGGGGTCGCGGTTACGGTCGATGACCTGCCCATCACCAATTTCGACATCTCGCAGCGCATCAACCTCGAAAATGCGCTGGGTGGGCGCGTCGGCACCGACTTTGATACGCGAAAGCGGATACTTGGAACGCTGGTCAACGAGAAGGTCGCAAAGTCCAAGGCCAAGCGGTTCGGCTACCAGCTGTCTGACCGCGAACTGGAGGATCGCATCAACGGCATGGTCAAGCGAATGAAGACCAGCCGCGAAGACCTGCGCAAGGAACTTGCGCAAAAGGGCGTGGATGAATCGACCCTGAAAAGCCAGATCGAGGGCTCGATGTACATCAACTGGGTCATGGCCCAGCAGCAGGTGGACACGGACATCAAGGTCGACCAGGCCAAGGTCGACCAGAAGTACAACGAGATCATCAACGACCCCCGCATGAAGCCGGTCACCGTCGTGACCGTGCGCCAGGTAGACCTGCCGGTCGAGGGGTCTGCAGGAGCGATGCAGCAGCAGCTCATCTATGCGCGTGCCATCGAGGCACAGCAGATCATGCAGCGGTACAAGGGTTGCGACAGCCTGAAAGCGGCAAGCCGGGATATCTTCAACGTCAAGATCGGCAAGCCGCTCGAGGCGGATATCGACAAGTTGCCGAAGGAGCTGCGTGGCGCTCTCTTGAAGGCCGGCACCAGCAAGCTGATTGGCCCCATTCCGGGGCAGAACGGCGTACGCCTGTTTGCAAACTGCGGTACGCGAAAGATCTCCCCTCCGGCGCCCAGCCGCGAGCAGATCGAGGCGGCGGTGCGCAACGAGCAGTTCGAGAATGTCGTGCAGCAGGCAATGGCTGAAGCCCGCAAGGAAAGCTTCGTCGATTACAAGGACCCCGCGTTCAGGCCTTGAGGCCCGAGCTGGCGGACTCTGCGGCGCGCGCCATGACATCACCCTCCCCCGCATTGATTGTCACCCCCGGTGAACCGGCGGGCATTGGCCCTGATATCGTCCTGATGGCCCATGCTGCGGCCCAGCATCACGCCTTGCCGGCCTTCGCGGTGGCCGGGTGCGCCAGCCTGATGCAGGAACGCGCCATCCAGTGCGGCATGGCAGATGCCAAGGTGGTGCGGATCGGATCGATGCACGAGGCCGCAGCCGCCTTCGCGCACGGGCTGCCGGTGCTCGACATGCCGCTCAAGGCCCGCGTCATCCCCAGCAAGCCTTCCGCCGGTACCGCGTCCGCGGTCACCGGCTGGATCGATGAAGCCGTCAGGCTGGTGATGGAAGGCGATGCTGCGGGCGTCGTCACCGGCCCGATCCAGAAGGAAACGCTGTATCAGGCAGGCTTCAGCTTCCAGGGTCACACCGACTATCTTGCCCACCTTGCGCAGCAGGCGGGGCATGAAGCCGAACCTGTGATGATGCTGTCGGCGGACGACTTCCGCACCGTGCCGCTGACTGTCCACGTGCCGTTGTCGCAGGTGCCGCAACTGGTCACGGGGACCGCCATCATTGCGCAAGTGCGCATCATCGCCCGGGACCTGAAGCGCCTGCTCGGCATCAAGCGCCCGCGCATTGCCGTGGCCGGGTTGAACCCGCATGCCGGCGAGGCCGGCAGCATCGGCATCGAGGATCGCGACATCATCGGCCCGGCGATCGAAGCACTTGCTGGCGAAGGCATCGACATCTTCGGCCCGCTGCCGGCGGACACGATGTTCCACGAGGAAGCCCGCGCTACCTATGACCTGGCGCTTTGCATGTATCACGACCAGGCGCTCATTCCGGTCAAGACGCTGGGCTTCCATATCGGCGTCAACACGACGCTGGGCCTGCCTTTCATCCGCACCTCGCCCGATCACGGCACGGCGCTGGGGCTGGCGGGCACCGGCAAGGCCAACCCGTCCAGCTTCATCGCCGCGCTGAAGCAGGCCGATGCGATGGCAAGGGCCCGGGCATGAGCGAGGCGGCAGACGACGGACTGCCGCCGCTTCGCGAAGTGATCGCCCGGCACGGACTGTCGGCGCGAAAGTCGCTCGGCCAGAACTTCCTGCTCGACCTCAACCTTACCCGGCGCATCGCCCGCGCCGCCGGCCCGCTGGAAGGCGCAACGGTGCTGGAAGTCGGCCCCGGCCCCGGCGGGCTTACACGGGCGCTGCTGATGGAGGGTGCGGGCAAGGTGATCGCGGTGGAGCGCGATGACCGCACAAGGCCCGCATTGGAGGAGATCGCCGCTGCCTACCCCGGACGGCTGGAGGTGGTCGAGGCTGATGCGCTCAAAGTGAACTGGGCAGAAATTGCCGCACAAGCCGAGGGACCGGTGAAGATTGCGGCCAACCTGCCCTACAACATTGCCACGCCACTGCTTACGGGATGGTTGCTGGCGGAGCCGTGGCCGCCCTACTGGTCGTCACTCACGCTGATGTTCCAGAAGGAAGTGGCGCAGCGCATCACTGCTTCGCCCGGCAGCGATGCCTACGGCCGGCTGTCGATCATCTCGCAGTGGCGCAGCCAGGCGTTGAAACTGTTCGACATTTCCCCGCGCGCCTTCACGCCGCCGCCCAAGGTCACCTCGTCGGTGGTGCACATCACGCCACTGCCCGAGCCGGTTCACCGGTGCCAGGCGCAGGTGCTCGAAAAGGTGACGGCGGCGGCTTTCGGCCAACGACGCAAGATGCTGCGTTCGAGCCTGAAAGCGCTGGGCGGTGACACGGAAGCGATGATTGCCGCTGCCGGCCTCAAGCCGGAGATGCGTGCGGAACAGGTGGACGTGGCAGGCTTCTGCCGTCTGGCCGAGGCTTATGGCAGTTGAGAATCTGATTCACTTTCTGCCGGATTCCCGAGTCTTTTGAGTCACCTGCGGCTGGAAATTACAGGTGTTTTCGCAGCTTCTTGACGAAGGTATCGAGCCCGATGCGGCGGTGACGGCGCAGCCGCTCGGCCTGCAGGATGGACTCGATGGCTGCGTCGCAGGCGTCCAGATCGTCGTTGACCAGGACATAGTCATACTCGGCCCAGTGGCTGATCTCGTTGGACGCCTCTGCCATGCGCTTGGCCACCACGGACGCCGCGTCCTGTGCCCGGCGCACCAGCCGGTCGCGCAGTTCCTCGGCCGAAGGCGGCAGGATGAAGATGCGCACGAGGTCGTCATGCATGCGGGCGTGGATCTGTTGCGTGCCCTGCCAGTCGATGTCGAACAGCACATCCTTGCCCGCGGCCAGCCACTGCTGAACGGGCTTCAGCGGCGTGCCATAACCGTTGCCGAACACCTCTGCATATTCCAGCAGTTCGCCATCGGCGGCCAGCTGATCGAACTGCTCGCGGGAGATGAAGTGATAGTCCTTGCCGTCGACCTCACCGGGGCGCGGCTTGCGGGTGGTCACCGACACCGACATGACCACGTCGTCTTCGCGCGCCAGCAGGCGCTTGGACAAGGTCGTCTTGCCCGCACCCGAGGGCGAAGACAATACGAGCAGCAGCCCGCGCCGGGCAATGGATGCTGAGGGAGAGGCGTTATTCAATGTTCTGAACCTGCTCGCGGAGTTGGTCGATGGTGTTCTTCAGCTCAAGGCCGATGCGGGTCAGCGCCGTGTCGGACGACTTGGAGCACAAGGTATTGGCTTCACGGTTGAACTCCTGGGCAAGGAAATCGAACTTCCTGCCCACGGGCTCACCTTCGGCGGCCAGCAGTTCGCGCGCGGCTTCGACGTGCGAACGCAGACGGTCGATCTCTTCCTGGATGTCGGCCTTGACCGCCAGCAGCATGGCCTCCTGGTGCAGCCGGTCCGGATCAAGCGCGGGCGAGGCGCCGGTGAGCCGCTCGACCTGCTGGGCGAGGCGGGCCTGGATGGCCTCAGGCGTGCGGGACGGGTTGGCGGCGGCCTCGGCTGTCAGCGCCTCTATCCGGTCGAGCTGGCCCGACACCACTGCAGAAAGGCGAACGCCTTCCTCGCGGCGGTTGGCGGCAAGCGCTTCGAGCGCAACCTCGGCAGCCTTCAGCAATTCGGCATCGCGCGCCGCCACGGCTTCAGGATCAGCCTCGACCGAAACGGCCTCGACCACGCCTCGCATGGCCAGCACCGCATCAGCCGATACCGGCTCGCCCATGGCGTCGGACACCTGCTGTGCCGCTTCGACCGCGGCGAACAGGGCGTTGGGATTGATCCGCAATTCAACCGACGGCTCCTCGCAGGCAAGCTGCAGCGAAACCTGCACGTTGCCGCGCTTGAGCACGCGGGCGGCGTGAGTGCGAACCTGCTGCTCGAGCTGATCCATGCCGGATGGCAGGCGCATGCGCACGTCCAGCCCCTTGCCGTTCACTGCGCGCATCTCCCAAAGGTAGGTCCATACACCGGCAGTGCCGGCGGCGCGGCCGAAGCCTGTCATGCTGGAAATGCTCATGCTTGCCCTGCCCCTGAAGCCTGCACACGGGAATCAAACTGTGTGCACCCAAGTTTACCGGGATAGCTATCCGTGCACCATCTTGTGCACAAGGGCGCGCGCCAAATCACTGCCGCGCGGGCTTGCTACGGGGGATGGGAACATGCCGGCCCAAAACCTGCACGATCTCGAAACTGGATGCAGGTTCCGCAGTGGCTTCTTGGGTTGAGGCCGCCGGTGCAGAAGCGGGCTCGCCCGCCGCGGCGGGCGCAGGCTCGGCTTCATTGCCGGTTGGAAGGGGCGCTGCCGTGTTGGTGCTGGCATCGAGGCTGGCGCGCAGGTCTTCCTGGGCTTCCTGCTCCTCGCGTTGTTCACGCTGGTCCTTCAGCCAGGACCGCCATTTCCTCACGTTCGCATTGTGCTCGTCGAGGGTAACGGCGAACGCATGGCCGCCGGATCCGTCAGCTACGAAGTAGACATAGTCGGTGTCGATCGGGTTCAGCACAGCCTCGATGGAGGCACGGCCCGGATTGGCGATCGGCGTCGGTGGCAGGCCGTCGATCTGGTAGGTGTTGTAGTCGGTCTTCTGCCGGATATCGCTGCGGTAGATCGGGCGGTCCAGTTTGCCTTCGCCACGGGTGATGCCGTAAATGATGGTCGGATCAGATTGCAACCGCATACGCTTTTGCAGCCGGTTGATGAAAACGCCGGCAACCTGCCCGCGCTCTTCTGCCTTTCCGGTTTCCTTTTCCACGATGGAAGCAAGGATGATCGCTTCCTCCGGAGTCTGGAAGGGCAGCCCGTCCTTGCGGCTTTCCCATAATTCGGCAACCAGGCGGTCCTGGGCCGCCTTCATCTGGTCAATCAGGCTTTGCCGGGTACGCCCGCGGGTGAATACATAGGTGTCGGGCAGCAACTCGCCCTCTACGGGCAACGTTTCAATCTCGCCAACCAGCACCTCGTTGGCTCTGAGCCGTTCAAGAACCTGCCAGGTGGTGAAACCTTCAGGGATCGAGACCTTGTAAGTGACGATCTGGCCGCGCTTGATCTTGCGCAGCACGTCTACCAGCGAAGAGCCGGCTGCAAACTCGTACTCCCCGGCCTTTGGCTCCAGGTTGAAGAACCGCCGCAAGACCGTGATGCCGAGGGTGGCCAGCGTGCCGGAATCCACCACGCCCTGATCGGCCAGCGTCTGGCCGATGTCCTGGCTGGTGCTGCCCTTCTCGATATTGACGACCTTGTCTTCGGCCAACGGACCATCTGCCGTCGCCATGACCCAGCCCGCCACGCCGGCCACGCCGGACAGAACGGCAAGCGCAACCAGGATGACCAGCAGGCGTGCGATCACCCTGAATGGCGAGCGGCCCTTGCGTCTGGAAGAGTCTCGGCTTGGAAGGCTCATTCGTCGGGTCTGGTCCGGTTCAGTGGCTTACCGGCATCGGGCCCCCGCCCCGTTGCCCCTTGAGGCGTCAGGCATCAACGCGGCGGAACACAAGCGATGCGTTGGTGCCACCAAAACCAAAGGAATTGGACAGAACTGTGTTGATTTCCTTCTTGCGCGGCTTGTGCGGCACAAGGTCCACCTCGGTTTCAACCGACGGATTGTCGAGGTTGAGCGTGGGCGGGACGATCTGGTCGCGGATGGCCAGCACGCCGAAAATGGCCTCGATGGCGCCGGCCGCGCCAAGCAGGTGGCCGGTTGCGGACTTGGTGGACGACATGGTGAGCTTGTGGGCCTGGTTGCCCATCAGCCGCTCGACGGCGCGCAGCTCGATCTCGTCGCCCATGGGGGTCGAGGTGCCGTGCGCGTTGACGTAGTCGATCTCGGCAGCCTGGATGCCGGCTCGTTTGAGGGCGGCAGTCATGCAGCGGAAGGCGCCGTCGCCGTCTTCGGCCGGGGCGGTGATGTGGTAGGCGTCGCCCGACATGCCGTAGCCGACGACCTCGGCGTAGATGGTCGCGCCACGTGCCTTGGCGTGTTCGTATTCTTCCAGCACCACGACGCCCGCGCCCTCGCCCATGACGAAGCCGTCACGGTCCTTGTCGTAGGGGCGCGATGCCTTTTCGGGCGTATCGTTGAAGTGGGTCGACAGGGCCTTGCAGGCGAGGAAGCCGGCATAGCCGATGCGGCTGATGGCGGCTTCGGCGCCACCGGCGATCATCACGTCGGCATCATCCAGCGCCACAAGGCGGGCAGCATCGCCAATGGCGTGGGCGCCGGTCGAGCAGGCGGTCACGACCGCATGGTTCGGGCCCTTGAAGCCGTGTTCGATGGAGACCATGCCCGAGACCAGGTTGATCAGCGATCCGGGAATGAAGAACGGGCTGACGCGACGAGGGCCCTTCTCGTTCAGCAGCAGCGTGGTGGCCTCGATGGACGGCAGGCCGCCGATGCCGGAGCCGATGAGCACGCCTGTGCGCCAGCGCTCTTCCTCGGTCTTCGGCTCCCAGCCGGAGTTCTGCACGGCCATCTTGGCGGCGGCCATGCCGAACCGGATGAAGGTGTCGCAGCGGCGCTGGTCCTTCGTGTCCATGTAGTGGTCGATGTTGAAGGTGCCGTTGGTGCCGTCGCCTTCCTTGACCTCGCAGCCAATCTGGCAGGCCATGTCGGACATGTCGGCGCGGGTGACGCGGCCTGCGCCAGACTTCGAGGCCAGCAGGCTCTTCCAGCTGTCTTCCACGTTGGCGCCGACCGGGGACACCATGCCAATACCGGTGATGACTACCCTGCGCATCGAATAACTCCCACGCCTTGTCTCAACAAATACGGCGGCAGCGATCTTACCCACTGCCACCGCATGATAGTGTTCTCATGGTTCCCGGCGCTCAACCAAGCGCTGCCGGGCGAACGGGCCAGATCAGGCGGCGTTCTTCTCGATGAAGCTGACAGCGTCACCAACCGTCTGGATGGTTTCGGCAGCGTCGTCCGGAATCTCGATCCCGAATTCTTCCTCGAATGCCATCACCAGCTCGACGGTATCCAGGCTGTCTGCGCCAAGATCATCGATGAAGCTTGCATCCTTCTCGACCTTGTCGGCGTCGACGCCAAGATGCTCCACGACGATCTTCTTGACCCGTTCAGCAACGTCACTCATTTCACTAATACCCTCATTGGTTGGTCCGCATTCGATCTTGCCCGAGCCGCATTCCGGCGAATCCGCCATGGCGTTGACTGGGCAGGCAAAACACTAGAATTGAAGAGTTTTCCGGGGCTACACCCTCTTTAAACCCGCACCTCTACCGCGCCTATTATCACACATGGGGCGAAACGGCCAAGCCCGAAAACCCGACCCTGTGGACGACGGGCGCGCCCGGTCAGATCATCGCCATGCCGCCATTGATGTGCAGCGTCTGGCCGGTGACGTAGGCCGCCTCCTCGCTTGCGAGGTAAACCGCACCGGCGGCAATCTCGTCCGCCTGGCCCAGACGGCCGGCAGGGACCGCGCCGAGAATGGCTTCCTTCTGCTTGTCGTTGAGCTCGTCGGTCATCGGGGTTTCTATGAAGCCCGGCGCGATGCAATTGATGGTGATGTTGCGCGAGGCAACCTCGTAGGCGAGCGACTTGGACATGCCGATCATGCCGGCCTTGGAGGCAGCATAGTTCGCCTGGCCTGCATTGCCCGTCACGCCGACCACGGAAGTGATGTTGATGACCCGGCCCCAGCGCGATTTCATCATGCCGCGCATGGACGCCTTGATGAGGGTGAAGGCAGCGGTGAGGTTCACGTCCAGCACGGCCTGCCAGTCTTCGGCCTTCATGCGCATGGCGAGGTTGTCGCGGGTGATCCCGGCATTGTTGACCAGAATGTCCAATCCGCCCATGGCCTCTTCGGCGGCGGGGACAAGCTTCTCGACGTCGGCCGGGTCGGACAGGTTGCAGACAACCGTGTGGGCGCGCTCGCCCAGCGATGCCTTCACCTCGTCCAGCACGGCAGCGCGGGTGCCGGACAGGCACACGGTTGCGCCTTGCGCATGAAGGGCGGTGGCGATGGCCTTGCCGATGCCGCCGGTGGCGCCAGTGACCAGCGCCCTTTTGCCTGTCAGATCAAACATGTGGCCTCTCTTTCGAAGGAATTGATTCAAGCCTTGAGGGCTGCGGCGACGGCTTCAAGGTCTGCCACGGACGCGGTCGCCATGCAATTGGCGTCGGGCGCCATGCGCTTGGCCATGCCGGTCAGCACCTTGCCGGCGCCGAGCTCGATCATCGCCGTGACGCCGTTGGCGGCCATCCACTCGACGCTTTCGCGCCAGCGCACGGTGCCAGTGACCTGCTTCACAAGGTTGGCGCGGATGGTGGCGGCGTCGGATACAGGCGCGGCGGTCACGTTGGCGATGAGCGGCACGGCAGGATCGTTCATGGTCACGCCTGCCAGCGCTTCCGCCATCACCTCGGCGGCGGGCTGCATCAGCGCGCAATGGAACGGTGCGGACACCGGCAGCAGCATGGCGCGCTTGGCGCCGTGGGTCTTGGCGATCTCGACGGCGCGTTCGACCGCGGCCTTCGAGCCTGACACCACCACCTGACCGGGCGCGTTGTCATTGGCGGCCTGGCACACATCGCCCTGCGCGGCCTCGGCGGCGACCTTGGCGGCGGCGTCATAGTCGAGGCCGAGGAGTGCCGCCATGGCGCCGGTGCCAACGGGCGTTGCCTTCTGCATGGCATCGCCGCGGGTGCGCAGCAGCCGGGCCGCATCGGCGATGGAGAAGGTGCCGGCAGCGGCAAGGGCGGAATATTCGCCGAG
>CAZYKZ010000098.1:0-9372 GCA_964648175.1 uncultured Anderseniella sp.
ACGATGGAAATGCCGGTCACCAGCGGCTGGCCGATGGCGAGCCCATGCCAGATGGTGTTGATGGCAGCGAGCGTCAGCAGCGCCTGAAGACCAAGGTTGAGCCATGTACGGCTCGCCTTCTGGTCGCGCTTGTGGGTAACGCACATCCAGCCATACCAGGCGAGGTTGATGGTGAGGATGGCGAGATAGAGCATCATCCAGCCGAAGATCATCGAGATCAGGGCCGGATCGGAAAACACCTCGTGATGGGCAAGGTGGGGGTGGGTTGCGAGCGGCGCATAGAGCGTCGTCGACGAGATGCCCACCGCCACAAGCCCCGTCACCACCATCATCGCCGTGAACACCCGGCCCCAGCGGCGGTGCACGTCGCCGCCCTTGCGCGCTGCTATCGGCACCCAAAAGGCGACGAGGCCGGTCGCCCCGGTCAGGATGTGGATGCAGACGAGAAACTTGAACAGGTCGTGGCTCGACATGGGCTATGCTTTCCCCCGATAGTCGTTTTGTGTGTGCAGGGTTTGCGGGCGCGGGAAATGAGCGGGGCTGAACTTTATCGTCCACCGAGGCCATGGTCGTTGTGGAGCGTGGCGGCGCTGGTGCGCACCGTGTGGCAGGGCGAAGGCGACCTGCTGAGCCTGCTGCCCGCGGCGGCCTACAAGTTCAGCTCCGGTCACCTGGGGTATTCCCGCCGCTCGATCATCCTGTTCAATGCACCGGAAATGGTCCGTGAGATCATGCTCGACGCGGACGAAGTTTTCCCCAAGTCCGACCTTATGGTCGGTGCGCTGGAGCCGCTGATCGGCCAGTCGATCTTCGTCACCGACGGAGACAAGTGGCGTCGCCAGCGTGCAATGATCGACCCGGCCTTCACCATGATGCGGGTGAGCCACGCCTTCGCCTCCATGCAGGGCGCGGTTGGCGATTACGTCGCCAGGCTGGAACGGCAGGCAGCAACGGCCGAGACCTTTTCGCTCGACCTCGCCATGAGCCACCTGACGGCCGATATCATCTGCCGCACGGTATTCTCCACCACGCTCGGCTCGCAGGTGGCGCACGACGTGTTCGAGGACTTCCTTGTGTTCGAGCGAGACGTTGCCCAGGTCGAGATCTGGCGCCTGATCGTCCAGCCCGCATGGGCTGAGGTTCACCAGCGCGATGACGTGCTGGCTGCCTGCAAGCGCATCCGGAACCATCTCGGCGAACTGGTCGACACCCATCTGGGCGATGGCGAAGGCAAGTATAACGACATCGCCAGCGCGGTCATCGCCGCGCGCGACAGCGAAACCGGCCAGCCCTTCAGCCGGGAAGAACTGATCGATCAGCTCGGCGTCTTCTTTCTGGCGGGCCACGAGACGACCGCGAGCGTGCTGACCTGGGTCATGTTCATCCTGGCCACGCACAGCGTGACGCTTGAGCGCATCCGACGCGAGGTCGACGAGGTTACCGGAGGCGGGGAGGTTACCTTCGAGCACACCAAGCGGATGCCTTTCTGCCGCTCTGTGTTCCGCGAGACCCTGAGGCTCTATCCGCCGATTACCTTCATGCCGCGCGTGGCGCTGAAAAACACCGTCATAGGCGGACGAAAGGTGAAGCGCGGGGCGCTGGTGATGATCGCGCCGTGGACGCTGCACCGGCACAAGCGCTACTGGCAGAACCCGGATGTCTTCGACCCGGACCGCTTCATGGGCGGGCGCGAGAAGGAGATTACCGATGGCGCCTACATCCCGTTTGGCCTCGGACCCCACACCTGCGTGGGCGCGGGCTTCGCGCAGGTCGAAGCGACGCTCATCATCGCCGAACTCGCGCGCCGGTTCGACTTCGACGTGCTGGAGGCCCGCAAGGTGCGCCCGGCAGCACGGCTCACCACGCGGCCCGCGCGCCAGATCATGTGCCGGGTGCGGAAGCATTCTGACTGACCTTTGCAATGGCGGGGCGGTTCTGGCCCGGTGCGGGCCCCGTCCATACGATGTCGTGCGTGGCGGCTTCGCCCATGCTCATGCGGCCCAGCATTGCGGGCTTGAGAATGTCCCACGAGTTCGGCGTCATCATCACGAACGGCATCGGGTCGGATGCCTGCCAGACCACGTCGCGCGCACGCACCATCTGGCCTAGCCTGCGCACAAACTCCTTCGGCCTGAAGAACGCCGCATAGGCTTCCGTGAGCGTGGAGTAGCCCTGCTGGAACCGGCGCTGCGGCTTGAGCGCCACCGGACCAGCACGGGCCGGATCGAGCAGTGCTTCGGCCAGTCCTTCTGGCGACACGAAGTGCACGCCGCTGGTGAAGCGCGGGTTGCACTCGATGGCCCAGGCGCGGCCCTTCTGGTCGGCAATGAAGTCGAATGAAATTGCGCCGCTGTAGCCGCTCTTGCCGACGAAGCTGGAAATCCAGCTGCGCGCCGAGGGGCAATCGTCAACCCGCTGGAAACATACGGCGACAGAACCGGAAAACACCGTGCCCTCGTAGAGGACGGTCACCAGCTCGCGCCCCTCATGCGCCAGCGTGAACGAACTGACGTGCCTTCCCCGGACCATGGCCTGAACCACGCTGGCCGAGCTGATCGATGCAGACGGCTGGATGCTGCCCGCCCGCTCGAACCGCACGCCGATGCCGGAGCACGAATGTACCGGTTTGACCACGTAATCGCGAACTGCCGTCACGGTCATGGCCGCAGGGTCGTTGGCGGCATAGGTTTCTGGCGCATCGAGACCCATGGCATGGGCGGTGCGGGCAAACTGAAGCTTGTCGTGCAGGGCCAGCAGTTCGGCTTGCGGCGGGCAAGCAAGACGAACGCGAGGCGGCAATTGGCCATGCAGGGCAGCCACGTGCATGGCTTCCTCGGACACCGGCACGACGAAGTCCACCTTTTCGGCCGAGATGATGTCGAGCAGGTCGCGCGCATAGGCGTGCGGGTCCGTTGCGGGCGCCGTCACCTGGAAGGATTTCGCCACTGCGCGCGAAGGCGAGCAGACATGCCGGCGGAAAGGTTCGGCGATCAGCACCCTGCACCCGGCGCCGTTCAGGGCGCGGGCAATCTCCAGGGCTTTCGGCAAGCGGCCCAAGGTCAGCAGTACTGTCGCTGTCATGGAACCCTCAGCTCAACATCGCCTTGCAAGCTTCAGCCTTACGGTATCTAATGTCAATCAAACTTGACACACCTAGCGGGTATTTGTGTGAAACCACGTCTGGTCCTGAACCTGCATGATCCCGGCCACACCACGTGGGCCGACGGGGCGCATTGCCGGCAGGCGATCCGGACCGGCTCGCGCTCGTTTCACATGGCCTCGCAGCTGTTGCCGCAATCGATCCGCTGGTCGGCCCATGCCATGTACGCGTTCTGCCGGTTTGCCGACGACGCCATCGATGAGGCCGACGATCCGGAACTTGCAATCGCAGCCATGTATGACCGGCTCAACCTGATCTATGCCGGAACCCCGCATGACGCACCGGCGGACAGGGCGTTTGCCGACATCGTGGCGCGCTTTGCGATACCGCGCTGCGTGCCGGATGCGCTGCTGGAAGGCTTCTGCTGGGACACGATGGGCCGCAAGTATGAGACGCTGTCGGACCTGACGGCGTATGCGGTCCGGGTTGCCTCCACAGTTGGCGTGATGATGACGCTGGTCATGGGCCGCCGAGAACGCGACGTGCTGGCGCGCGCTGCAGACCTGGGCATCGCCATGCAGCTGACCAATATCGTCCGCGACATCGGAGAGGATGCGCGCAATGGCCGGCTTTACTTGCCGAGGGCCATGATGCGCGAACAGGGCCTGCATCCGGCAACCTGGCTAGCCAATCCGGTGTTCTGCCCGGAAATCGCAATGATCGCGGCACGCCTGCTCAAGGTTGCTGACGGCTATTACGAGCGGTCTCAGGCAGGCATTGCGGCCTTGCCGGCCCGTTGCAGGCCCGCCATCCGCGCCGCCGGCCTGATCTATGCTGAAATCGGCCGGGAAATCGAGCGAAACGGCATGGACAGTGTGAACACGCGGGCCGTCACATCAAAGAGCCGCAAGCTGGCACTGCTGTCAAAGGCGCTCGGAGATGTGGTCTGGATGCGGTCGCCTGCACCAACCCCTCCAGGTGAGGCAAAGGAAGCGTCATTCCTGCTCGATGCAGTGGAAAGCCAGCAGAACCTTGGTCCGGTAACCGCAACCCTGAAGCCCTTGTGGCATTATAGTGGTTGGGGAGAAGATCTGTTCGGTTTGCTGACGCGGGTCGAACAGCGCAGGCAGGCCCGGCAGGCAGGCTGACCACTCCGGGCGTGTGCCCGGCAACAACAACACCTTGGCGAGGCAGTGCAACATGGACTGGACCCTGATGGCATTCATCGGCGTGTGCGCCGTGGCCGCATCGAGCGGCGCCTTGTTTCCGCCCGGCAAGTGGTACGACAGTCTCCGCAAACCCTCGTGGCGCCCGCCAAACTGGCTGTTCGGTCCGGCATGGATGGTGCTCTACGCCATGATTGCGGTGTCCGGCTGGCTGGTGTGGACAACGGCGGCGCCCGGTGACCGGCTGGTGCCGATGACCGTCTATGGCATCCAGCTGGCGCTCAATGCTGCCTGGTCCGGCATCTTCTTCGGCATGAAGCGAATGAAGCTGGCGCTTGGCGAGATGGCGCTGCTGTGGCTGTCCATCGCTGCCAACATTGCCGTGTTCTGGCCGGTTCACCAGGGCGCGGCGCTGCTTCTGGTGCCATATCTGGCCTGGGTGGCTTTCGCCTTCACGCTGAACCGGGCGCTGGTGCGCCTCAATCCGACGCAGGCAGCCGGAGCGGCGGCATGATGGACTACTCCATCATGAAGGCGGTGCAGTTCGTGCTGTTCTTCGGCACCGTATTCGCCTTCGGATTCTGGCAGCTCCACAGCCTGAAGAAGCTGCGGAAACAGCGCGGCAAGGATGAGAATCGGCCGGGAATCAGCCGATCACCCGGGGCACCTTGAACGGCAGCATGACCTGAACCGCGGGCGACACGAAGCGGCGCATGTCCAGGCTTTCGTGCACGGCCTTTACCGGTTCGCCAAGCAGGTGCGTTGAAATCACCGACCGGCTGTAAAACGGTGCATCGACCCAGCCTTCCAGGATGGCCGGCTTGTGCGGCGGTTCGCACCGGGTCTGGCGCTCGACCAGCCAGCGGGTGCGCGGCAGGCGCAGCATCAGGTCGGGCGAGGTGAAATCCTCCACCGTACCGTCCGGGCGGTAGCGCAGGGCGAGCGAGCGGAAGCCGCCGCCCTTCAGTTCGAGATCGTACATGATCGCTGCCCCGCCATCGGCCAATGAGCCGCGTGACCAGTTCCAGTAGTCGAACGAATCTTCGAGCGGCACATCGCCGTCGTTCGAATCGAAATAGGCGTGGCCGTCCCAGTTCAGGTCCGGCGAGTTCAGCCGCACCTCGGCGCGCGCGCGCGGGTTGATCGGCCACCAGCGGTGTTCCCGGTTTGCATCGAGGTACGATGCACGGTCGTAAACGTGATCGCAGTGAATCGTGATCTGACCTCTGACCCTGCGCGGGAAGGGCGCTGTCACCTCATCCAGTTCGATGATCGCCCGGTCGCCCTCCCAGCGGATCGAGCTGGGCCCTATGGTCAGGCGGTCGGTGCTTTGTGTCAGTGCCTGCGCATTTCTTTCGGTCATCGCCCAGCGCTGCTTCTTGCCATACAGCACCACGTGCATGCACGAAAACCGGCGCGGATCGGCGTTGCCCGAGCGCCGCGCCCACTTGTAATAGGGCGAGAAGACCGAGCCAATAAATGCGATGACCGTGAAGCCGTACTGCCCGCAATCGCTGAACCCGTCGCAGTACCACCAGACATAGCCATTGTCCGGCATCACCGGATCGAACAGGGGCCGTTCGCCCGGCATCCCGCCGCCTACCCGGCCAGGAACCTTGTAGGCGATGGAAGGCGGGCGCGTGCCGGATGCCGTCCCCGCCGGCAAAGGCTGCAGGCCTGCCGTGGAGGAGGGCCGTGGAGCGGTCGCTTCTTCGCGCCAGTGAGTGAGGCCTGCGGCGGTTCCGCCGGTCATCGTCTGAGCCTCCATGTCGTCCTCCTGCAAATGCGCCGTTCTGACAGAAACTTCTGATTTACCGTTGCAGACCCCGTATGGATGTGTCAATCTAAGTTGACAATAATAAAAGACAATAAAAATGTACAAAGCGAGGGTGCGTACAGCATTGCGGGAGACGCGCCATGAACGAGATAGCAAGGATTGAACAGACGCTCGAGGCTGTTATCGAGCGCGCAACTGCTGCAGACTGCCCGCCCTTGCTGGCTGGCGCGGTGCGTCACGCCGTGTTTCCCGGTGGGGCGAGAATCAGACCCCGGCTGTGCCTCGCAGTGGCAGCCGCCTGCGCGGAAGACATTCCCGATCTGACTGACGCAGCCGCCTCGTCGATTGAGTTGCTCCACTGCGCATCGCTGATCCATGACGATCTGCCCTGCTTTGACGACGCCGACATGCGCCGCGGCAAGGCTTCCGTTCATGTGGCCTATGGCGAGCCGTGCGCGGTGCTGGCAGGTGACGCCATGATCATCATGGCATTCGAGATGCTGGGCCGGCAGATACAATCCTCCCTCGAGCCGCGCCGCGTGGCCGAGATCATCCGCATCATTTCCGGTTCGGTCGGCATGCCGCGGGGCATCACCGCCGGCCAGGCCTGGGAGCTGGAGCCCACCACCGGCCTCGTCGACTATCAGCGCGCCAAGACAGGCTCGCTGTTCGCTGCCTCGACAGAGGCGGGTGCAGCCGCGGCAGGCTTCGAATGCAGTCAGTGGCGCATGCTGGGCGAGTGCCTCGGCGAAGCTTATCAGGTGGCTGACGACATACGCGATGTTGCATCCACGGTTGAGGAAATCGGCAAGCCGATTGGTCAGGATGCGATCCACGGACGGCCGAGCGCCGTGGCTCAGCTGGGCATGGACGGCGCCAAGGCGCGCCTCAAGCGGCTGGTCGGCGAGGCGATGGCGTCCATCCCGGATTGCCCGGGGCGCGACGAGTTGCGCATCGAGATTGCCCACCAGTCCCAGCGCTTCATACCCAAGGAGATGATGCTGGCGGTCGCGTGAGGTCAAGCGATGCTGACGCGTCCGCAACATGCAGATCCGGACATGAACGCGGGGCTGGAACCGGCGGCGCGCGGCTCGCTGCGCGAACGGTTCATGGACTGGCGCGACCGGCTCGTCATGAAGCCGGGGTTCAGGCAGTGGGCAGCCCGGTTTTTCCTAACAAGACCAATAGCTAGGCAGCAATCGTCAAAGCTGTTCGATATCGCGTCCGGCTTCGTCAAGTCGCAGACGCTGCTGGCCTGCGTGCGCCTCGGACTGCTTGAGCGGCTGGCCCGCGAACCTGCCGGTGAAGCGGCTCTCGCGCATGAGCTTGGCCTCGGTGCCGATGCGATGCGCAGGCTTCTGTCGGCGGCTGCCGCCATCGATCTCGTCTACCGTCTGCCCGATGGGCGCTACCGGCTCGGCAGCCTCGGTCCTGCCGTTGTGGGCGAGCCCGGCATTCTGGCCATGGTCGAGCACAATGCTACGTTCTACCGGGATCTGGCAGATCCTGTGGCGCTGCTGCGCAATGAAGTGCACCCGACACAGCTTGAGCAGTATTGGGCCTATTCGGGCGCCGACACACCCGATGCGCTCGATGGCGACCGGGTTGCACCCTACAGCGAACTGATGGCCGCATCGCAGCGCATGGTCGCTGCCGAGGTGCTGGCGGTCTATCCGGTGTCCCGTCACCGGCGGTTGCTCGACGTTGGCGGCGGTGAGGGGGCCTTCATCGCCGAAGCCGGCAAGGCGGCGCCGTCGCTGGAGCTGGGCGTGTTCGACCTGCCCGCCGTTGTGGCGCGTGCGGCGGCGAACCTGGAGCGGCTTGGCATGGCGCAGCGATTCCACGGCGCCGGCGGCAACTTCTTCTCAGATCCGGTGCCGCAAGGGGCTGATCTCTACACCCTGGTGCGCGTGCTGCACGACCACAATGACGGCGAGGCGATGCAGCTGTTGCAAAGCATTCGCCGGGCAATGGAGCCGGGTGCGACTCTGCTGATTGCGGAGCCGATGGCCGATGCTGCCGGGGCGCATGCAGTGGGAGATGCCTATTTTGCGTTCTATCTGCTGGCCATGGGGCGGGGCAGGGCGCGCAGTGCAGCTGAGATCACCGCCATGCTGAATCAGGCCGGATTCAGCCGGATTCGCCAGATTCGCACCAACACCCCCGTGATTACCCAGCTGATCGAGGCAGGGGCCTGATCATCCATGCCGGAATTTTCGCCAAAAACGACAAATTGGATTGACATTACAAAGTGTCAATTTAAAGTGACATATTGTAGTGTGCAGTGCCTGCCAATTGGGCATTGCGAGAAGAGCGAGGTGCCGACATGAACACCCTCGCGGTGGTCCTGGAAAAGCCGGAACGGCTGTCTGTCGAGCAGGTTACGCTGTGCGAACCCGGTCCGATGGACGTTGTCGTCGACGCTGACTGGACCGGTATCAGCACTGGCACTGAAAAGCTTCTCTATACCGGCCGGATGCCGCCCTTCCCGGGGTTGGGCTATCCGCTGGTTCCCGGTTATGAGTGCGCTGGCCATGTTGTCGAGGCAGGGCGTGAGTCTGGCCTCAAGGTGGGTCAGCCGGTGTTCGTGCCGGGCTCTCACGGCTTCACGGACGTGCGCGGCCTGTTCGGCGGCTCCGCATCCCGGCTGGTCGCCGATTCCCGCAAGGTGGTTCCCGTCGCTGACCAGTTGGGCGAGCACGGCGTGTTGCTGGCGCTGGCCGCTACGGCGCATCACGCAGCGGTCGCATCGCGCAGCGGGTTGCCGGAACTCGTGGTTGGCCACGGCGTACTGGGCCGGCTGATTGCACGCTGTGTGCTCGCGCTTGGCGGCAAGACGCCGGTTGTCTGGGAGACGGCCGAGGCGCGTCGCGCAGGTGCTGACGGTTACGAAGTCATCCATCCTGACGAAGACACTGCGAGCGGCTACGGCGTCGTCTGCGACGCATCCGGCGCCGACGGCATCGTCGATGCCCTCGTTGGCAAGATTGCCAAGGGCGGCGAGATCGTTCTGGCGGGTTTCTATGAAAACCGGGTCTCCTTCGCCTTCCCGCCGGCCTTCATGCGCGAGGCGCGCATCGCCATCGCTGCCGAATGGGCACGGGCCGACATCGACGCCGTGATTGGTTTGATCGAGGCGGGACGGCTTTCCCTCGACGGCCTCATCTCCCATCGCCGGCCGGCGGCAGACGCCGCACAGGCCTACGCCCAAGCCTTCAGCGACCCTGGTTGCCTGAAGATGATCCTGGACTGGAGGAGCCGCGCATGAGCCGGGTGAACGTATTCAAGGCACGCGACATCACGCCTTCCACCGACGAGATGGTGAAGAA
>CAZYKZ010000099.1:0-9225 GCA_964648175.1 uncultured Anderseniella sp.
TTGCAGCTGCCGCGGGGCTGAGGCAGACGAGCGTGTAGTGGGCGTTCCAGTCGGAAATGGTCAGCAACTGCATCGCGTCATCGTGCGAATAGGCCGCGCGGGCGGGCACGTCCATCTCGATCAGCGCCATCTCTGAGTTCAGGAAGTCATCCACCTCCACATGAGCGGCAGCGTCGTCCATCTGGTTGCCGATCTCGACGGCTTCCACGCCCAGTTGACGGTAAAGCCTGCCAATTGCCGGTTCGATCAGGGGCGACAGGTAGTCTTCCACCGGCAGCATCAGGTCATGGGCAGCCAGCAGGCGGGCCAGCTTCTGGGCGGCCTGCTTGTCCATGAACTCGTCCTTTGCGCGGTTGAGGACCGAGTCGATGGCGCGGGCAAGGTGTGCGGTATCCTTCAGGCCTGCCGCCTGCACCACCCAGGCCCACGTGCGTGGCTTGCCGAACGCCTTCATCACCGAGTCATGGTTGGAGGCGATGCCATCGGGCCCGGTTACGCCTGCGCGCGCCATGGCGGATGCAGGGTGCGTCTGAGGCACCCGCTTCAGGTCGAGATAGCCGTCGGAGTTGAGTTTCAGACCCGGCACCTGGGCAAACGGATGCAGCGCCACGAAGATCTTGCCGAAGCGCGGGCCGGCCCATTCCAGAAAGCTCTTTTCCCAGGACCAGAGATGCAGCCGTTCAGTGCTCATGATTGGATGTCACCCGGGATTTGTACCTGTGGTGCGGACGGCGGGAATCGAACCCGCATGACCGAAGTCGAGGGATTTTAAGTCCCTTGCGTCTACCAGTTTCGCCACGTCCGCGGAGAGTTCAACCTTGCGGAGCGACCCTATAACAGGGAGTTGCGGTCTTCCACCAGTCTTTGGGCGGCGCCGTAGTCGGCCTTGCCGGACCCGAGCACAGGTATTGCGTCGACCACGAGGATGGCCTTGGGAACCCACAGATCCGGCACTCCTTCCGCCTTCGCATAGGCCAGCAGGTCGGCGCGAGCGGCGTTTTCCATGTCGGTGACCAGCACCACCTTCTCGCCCTTCTTGCCATCGTCCACGCTGACCGCCACGTGGCTGTGCTGTGGCCACAGCTGCGATGCGAGCGCCTCGATGGCGCCCAGCGAAACCATCTCGCCGCCCAGCTTGGCGAAGCGCTTGGCGCGGCCCTTGATGGTGACGACGAGGTCATTGCCCACCGTGACGATGTCGCCGGTATCGTGCCAGCCGCCGTCCGGCGGGGTCAGCTTGCCGCCGTCGCCGGGCAGCAGGTAGCCCGCCATGACGTTGCCACCCTTCACCGACAGGCGCCCTCCCTCGTGGATGCCCTTGACGGGCTCCAGCCGGTAATCGATGCCGTGAAGCAGCGGCCCAACGGTGCCCGGGCGATTGGCCTCGGGCGTGTTGAGGGCAACCACCGGCGAGCACTCCGTCGCGCCATAGCCTTCGACGATGCGGGTGCCGTGCGGCTCCCACAGGGCGCGCGTCTCGGGCTTCACGCGCTCGGCGCCGCAGACGATCATCTTCACCGACTTGAGATCGGCAGGATCAGCTGCGCGGGCATAACCGGCCACGAACGTGTCGGTGCCGAACAGAAGGTCCGCGCCGGTCTCTCCGACCAGCTTGGGAATTTCGCGGTAGTGCAGCGGGCTCGGATAAAGCACCACCCGGATGCCGTCGATGAGCGGCAGCAGCAGTCCGCCGGTGAGCCCGAAGCAATGGAACACGGGCAGCGGGTTGAAGAAGGTCTTGAACTGGCGCAGGTCGATGTGCGCCGCGATCTGGGCAATGTTGGTCAGGATGTTGCGGTGGGTCAGCACCACGCCCTTCGGCTCGCCTTCGGAGCCCGAGGTGAACAGGATGAAGGCGCGGCTGTCCGGCGTCGTGCCGCTGGCCTTCGCAACGGAAGCGGCTCGCAGCTTGTCCCAGACGCCGCGCAGCTTGGCCGCGGTGCCGATGGTCTTGCGCACGTCCTCCAGGTAGAGAATTTCGGCCTGCTCGCCCAGGCCCTCGACCAGGTCTTCCAGCCCGCCCTTGGCAACGAACAGGCGCGAGGTGATGACCAGTTTCACCTGGGCGGTCGTGCAGGCCGAACGCAGGTTCTTGAGACCGGAAGTGAAGTTCAGCATGGCCACCGTCCGGCCATGCCAGAGCAGGCCGAAAATGGTGGCGGCGACCGCATTGACGTTTGGCAGCAGCACGCCCACCGCCTCACCCGGTGCGGTGCGGGCAGCGAACACGCGGCCGAGCACCTGAGCACCGAGGATGAGCCGGTCATAGGTCATCGGCTCCCGGTTCTGGTCTTCCAGGATCTCCGTCTTTGGGCCAACACGGCCGGCCGTGCGCAGGAGCGCCAATGGCAAGGTCAGCTCAGGAAGCGAGGCGTCGTAGTGAGGCATCTGGCGTTCATTCCCCAAGGGCCAGCCCCGGTCACACTGGGCTCAGCCGGTTGCGCCGTCGCGGATCGGCGGTGCGAACTGCAATGTGAGGTCCCAGGGCAGGTAAATCCAGGTATCCTGGCTCACTTCGGTGACGAACGTATCAACCAGCGGACGGCCGGAAGGTTTCGCGTAGACGGTGGCAAAATGTGCATTCGGCAGCATTTCGCGCACGGCACGCGCCGTCTTGCCCGTGTCAACCAGATCATCAACGATCAGGACGCCCTTGCCGCCGTCCCTGGCCAGTTCCTGCTTGACCTCCTTGAGCACCTGCAGCTCGCCCTGCGTGCCGTAGTCGTAGGAGGCGATGCACACGGTATCGATGACCCTGAGGCCCAGTTCTCGCGCGACGATCGCCGCCGGCACAAGGCCGCCGCGGGTAATCGCCACGACTGCATGGAAAGGCCCGTGCTCGTCCAACCGCCAGGTGAGCGCCCGGGCATCACGGTGGAACTGCTCCCAAGATACCGGAAACGCCTTGTCGTAGCGCGGATCGACATTGCCGCCCTGAACCATCTGATCTTCCTCCCACAGGTCTTGCCGGGGCTGCTATTTGCACGATCACTGCACTGCGCGCAATGCCGGCCTGCCTGCAATGCAGGTAGCAAGCGGGCGCGAACTGCCATAAAGGAGGGCAATGAGCCCGTTGCCGCAAGCCCCCGCCCCGGTTGCCGCGCCCGCCGTGCGCGGCGGCCTGCTGATGTCACTCGCCATGCTGTGCTTCGTGCTCAACGACACGGTGGCGAAGTCGCTGGGCGGCACAATGAACGTCGGCCAGTTCATCGCCGTGCGGGGTGCGTTCGCCAGCATCATCATTGCGCTGCTGGTGGTGGCGATGGGCAAGGCCGCCGACATTCCGAAGGGCCTGTCGCGCCCGGTGCTGTCGCGCACGTTCTTCGACGTCATCTCGACCTTCCTTTTCATCATCTCGCTGTTCCACATGCCGCTGCCGAACATCACCGCCATCCTGCAGGCGGTGCCGCTGGTGGTAACGGTGATGGCGGCGGCGTTTCTGGGCGAGGCTGTGGGCTGGCGGCGGCTCAGCGCCATCCTCGCCGGGTTCGCCGGGGTGCTGCTCATCGTCAAGCCGGGCGGCGAAGGCTTCAACGTCTATACGCTCCTGGCCATCGCCTGCGTGTTCACCGTCGCCATCCGCGACCTGGTGACCCGCAAGCTGGACGGTTCCACGCCATCGATCATTGTGGCTTTCACCAATGCAGTCTGTGTCATGCTAGGCGGGGCAGTATGGATGCTGTTCGACGGTTTCGAACCCATCGCCCCGGCGACGCTGGGGCTGATCTTCGTGGGCTCCATCTTCCTGGTGGGCGGCTACCTGCTCACCGTCATGGCGCTGCGCGACACCGAGGTAGCCTACACGGCGCCGTTCCGATACACGCTGATCGTCTATGCGCTGATCCTCGGCTATGTGGTCTTCGGCGACGTGCCGGACGCCTGGTCGCTGATCGGCATCGTGCTGATCGTGGGGTCCGGCCTGTTCACGCTATATCGCGAACAAAGGCTGAAAAAGCGGCTGGGCTTCGGCCGGCGGCTGGTGCGCTGACATGACAATCCGCATCGAACAGATCTACCGCTATCCGGTGAAGGGCATGCGCGCCGAACGGCTGGAACGCGGCCAGCTTTTTGCCGGAGGCGGTCTCGGGAGCGACCGGGCCTTCGCCTTCACCTCCGGAAACCTGCCGCCGCCCGCAGCCGATGCGGCCTGGTCGCCGTCGCGTGCTTTCCTGCAAATGACATACTATCCGCAGCTGGCCGGTTTCACCGCACGTGTCGATGATGATGCCGAGCGCCTTTCAATCGAGGCGCCGGACGGCGCCACGGCAAGCGCTGCCATCGACGGGTCGGATGACAGCGCCGTCAACAGCCTCATGAACCGGCATTTCACTCACGGCCAGAAGGGTCCGATCCGGCTCAACCGCATTCGCGCGGCCCAAGGCCACTGGGATTTCGAAGACACTACCGTATCGATCATCAACCAGGCCTCGGTGGAGTGGCTGGAATATGTGAGCGCGATGACCCTGTCGGGCCTGCGGTTTCGCGGCAACATCTATGTCAGCGGGCTGGCGCCGTGGGAAGAGTTCTCGCTGGTGGGCCGGACGGTCCGCATCGGCAAGGCACGGCTGAAACTTCTAAGGCCTGCCATGCGCTGCGCCGCGACGTCTGCCGATCCATGGTCCGGCGACACCTCCATCGATGTGCCCGGCATGATGCGGCACTACCTTGGCCACGTATTCTGCGGCATTTATGCAAAGGTTCTTGAAGGCGGCGAGATCTTCGAGGACGACCGGCTGCGCCTGGAAGAAGACGAACCGTTCAACCCCGCATCGGTGGTGCCTGCGCCAACGCCTGACCCGCTGCTGTGGCCCAGGGCAGCAATTGCCCATCGCGGCAGTGACGGCTCGGTCTCGCTCACGCCGGCAGACGGGAACTGGCCGTTCCTGCCGGCCAATGCGGGCGCGCGGGTGATCATACACCCCGGCCTCGACCACATGGGCGACCCGGTGCGGGCTGCACTCAGCGCTACGTCTTCCCCGGAACAGATGCCACTGACAGGCGACGGTCTCGACGGGCTGGTGGATGGCGCCCGCGTGATCGTGTCCGGCCCGGTGCCGCTGGGCAAGGGCCGCGCGTGAAGCCCTAGACCAGTGGCAGACGGATGTAGCGGCCGGGATCTGCCGGGTTGGCGTACTTGTTCATCGCGCCATGCTCGAGATAGTGCCTGTGCAGATGCTTCAGCTTGTCCTGAGACAGCGTCACGCCGAGCCCCGGCCCTTCCGGCACGCGGACCACGTTGTTCCTCGGGCGGAACGGACCTTCCTCGATCACGTCATGCGGCTGCATGCGCAGCAGCGACTGGTTGGGCTTGGTGATCCAGCTCTGGCTGGCGCACAGGTGCATGTAGGCAGCCGTGGCCACGCCTGAATCGCCCGAATAACACCAGAAGCCGATGCCGAACTGCTCGCACGCGCCGATGAACTTGAGCGTGCGGGTGAAGCCGCCATGGCCAGCGATGTTGGTGACGATGTTGTCCGGCACGCCAAGGGCAACGATCTTGGGCACGTCGATGTTGTGAGACGAGAACGCCAGCCTTGTATGCGGCCTCAGCCGCGCCATGTCCTCGTAGGTGCCGACCGGGTCTTCCCAGCAATCGACACCGAGTTCCTCGAAGGCCGGGGCCAGCATTCGCGCGGTGGCGACGGTGTAGGCATGGTTGGAGTCCGCCCTGAGCAGCGCATCATCGCCGATGGCCTTGCGTACGGCCTTGGCCAGCCGGATGGCGTCCTTCGGATCGGCATCCGACACCTTGCCCTCGAACATGGTGGAGCCGTGTTCTTCCTTCATCTGCGCGCAATAGTCCGCCACGGCTTCGGGACTATCTTCGCCGCCCCTGCCGCCCTCGGCCACGCGATAGGCGAAGTATTCGGTGAAGGCGATGTCCTTGCGCACCGCGCCGCCGAGAAGCTGGTAGACGGGCTGGTTCCAGGCCTTGCCGCGCAGGTCCCACAAGGCCATCTCCACACCGCCCCATGTGGCGGTCAGCGCCAGTTCCGAGACCGATTGCACGCCGCGCGAGGACGGCAGGCAGACCAGTTCGCAACCGGCAATGTCCAGCGGATCGCGACCCACGAGCGCGTTGGCGAAAGGTCCGTTGATGATGGCGGCTGCAGCAGCCGAGGGTGCCTCCCCGATGCCGGTCAGCCCCTCGTCGGTCTCGATCTCGATGATGGTCTGGGTGAACCCTGGCAGCGCGCCGTAGGACCAGATGTAGGCTGCCTCCAGCGGCACGTTGATGGGCGTGGCCCGAATGGCTGAAATTTTCATCAGGGTTCCGGTTTCCGTTTGAACTTCCCGCAGCGAAGGTGGCAGGCTCCACGCCGGGACGTCAACCGGATTGGAGAAGCCCATGCCCACCCTCAGCCTTGCCGAGATCGAGACTCTCAGCCATGCCGCGCTCGCCGGATCCGGTGCCGAAGGCCTCCAGCTTGATCAGACCGTTTCGGCCATCGTCGAGGCGGAGGCTGATGGCCTGCGCACCGTGGGGCTCGGCTACCTGCCGACCTACTGCGAGCACCTGCGCTGCGGCAAGGTGAACGGCAAGGCGAAGCCCACCCATGAGCAGGTGGCGCCGTCCGCCATTGCGAGCGATGCGAAGCAGGGCTTCTCGTTCGGCGCCTTTCACGAGGCGATGAACGACTTTCACGACCTCGCCCATGGGCAGGGCGTGGCAGCGCTTGCTATCCGCAACTCCACTTCCGCTGGCGTGCTTGGCTGGTTCGTGGAGCGGACCGCGAAGGCCGGGCTGATCGGCTTGTGCTTCGCCAACTCGTCAGCGCTGATGGCGCCATATGGCGGCAAGCGCCGGTTCTTCGGCACCAATCCGCTCGCCTACTCGGTGCCGCGCGGCAATGGACTGCCGCCGCTGATCGCCGATATGGCGACGTCGCAGGTGGCCTATGTGACGGTCAAGGACCACGCCGCGAAGGGCAAGTCCATTCCGCTGGGCTGGGGCGTGGACAAGGATGGCAAGCCAACCACCGACCCGCAAGACGTGCTGGATGGCGGCGCGATGGCGCCGGCCGGCGGCTACAAGGGCATGTTGCTGGCGTTGCTGGTTGACGTGCTGGCGGGCGGTCTTGCCGGACCCAACTTCGCCTTCCAGGCGTCGTCGTTCGGCAGCAACGAAGGCGGCCCGCCGGACGTCGGACAGTTCCTGCTGGCGATAGCGCCGCAGGCGTTCGGCAACCATGGCGACTTTTCCGAACGGCTAGAGGTGATGCTGGCGGCACTTTGCGAAGATGAGGGCGTACGCCTGCCTGGCGACAGCCGCTGGGCCAACCGGGAGAGGGCGGCGCGCGACGGCATCGAAGTGCCCGGCAGCCTGATCGAGACACTGAAATCCTATTCATGAGCAGCGGAATCCGAGCCAGTTCGAGGAGAATTGCCGTGCTTACAGCTGAAATGCAGTCGATCATCACCACGCATTCCTGCGGGTTCGTCGCTACAATCGACGGGGATGGCCGGCCCGCCGTCTCGCCCAAGGCGACCTTCGTGGTGGTGGATGAGCGCACCATTGCCTGCGGCAACATCCGCTCGCCCGGCACGGCGCGGAACCTGCGCGCAAGCCCTGCCTGCGAGATCTGCTTCCTCGATCCGCTGGCGCGCAAGGCGGTGCGCGTCAGGGCGTCGGGCTCCGTCGTGGCGCGGGCAGCCGCGGATCCTGAACTGGTGGCAAAGTTCGAACGGGCATGGGCCGATTACCTGCCCCACATGACCGGGTTCTTCGTGTTCGATTTATCCAGCGCGGAACTGGTGCTGTCGCCTGCCTACGATTATGGCCACACCCAGGAAGAGCTGGTGGCCAGCAACAAGGCCAAGATGGCCGCCCTGTAGGAGCAACCTTGGTGACTGATCGCATTTACGCGAAACCCGACTGGCGGGAGACGAGGCAGGAGGTCCTTCATGAGGCGATGTCCACGATCGGGCTTGCCGCGCTTGTCACTGCCGCTGCAGATGGACTCAAGATCACCCACCTGCCGCTAAGCGTGCGGCATGGTGATGATGGCACGGTCAGGCTCGCCGGGCATTTTGCCCGCGCCAACGATCACTGGAAGCTGCTGCGCGATGGTGCCGGGCCAACGGCAGCAATATTCCAGGGGCCACACACCTACATCTCGCCGTCCAACTATGCGACCAAGCAGGAGACCGGCAAGGTGGTGCCGACCTGGGCCTACATCGTGGTGCATGCGCACGGGGCGGCGCGGGTGATGGATGACCGGAGCTGGATGCTGAACCTTGTGAACGAGCTGACCGACCAGCGCGAGGCCCGGCGTGATCAGGCGTGGAAAGTCTCCGATGCGCCGGACGACTATATCGAGGTGATGCTGCGCGGCATCGTGGGGGTTGAACTGGAGGTCGAGCGGCTGGAGGGCGTGTGGAAGCTGAACCAGCACCGCCCAATGGAAGACCGGCACAGCACGGTGACGGGCCTGACAGGCTCGGACGATGAGCAGGACCGGATCATCGGCGAAGCAATGCGGGATACGCTCTAGGCGTTGACCGCGCACACCGCCCGGTCAATGCTCGCCGGCAGACAATCACACCAGCGGAGCAAGGCATGCCGCTCGACAGTCAACTTACCCGAGACATTCTTGCTGCCGTGGACGCTGGCTTCGAGAGGCAGGTCGCGTTCACCGAGGAGCTGATCCGCTTCCCAAGCCTGCGCGGCCAGGAGCACACCGCCCAGGACTTCCTGTTCAACGAACTGAAGCAGCGCGGGTTCGCCATGGACCGGTGGGCAATCGACATTGCCGACATAGAGAACCACCCGGGCTTCTCACCGGTGAAGGTGGACTACGCGAACGCCATCAACGTGGTGGGAACCCATCGACCGCGCGAGGAGACCGGCAGGTCGCTGATCCTCAACGGCCACGTGGACGTGGTGCCGGTTGGCCCGCTCGACATGTGGACCAGGCCGCCGTTCGAGCCGTGGCGCGACGGCGACTGGCTGTACGGCCGCGGCGGGGCCGACATGAAGGCCGGTATCGCCGCCAACATCTTCGCGCTCGATGCGCTGAAGTCGATGGGGTATCAGCCCGCCGCAACGGTTCACGTCCAGTCGGTGACCGAAGAGGAATGCACCGGCAACGGCGCACTTTCCGCGCTCGTACGCGGCTACAGGGCGGACGCCGCGATCATTCCCGAGCCGGAAGACGACAAGCTGGTGCGGGCAAATGTCGGGGTGATCTGGTTCAAGGTGCACGTGCGCGGGCTACCCGTCCA
>CAZYKZ010000100.1:0-9128 GCA_964648175.1 uncultured Anderseniella sp.
CGCTCGGCAACTTCAAGATCGGCTGGGAAAAGCAGCCGCAGCCCATCGTCCGCGCCCTCGGCATCGTCAAGCGGGCAGCCGCCGAAACCAACATCGCGCTCGGCAAGATGGATGCAGACCTCGGCAAGACCATCATCGCCGCCGCGCAGGAAGTCATCGACGGCAAGCTCGATGATCACTTCCCGCTGGTCGTCTGGCAGACCGGTTCCGGCACCCAGTCGAACATGAACGCCAACGAGGTCATCTCCAACCGCGCCATCGAGATGCTGGGCGGCGAACAGGGCTCCAAGAAGCCGGTCCACCCCAACGACCATGTGAACATGTCCCAGTCGTCCAACGACACCTTCCCGACCGCCATGCACGTGGCCTGCGCCGAGGAAGTCGTGCACCGGCTGGTCCCGGCACTCAAGCACCTGCACAAGGCCATTGACGCCAAGGCCAAGGCCTGGGCGGACATCATCAAGATCGGCCGCACCCATACGCAGGACGCAACGCCGCTCACCCTCGGCCAGGAGTTTTCCGGCTACGCAAAGCAGATCGAGAACGGCATCGCCCGCATCGAGATGACCCTGCCCGCGCTGATGGAACTGGCCCAGGGCGGCACCGCCGTCGGCACCGGCCTCGCCTCGCCCGCAGGCTTTGCCGAGAAGGTCGCGGCAAAGATCGCCGAAATCACCGGCCTGCCCTTCACGTCTGCGCCCAACAAGTTTGAGGCGCTGGCCGCCCACGACGCCATGGTCATGACCCACGGCGCCATCAACACCGTCGCCATGTCGTGCTTCAAGATCGCCAACGACATCCGCTTCCTTGGCTCCGGCCCGCGCGCCGGCCTGGGCGAACTGGCCCTGCCGGAAAACGAGCCCGGCTCGTCGATCATGCCGGGCAAGGTCAACCCGACCCAGTGCGAGGCCATGACCCAGGTCTGCGCCCACATCCACGGCAACAACGCGGCCATCGGCTTTGCCGGTTCGCAGGGGCACTTCGAATTGAACGTGTTCAACCCGATGATGGCCTACAACTTCCTGCAGTCCGTGCGCCTGCTGGCGGACGCCGCCGTGTCCTTCACCGACAACTGCGTGGTGGGCATCGAGCCGCGCCTCGACAACATCGCGCAGGGCCTCGCCAACTCGCTGATGCTGGTCACGCCACTGAAGGAGAAGTACGGCTACGACCGCGCCGCGAAGATCGCCAAGACCGCCCACAAGAACGGCACCACGCTTCGCGAGGAAGCCATTGCCGACGGCATCCCGGCGGAAGACTTCGACGCCATCGTGGTGCCGTCGAAGATGATCGGCCCGGACCCGGCTTAAGCAATGTCAGGAAAAGTGGGAACCGGTTTTCCGTCCGGCATAGCGCAAAAATGACCAACGACATCGTAAACCTGCGCCAGTTCCGCAAAAGCAAGGCTCGCGCCGAAAGGGATGCGAAAGCCGAGGAGAATCGCGTGAAATTCGGACGCACGAAGGCTGAGAAACAGCTGCAAAAGGCTGAGAAAGAAAAGGCCCGCCGCCAGCTCGACGGCCACAAGCTGGAAACAGATGAGTAACGGTCCGGTCAAGCGAAGCGTCACCATTGCCGGCCACCGAACCTCTTTGTCGCTGGAGCCCGAGTTCTGGGATGCGCTCAATCAACTCGCCGCCGCCCGTAACCTGTCGCTGGCCGGCCTCGTCGCGGCAATAGACGAGGCCCGCGGGAAGACCAACCTTTCCTCTGCCCTGCGCGTTGAAATCCTGCGCGCCATCCGCGCGGGCGAAATCTGACAGCGCTTGACGGACCGCGCGCATCCGGCGAGGCTGAAGCCATGCCCTACCCCGACATCACCCGCGCCACGCAGACGATCCACAACCCGGCCGACCCGCGTCACTTCATGCGGCTGAAGCCGGTAGCCCGGCAAATCACGATCAGGCTTGGCGACATGCTGATCGCCAGCACCAGACGCGCCTTGCGGCTGGTTGAGGTGAGCAACGACGTCTACGACCCGGCCTTCTACATTCCGATGGAAGACGTGATCGCGAAGCTCGATCCGGTGCCGGATCGCACCACCCATTGCCCGCTTAAGGGCGACGCGGTCTACTTCTCCGTCAACGGTTGGCAGCCAGCCGACAGCAGCGACTACCTCGCATGGTCATATGCCCGCACCTTTGATTTCGCCCGTGAGCTTCAGGGCCTGGTTGCCTTCAACCCGGCCCATGTGAGCATCACCGAGTCTCCCTGACCGGCACAGCCCCGCCGCAGTCCATCCGCCAGATCGGCACCTTGCCGAAGCCCTTCAACTCCACGGTGCCGGCTCGTTCGAACTTGTGGTCGTCCTGCAGCGCCACCTTGATGTCGCCCGTCACCACCACGCAACCCGGCGTGCCAACGTGTTCGAGCCTCGCGGCCAGGTTCACGGCAGCTCCCCACACGTCATAGGAATATTTCGACTTGCCGACCACGCCGGCCATGATCGGTCCGGACGCCATGCCGATGCGCATTTCCAGTTCGACCCCGTGCCGCTCACCAACCTCGTGCGCCAGCCTGAACATGTCCGCGGCCAGTGCAGTCATCGCACGCTCCGCGTCATAGTGCGGGCTCGGCACCCCGGCGACCGCCATGTAGGCGTCGCCGATGGTCTTGATCTTCTCCACGCCATGCAGCACGGCATACTCGTCGAACGCCCTGAACAGATCGTCGAGCAACGACACGACCCGCACCGCGCCCAGCCGGTTGGACATTTCCACGAACCCGACGATATCGGAGAACAGCACCACCACGTGCTCATGCGCCTCGGCGATGGTTTCACCCTCGTTCGCCATCAGCCGCTCGGCGATGGCGTCAGGCATCATTGACTTCATAAGGTCCTGCAGCCGCCCTTGCGCCTTCCGGGCGAGATAGAACGCGTAATAGACCACCACAAACATGATGGTCATGACCGATACGATCGCAGTGACGAAGATCTGCTGCATGAAGGCCGGGTCGTCGTGAATGCCCGGCGCCGGCCCTGGCCACGCCATCCAGCTGTAAATGATGATGGCGCCGGCAAGCACGCAGATGACCGCCACCAGCCGGACCCTCTCAAGCCCGAGAATGGCGAAGGAGACCGCTGCCGTTGCGATAAGGTTCAGCATCACGCCAGACTCGCGCCCGAGCAGGCTGGTGAACCAGCCGACGAACACGAAAACGATCAGGGAAAGCCACAAGCCCGCAGCTATGCGGCCGAACCGGTGGAATAGCGGGGTAACGGATGCAAAGGCCGCGAGCAACACGTTGCCCCATACAAGCGGCTGCAGCGATGAATAGTGATGTAGCGTATAGGTGACCGCAAATCCCAGTGACGAAATCGACACCAGGTAGCCGGTAACGTTGGCCACGATCAGGCCGAGCCTGTCCTGGCCGTACCAGCCTTCAGTGCCAAGCGTCACCAGGCGCTCGACCCATGAGCCCCTGAACTGCGATCTGATGTCCTCGCGCATCGCGCTGGTCCTCGCTACTTCCCCCGCACGATTGCCGCGCCGCCGGGCGCAGAGACCGGACCGGACTATAGCGCCGGCAGCGTGGCAGGCAAAGCGCGCTCAGCCCAGCGCATCCGCCGCCGCCGTGCCTTCGGCGATGGCCAACTGCACCGTGCGCGGCGCCAGGCAATCGCCGATCACGTGAACCTCGGCAAAGCGTGCGCGAAGCGCATCTTCGAGCGCGGCGTTGACCTGATTGCCGCGCCAGTCGACGAACAGGTCCACGTCCTCGATCACGCCTTCCGCCCGCGTGTAGATGTTGCGCGTCAACACCCGGCCCGGCTCGAACCCTGTGACTTTCTCCATCGGCCTGAACACCACGTCCCGGTTGAGCAGGAACCGGTAGAGCTGGGTGCGGACCGTGCCATTGATGTGCTCGGCAATGGCCATGTCGCCCGACACGATCGTCACCCTGACTCCGGCCTCGGCCAGCACTTCCGCCGCCGCAAGGCCGTTGCGGCCGCCACCTTCCTCGGCAATCACCGCATGGCGTGCGCCGCGTCCCGCCGCACCACCGATCACGTCGGCAGCCGTGGCAAGCCTGATGCCGCTGGCGTCGGCTCCCGGCAGTGCGCGCGGCTCAAGCGGCACCGACCCCGTCGCAAGGATCACCGCATCAGCCTCGATCCCGGCCAGTTCGTCCTCGCCGATTGGAGTGTTGTAGCGAACCTGCACCTGCGCCTCGGCCAGTTCCCGCTCCAGCCACTCGACCGCAGCGATGTACTCGCGGGCAAATGGCGATGCAGACCATTGCCGCAACTGCCCGCCAAGCTGGCCGGTGGCTTCGTAAACAACGGCCTGGTGCCCGTTCGCCGCTGCACGCCGTGCCGCTTCCATGCCGGCCGGACCGCCACCGATGACCGCTACCCGCCTTGGCCGCGCCGTGCGCCTGATGCCGCCGGTCTCCTGTTCGCGGGCGGCTTCAGGGTTCTGGAAGCAACGGATGACCTTGCCGCTGGTGGCGCGCGCAATGCACACATTGGCGCCCACGCAGCGGCGAATGCGCTCGTAGCTGCCCGACCTGATCTTGCTGACGATATCCGGATCGGCAATGTGGGCGCGCGTCATGCCCACCATGTCGGCTTCGCCCCGCGCCAGTATCTGCTCGGCCATGGCAGGGTCGGTCACGCGGCCTGTCACAAAGACGGGAATGTTCACAGCCTTGCGGATGGTCGCGGCCAGCGGCGCGAAAAGCCCGTGCGGCGCCGGGCTTGCCGGCCAGTGCTCCCAGCGCATGATGCGATCGTTGTTGGTGCCGGCAGCCACGTTGATGTAGTCAAGCGCCCCGCTTTCAGCCAGCAGGCCGGCAATCTCGGCCAGCGCCTCGTTGTCCAGTCCGCCGTCGATCTTTTCATCGCCGGGCATGCGAATGCCGACGATCAGGTCCGGCCCGGCTGCCTCGCGGGCCGCCTTTATTGCTTCGAGCGCAAACCGCACCCGGTTGCGCACGCTGCCGCCATACTCGTCGCTACGCTGGTTGCTGACCGGCGAGAAGAATGATCCCGGCAGATAGCCGAACGCAGCCAGCAGTTCCACGCCGTCCAGCCCGGCCTCACGGACCATACCCGCACCCCGCCCATAGGCCGAGATGACGCTGGCGATGTCCTGCCGGTTCATCTCCTTCGGCATCACCTTGAGAATGTCCGACGCCACCGGCGACGGCGCCCACAGCGGCTGGCCAATGTCTCCATAGTCCCCCGTCGCGGTCGCGTGCGCCATCTGCAGCAGGAACATGCCGCCATGCTCATGCACCGCGTCCGCCAGCTTGCGCAGCGTGGGCACCACGCCATCGCGGGTCAGGTCGAGCCCACGTCCGCTGGATGGATGGCCGGTATGGTGAAAACCGCTTGCCCCACTCATCTGCAGGCCGGCGCCGCCGCGAGCCCTGCGTGCGTGATAGGCGATATAGCCGTCCGTTGCCTTGCCGTCGCTTTCGAGGCCCGGAATGTGGGCCGTCATCAGCACCCGGTTGCGGATCGTCTTCGGCCCCACCTGCAGGGGCGACAGTAGACGCTTGAACTGATCCTGCATGGCTGTGAGTTCCCCAGCTGTTACCTGTGCTCTTCCACGTTCGCCTCGATGAGCGCCTTGTTGTAGGTGGCGAGCGCCTCGATCTGGTCGGCCCAGCCGATGTGCCGGCCACCCTCGCGCTTGTCGAACACGGCAAGGCGCGTAAAGCCCCCCTCGTCGAATGCGCGCAGAGCGGTTTCCAGGGTATCGGTCGGAATGAGCTTTGGCCGGTCTTGCAGTTCCGGCGGGTTGGCCAGTTCTTCGGGCGTCAATGCCTTCATGAAATCGCGCACCGTCCACGTCCGCACGATCCTGAGGTGTGCGCCTTCGCCCAGGAAGACACCGCGCTGCGACAGCTGCCACAGGAAGAAGCTCTTGCCCATGAACGCCTGCATCACCATCGAGGCAATCGAAACCGACAGCAGGATGGCGATGGTCAGCTCATAGCCGCCGGTCAGCTCGAACACGATGACCGCGGTCGAGATCGGCGCGCCCAGCACCGCGCCTGCCACCGCCCCCATGCCGATCAGCGCGTACACTCCGTAGCTTGAGGCATAGGCCGGGAAGGCCGTTGCAGCGATGATCCCGAACGCACCGCCCGCCATGGCTCCGATATAGAGCGACGGCGAAAACACTCCGCCGCCAAACCTGCTGGCGAGCGAAATGGCGGTCGCAACCGTCTTGGCAATCAACAGCACGAACAGCCAGCCCAACCCGTAGTTTTCCCTCAGCGCCAGGTTGGTTGCCTCGTAGCCCACGCCCAGCACCTCCGGCACCGCCAGCGCCATGCACCCGACGGCCAGCCCGCCCAGCGCCGGCCGCAGCCACAAGGGCAGCGGCGCCCGCCGCGCGGTCCAGTCCGCCGACATGATGGACAGCTGGAAGCAAACCGCAACCAGACCGCAGACCAGTCCCAGCAAGGCGAACGCCGGAAACTCCCAATAGGAGGCAATGTGCTGCTCGCTCAGGATGAAGGCCGGGAAGTCGCCCAGCCAGACACGCGTGATCAGGGTCGCAGCCACAGCCGCCATCACCGTGGGCACGAAGGCCGACAGGGCGAAGTGGCCGAGGATCACCTCGTGCGCGAACAGCACTCCGGCAATCGGCGCATTGAAGCTCGCCGAGACGGCCGCGGCAGCACCTGAGGCAAGCAGCACCCGGCGCGATGCAGGCGACAGGCTGAACTGGCGGTCCAGAAAGGCAGCGACCGTTGCGCCGAGGTGCACCGCCGGGCCTTCGCGGCCAACGCTGGCGCCCGATCCGATCGAGATGGCGGACACCACCGCTGACGTCAGGCCGGTCCTGAGCGAGATGTTGGAGTTGTACAGGGCGCCGGCCTCGATCACGTCGGCAATGCCGTGGGCGCGGCGCGTCGGCATCAGCTTCCACAGGATCAGTCCGACTACCAGCCCGCCTGCGGCCGGTGCGGCCACCACCAGCCATGGTGCGCGCATGGCCGCAAGCGTGGCCACCACGTTCTCATGTGTATTGCCCAGCCACAGCCACTGGATATAGCCGATGGAAAGCCGGAAGCCGAGAATGGCGAACGCCGCTGCCACGCCGATCAGCAGCGCCAGCAACCACACCAGCGGATGCTTCGCCGCCCAGAAGGCGCGCAACCGCGGCAGGACGACATCGCCCAGCACCGCAAACAACCTGTCCCTGAGTTCGCCCATCGGCGAGCCCCGCCTTCATGCGTTTCACGCAAGCCCCATCTGTACACGACTGTGCACCCATGCGGCTGCGCGTTGCAACCCTCGCGGTTACTTCCGCGGGATGCCGATCCTGTGGCCGACCTGCGGCGGCACGGGGCACGCCTTGTGCGCCTCGTGCATCTCGCCGATCTTCGCCAGCATCCAGTCCGGAAACGGTGCCGATTTCTTCAGGTTCAGGTCCACATGGAGGCAGATGGCTTCCAGCACACATGCCAGCCAGCCCTCCTCGGCGTGGAACATCTCCTGCACGTAATGCATCCGCTTGGCGTCGTAATCGAGCATCTGCACCGTCACCTTCACCCGGTCGCCCGCATGCAGCTCGCGCACATAGGTCGTGTGGGTCTCCAGCGTGAAGAACGACGCACCCGACTTCAGGTATTCCTCGCCCAGTCCGACAAGTTCGAACGCCTCGTCGCAGGTACGGTCGAACAGCACCGCATAGTAGGCCATGTTGAAGTGGCCGTTGTAGTCGATCCACTGGTCCTCGACCTGCTTGATGGAGCCAACGAAGGGCGCGCCGTAGATGGACATGTCGTAATGCTCTCCCTGCCGGATAGATGATGCATGCGGGCTTGCACGCCGGTATAGTCCATTCCATACAACAGACAAAGCCCCGCTTCGGGGGCGCACCACACGAGGGTCGATAGATGCCGGCCAACCCCGCCGAACGCCGCAATTCCGTTCAACAAGCCATTGCAGAGATTGCAGAATTCATGGGCGACCGGCTGTCCACGTCGCAGGCCGTTCGCGACCAGCACGGCAAGGACACCACCTGGAACCCGGGCCATTCGCCCGATGCCGTTGCCTTCGTCAACAATACGGAGGAAGTCCAGAAGATCGTGCGGATCTGCAACCGCTACGAGGTACCTGTCATCCCGCACGGCACCGGCACCTCGCTGGAAGGCCACATCACCGCGCCGTTCGGCGGCATCACCATCGACGTGATGAACATGAACCAGGTGCTCGAAGTGAACACCATGGACTTCGACGTACGCGTGCAGCCTGGCGTCACCCGCAAGCAGCTGAATGAGTACATCCGCGACCAGGGCCTGTTCTTCCCCATCGACCCCGGCGCCGACGCTTCGCTTGGCGGCATGACCGCCACCCGCGCCTCCGGCACCAACGCGGTGCGTTACGGCACCATGCGCGACAACGTGCTGTCGCTCACGGCCGTCATGCCAGACGGGGAAATCGTGCGCACTGCGCGGCGCGCCAAGAAATCGTCCGCAGGTTACGACCTGACGCGGCTGATGGTCGGGTCCGAAGGCACGTTGGGCGTGATCACCGAAATCTGCCTCAAGCTCTACGGCATACCGGAATCGATTGCTGCCGGCGTGTGCCCGTTCCCCTCCATCGAGGCCGCCTGCACCGCCGCGATCACTGCCATCCAGTCCGGCATCCCCATTGCCCGGGTGGAGCTGGTGGACGAGGAGAATCTGAAAGCATTCAACGCATATTCCAAGCTTGGTCTGGCGGAAAAACCGACACTATTCGTGGAATTTCACGGCACCCAGGCCTACACGCGCGAACAGGTCGAACAGTTCGGCGAGATTGCCGCAGAGCTGGGCGGCGGCCCGTTCGAGTGGGCCACCAAGGAAGAAGACCGCAACAAGCTGTGGCAGGCGCGTCATGATGGCTGGTGGGCCATCAAGGCGGCCATGCCCGGCAAGGAAGCCCTTGGCACCGACGTCTGCGTGCCCATTTCACGACTGGCTGAATGCGTCGAGGAAACCCGCAAGGACCTGGAGGACAACGGCCTCTACGGCCCGATCCTCGGCCATGTCGGCGACGGCAACTTCCATGTGGTGCTGTTCTGCGACCGCAACGACCCGGAAGAGGTAAAGAAGACCGAGGAATTCCTCTATCGTCTGGCCATGCGTGCAATCGCCATGGACGGCACCTGCACCGGCGA
>CAZYKZ010000101.1:0-9105 GCA_964648175.1 uncultured Anderseniella sp.
CGTGCGCCGCCCCGGCAATGGCCTTGTCGGTCGCCGCCTCGTCGCCCTTGTGGAAATGATAGGCCCGGTTCGACTTTATCGACGGATGAATGACCTTCGTCTTCTTGTCGAGCACGGTGGCGAGGTCCACTACGGCGGGCACATCCTTGTAATCCACCTCGACGGCTTCGGCCGCCGCCTGTGCCTCGGCCGCCGTTTCGGCAATCACCATGGCCACCGGATCGCCCACGAACCGCGCCACGTCATGGGTCAGGGCGAACCGGTCCGGCACTGCCACGCCGTTCTCGTCCAGTCCGTCGATGGCGGTCACCGTCGGGAACGGACCGAGCCCCGCCTTCTGCACGTCCTTGCCGGTCAGAACCTTGAGCACGCCGGGCATGACCTTTGCCGCGACCGTGTCGATCTTGCCGATCTTCGCATGGGCAAACGGCGAGCGAACGAACGCGGCATGGACAGTGTTGGGCAGGCGGATGTCGTCGACGTACTGCCCCGTCCCGGTCATGAAACGCTCATCCTCGACACGCCGCACGGCCTGCCCGACTGCAAACTTCTGAATGCTCATTGTTGCCCGCTGATTTGAAATGTGAGGTGGTGGATAGAATTAGTGCATGAGGCCCGTGACAGGCGCAAGGCGGTGGCTGGCCGTCAGACGGAAACTTTTGCCAGCAGCTCCTCCCTCGACGCGGTAAAGCCGGTCGCCACCCACCAGTCTTCCAAACGCCTGAGCGTCGCGCCAAGTTCCGGTCCGGGCTCAAGCCCGGCGGCGATCAGGTCCGCCCCGGTTACCGGCAGGCTGGGTACCGGCCACTGCTGCGGAAGCTTCAGCAACTCCAGCCAACCTTCTTCATCAGCGGGCGCATCGCCTTCCGCCCACGCCAGCCGCACCGCCCGGATGAAGGTTTCAGGACCCGTCTGGTAGAGCACAACCTTGCGCTCATTGTCCCGAAGCGCCGGCGACGGTGGCATCGCATCGCGAAGCGCGGCAATGGCGCGGACATCGGCATTCGGCAGCCGCAAGCTGTCGCCCAGTTGGTCGGCGCTCATGGTCAGGCTTGCCGCCAGCCGCAGCGGATAGTCGGGCGAAAGACCGTTGGCTGCATCGATGGCTGCAAGCCGTTCCAGCATGCCATCGTCGAGTTCCCGCCCGAACAGCACCTCACTCACCCCGGTATCGTTCATGTGGCGGGCCGCAGGCGCCGCGCCTTTTGCCAGCAGCAGCTTCCTCATCTCCTGCCCGACGCGTTCGCGCGACAGCTGCTTGAGCCCATCGCGAAGCCGGGCGCACGCCGCCAGCCCGGCCCCATCCGGCGCACCGTCACCATACTGGGCGTGGAACCGGAAGAAGCGCAGGATTCGCAAAAAATCCTCCCGGATTCTCGTCTCGGGATCGCCGGCAAACCGCACATTCCGCTGAATTACATCGCCGATTCCACCCAGCGGGTCGAAAATCTCGCCGTCCAGCGACGCATAGAGCGCGTTCATGGTGAAGTCGCGCCTTGCCGCATCCGCCTGCCAGTCATCGGTGAAGGCGACGGTCGCGTGGCGGCCGTGGGTCTCCACGTCATGGCGCAGCGTCGTAACCTCGAAGGCATTGTTTTCACTGACGATTGTCACCGTGCCGTGGTCGATACCGGTGGGGTGCGCCTTCAGGCCCGCCGCCTGCGCTGCGCGCATGGTCGCGTCGGGCTGCAGCGTGGTGGCAATGTCGACCTCGTGCACGGGCTCGCCCAGCAGCGCGTTGCGCACCGCGCCGCCGACGATCCGCGCCTCGCCTCCCGCCGCCTCTATGGCCGCAAAAACCTCTTTCAAACCAACGGTTTGCAGAACCGCATGGCCTTTCAGCGAAGCCGCTTTCATGGTCCAAACACCCGGTCGTGCAGGTTCTTGAGCATGCCCGCCGTCGCCCCCCAGACATAGCGTTCGCCATAGGGCATGGCATAGAAATAGCGCGTTGCGCCCTGCCACTCCCGCGAGTGGCGCAAGTGATTGGACTTGTTCATGAAAAATCTCAGCGGCACGTCGAAAATGGCGGTCACCTCGCCGGCTTCCGGCACCAGCGTGAACCCCGGCTTGAGGAACGCCACCACCGGCACCACCCTGAACCCGGTTCGGGTCTGGTAGACATCGAGAAACCCGACCGGTTCGACGAATTCCGGCGCCACGCCGGTTTCTTCAAACGTTTCTCGCAGCGCACATTCCACCGGCCCCGGATCGGTCGCGTCGATCTTGCCGCCGGGAAACGCGATCTGGCCCGGATGCGTCGGCAAAGAGTCGGACCGCTGCGTCAGCAACACGTGCAACTCTCCGTCGCGCTCGACCAGCCCGACCAGCACCGCCGCCGCCCGCGATTTCACGCCCGGCACCTGTATCAGCCCGCCATTGAGGTCATCGTCCGAGCGGATCGCAGGCAGCGAATGATCAAGCACCTCCGGCGGCGGCGCCGCATGCAGCCGGGGCACGAACTCCTCGATAAATCGTTGTTTCGTAACGGGTCCCATCGAGTCAGGCACCCGCCTCGCTGGCCGGCATGAGCCGCCAGAAGCTCCCGCCGGACCACACCCCGAACCAGCCGTCCTCGACGGTTCCGGCCGCGGCGAGATCATAGAACGCCTGCCGCCCAAGCCGTGCCTCCAGACCCCCACGAACCCGCACATAGGCCAGTTCCGCTCCGTCGCCGCCCGCTGCCGGGCTTGCCCGCATCACGAGGGGATGCGCCGGGCCCACCGTCATCTCGTCCCCAACATTGGTGATCACCTTCACCTGCTGGTGCCGGCCTTCGCCCGATGCCTCGACCGAGACCCCGGTAAAGGCTGCATCCTCGACCGTGATGAAACGCTTCTCCGCCGGCGTCACCAGCACGTGCGAACCGTCCGCTTCGCGCCTGAGGATCGAGGCGAACAGCGCCACAAGACCGGGACGCTGAATCCGCCGGCCTTCATGGAACCAGTTGCCGTCCATATCTATTCGTATGTCGATGGGCGCGGCGTGCTCAGGATGCCACCGGTCGACCGGTGCAGGCGCACGCCGCGGCACGTCGGCAGCGGAAATGGCCTCGAGGCCGCGGATCGGGAAATCGCCAGTCATGGCACATGATGAACCACATGACGATAATGTGAGCAAGACCGCGTGCCGGAGCCCGGCGCGCACCGCGTTACATCATGGTAACAAAGATAGATAGGTCATGTTGCGGCCACGCTTCATGGCGTATGCTTTCAATGAAAATTGCCGATTCCGGCAGGAATGAAGCAGTAAAGACAGACAGGCAGGCACGTAGTCCAGATGAGCAATGTCACCAACGCCGACGCGAAGATCCTCGACGAACTTGACGCCACCGCCGCCCGGCTCGGCAAGGCCCGCGATGCGGTCCGCTCGGTCATCTTCGGACAGGACAACGTCATCGACCTGGCGCTGACCGCGATCCTCGGCGGTGGCCACGCGCTGCTGGTCGGCGCACCGGGCCTTGCCAAGACCAAGCTCGCCATCACGCTGGGCACTGTGCTGGGCCTTGAAGAAAAACGCATCCAGTTCACCCCTGACCTGATGCCTGCTGACATCGTCGGATCGGAAGTGCTCGACGAAGCCGAAGCCGGACGCCATCGCTTCCGCTTCGTGAAGGGGCCAGTGTTCTGCCAGTTGCTGATGGCAGATGAAATCAACCGCGCCAGCCCGCGCACCCAGTCGGCCCTGCTGCAGGCCATGCAGGAGCACCACGTCACGGTGGGCGGGGTGAGCTATGACCTGCCCTCGCCGTTCCACGTGCTGGCGACCCAGAACCCGGTCGAGCAGGAAGGCACCTACCCGCTGCCTGAAGCCCAGCTTGACCGCTTCCTGCTGGAAATCGACGTGCCCTATCCGGACCTCGAGTCCGAGCGGCGGATGATCTTCGCCACCACCGGCACCGACGAGGAAAAGGTACCGAACGTATTCTCGCGTGACGAACTGTTGCGCGCCCAGCGGCTCACCCGCACCATTCCCGTGGGCGAAAAGGTTGCCGACGCGATCCTGCAGCTGGTGCGCTCCGCCCGGCCCGGCCCCGATGCATCCGAATACGCCAACGAGAACATTTCATGGGGCCCCGGCCCGCGCGCCAGCCAGTCGTTCATGCTGGGTGTGCGCGCCCGCGCCCTTCTCGACGGACGCCTGTCCCCATCGCTCGACGACGTGGTGGCGCTGGCTCACCCGGTGTTGCGTCACCGCATGGCGATCACCTTCTCTGCCCGCGCAGACGGCGCAACCATCGACGACGTGATCGCGCGTCTCGTCGAACCGATCGCAGGCTAGGGTCAGACCAGAACGAATGGCTTCACCAGCACTGACATCAGCAAACTTGCGCGGCGCCGCCGACCGGCTCGCCGATGCATATCCGCCGCTGCTGATCCAGTCGCAACGCATTGCCAACGCGATCGTGCAAGGCGCGCATGGCCGCCGCCGTTCCGGTCCCGGCGCCGACTTCTGGCAATACAGGCAGTATTCGCCCGGCGACTCCATATCCCGTATCGACTGGCGCAAGTCGGCCCGCGCCGGCAAGACGCTGATCCGCGAAACCGAGTGGGCGGCGACGAACACCTTGTACATCTGGGCAAGCCAGGCCGCCGGCATGGACTTCAAGTCGGACCTGTCTACCGTGAGCAAGCGCGACCGCGCCGCCATACTGGCGCTCACGGTTGCAACGCTGGCGATCCGCGCCGGTGAACGCGTCAGCCTGATGGGCTGGCCGCAGTCCGCCGGTCACACGCGTCTGGTGCTGCGGCGGATGGCGGCGTGGTATTCGGGCGCGGGCGGCGAGGAACTTGCCTCGCAATCGCTGCCGCCCAAGGTGCAACTGCCGCGCTTTGCGACCTGTGTGCTGATCGGCGATTTCCTCGAGCCTCTCGACCAGATAAAGGCGAATTTCTCGCGCATTGCGGACAGCGGTCTCTATGGTCATATCATCCAGGTGACGGACCCGGCCGAAGAAACCCTGCCTTGGCACGGACGTACAGAGTTCATCGAGATGGCCGGGCGCGGGCGCTTCATCGCCGGGCGAGCCGAGTCGTTGCGCGAAGACTACATCGCCGCCATGCACCGCCAGCGCGAAGGCCTGCGCCAGCTTGCCCGCCAGTTGGACTGGACCTTTGCCGTGCATCACACCGACCAGTCTCCCCACCCGCTGCTGATGGCGCTTTATACGCGACTGACCCAGCGTCCCGGCGCGAGGTGAGCGAATGTCGTCGCTGCTCGCCGGCCTTACCTTCACGACCCCACTGGCGCTCATCGGGTTGCTGGCGCTGCCCCTGATCTGGTGGCTATTGCGCTTCAACCCGCCGCATCCGCAGCAGGTGCGGTTTCCGCCATTCCGGCTGCTGCTCGACCTGATTTCCAAGGAAGAACAGCCTCAGCATACGCCCTGGTGGGTGCTGTTGATCCGTCTTGGGATGGCCGCAGCGATCATCCTGGCCGTGGCCGGCCCGCTGCTCAACGCATCGTCCGTGCGCGACCGGTCAGCTGATCCGTTGTTGCTGGTGATCGACGATGGCTGGGCCTCAGCCGCAAGCTGGCGCGAGCGCGCCCGCCTTGCTGAAGACGTGCTGGCCGAAGCAGGCCGTGCAGGCGCACCTGCTGCCGTGACCGGCACCACCGGCACCGCCACCGCCCGCGAACTGGCGCTCGGCGATGCCACGGCGGCTGCCCGGCAGGCCGCAGCCCTTGCTCCAACCGCCCTGACGCCACAACGCGGCGCGCTAGGTGAAGAGCTGAAGGCCGCGTTCGGCGGCCTGGACAGCTTGCGCGTGCTGTGGCTGTCCGATGGACTTGCGCAGCCTGCCGACCAGGGCTTCGCCGATGCCCTGGCATCGCTCGCCGGCGGCAATGCGAGAGTCGAGGTGCTGCAGCCCGAAAGCAGCGCCATTCCTCCTGCCCTGCGCCAGCCCGAACTGGAACAGGCCAGGTTGAAGCTGTCAGCCGTTCGGGCCGATGCAACTGCTGCAGCGTCTGAACCGGTCAGCGTGCGCGCGCTCAATGGCCGCTCGCTGGCTGATGCCATGCTGCAGTTCCCTGCCGGCGAACAGGCAGCCGAGGTGACGGTGGAGCTACCGCTCGAACTGCGCAACGAAGCCGCCCGCGTGGAACTGACAGCGAAGCGCACCGCAGGCGGCGTCTACCTGTTCGACGACCGCTGGCGGCGCAAGTCCGTGGCCATGGTTTCGGGCGCAGCGCTCGAACTCGACCAGCCGCTGCTGTCGCCGCTCTACTATGTGTCGCGCGCGCTTCAGCCCAGCGCCGAGATCACCGAGGTGGAATCGGTCGACCAGATCACCAAGGCACTCGATGACGGTGCGTCCATGCTGGTCTTGGCAGACCTTGGCGTGCTGGGTGACAGCAACGTCGAGGCCCTCACCCGGTGGGTGTCGCGTGGCGGCGTGCTGGTGCGCTTTGCCGGCCCCCGCCTGTCCGGCGGCCATGACGGGCTGGTGCCGGTGGAACTGCGCTCTGGCGGCCGTGCACTCGGCTCTGCGCTGAGCTGGGAACAGCCGCAGGCGCTGGCCCCGTTTGCCGAAGACTCGCCTTTCGCCGGTCTGGGCGCCGACCCGACCGTCAAGGTGCAGCGCCAGGTGCTGGCCGAACCCTCCGCCACGCTGCCGTCGCGCGTCTGGGCCAGCCTCGAGGACGGCACCCCGCTTGTGACTGCCGCTGCCGAAGGCAAGGGGCTGGTGGTGTTGTTCCATGTTACCGCCAATGCCGACTGGTCGAACCTGCCGCTTACCGGCCTGTTCGTTGAAATGCTCAAGCGGCTGGCCGACATGGCGCCCGCCGCCGGTAGCCTGATCTCCGGCGAAGAGACCGCAGGCGCCGCCGCCAATGCGCAGGAAGCCTCGGCCGGCGAAGGCGCTTTCACGCCCCTGCGCACTCTGAACGGCCAGGGTGAGCTGACTGCCCCGCCGGTCACCGCCGCCCCCGTCGAGACGGACGACTTCTTCACCATGCAACCGACGCCCACCCATCCCGCCGGCATCTATGCCCGGGGCGGTGCGCGCCATGCGCTGAACCTCGATGCCGCCGGTGACGGCCTTGAGCTTCTCGGCAACTTCCCGTCCTCGTTCGCGGTGTCGGGCTATGAACGCGCCCGGCCAACCGATCTCGCAGGCTGGTTGTTTGCCGCCGCAATGGCGCTGTTTGCCGCCGACATGCTGGCCATGCTCTACCTCACCGGCGCGCTCGCCCGCCTGACCCGCAGGCGCGCAGCAGCAGCCTCGGTGGCGCTGGTGCTGGGCGGCGGCCTTGCAGTCGCCCTGCTGACGCTGCCCGCCGGCCCCGCCCGCGCGCAGGACACCGCCAGCACGCAAGGCCTCAATGCGGCAGAGCAGTTCGCCATGCAGGCGAGCCTCGAAACCCGCATCGGTTACGTGCTCACCGGCGACGCCGACGTGGACGCAACGTCCAAGATGGGCCTGTCGGGACTTGGCCGGGTACTGATTTCGCGCACCTCCATCGAGCCCGCCGAACCCATCGCAATCGACATTGAGCGCGATGTGATCGTGTTCTTCCCGATCATCTACTGGCCGGTGCTGCCCAACGCCGAAGCGCCCGACGACACCCTGCTGGCCAAGCTGTCCGACTACATGAAGAACGGCGGCACGATCTTCTTCGACACCCGCGACGACAATGACCCGGTCGCGCAGGCGACGGGCAGCCCGTCGCCCGCCACACTGGCGCTGCGCGGCATTCTCGACCGGCTCGACGTGCCCGCGCTCGAACCGGTACCGGAAGGACACGTGCTGACCCGCGCCTTCTATCTCATGAACACCTTCCCCGGCCGCTGGGCCGGCGGCCAGCTCTGGGTGGAGGCGCGCACAACGGGCGAGGACGTGAACGCCATCGAGGCTGCTGCGTCGGACGGCGTGAGCTCCATCATCATCGGGTCCAACGACTACGCTGCCGCCTGGGCAGTGGATGAGGCCGGCAACCCGCAATATCCGGTCTCGCCCGGCGGCGAAGGCCAGCGCGAATATGCCTGGCGCACTGGCGTCAACATCATGATGTATGCGCTCACCGGCAACTACAAGGCAGACCAGGTGCACGTGCCGGCATTGCTTGAACGGCTGGGGCAGTAGGCGGCGAGCATGGTATGGACCCTCGACATACAACCGCTGGTGCCGATGTGGCTTGCCGTCACGCTGGCCGCGGTGGCGGGTGTCATGGTGCTGGTGGCGCTGTTTGCACGCATGCGCGGCAGCCTCTTGCGCGCGCTTGCAGGGGTGGCGCTGGCCGCCGCCCTTTTCAACCCGGTGCTGCTGCGCGAGGACCGCGAGACCCTGCCTGACATCGCCGTCGTGGTCACCGACCGCAGCCAGAGCCAGCTCAACGGCTCGCGGCCCGAACTGACCGACGCCGCCGTGGCAGAACTGACCTCGCGCCTTGCCGGGCTGGCTGACACCGAGGTACGCCAGATCGAGGTCCGCTCCGGAATTACCACGGCGGACGAGGGCACCAATGCCTTTGCAGCACTTCGGCAGGCCCTGGCCGACGTGCCGCCCGAGCGCTATGCCGGCGCCATCATGATCACGGACGGCCAGGTGCACGACGTGCCGGCGGGCGAGCCGCTGGCCGGCTATGACGGTCCGCTTCATGCGCTGGTTACCGGCAAGCCCGGCGAGATCGACCGCACCGTCCGCCTGACCCAGGCGCCCAAGTTCGGCATCGTCGGCGAGAAGCAGCCGGTACGCTTCATCGTGCAGGACGCAGGTGGTGCCGCAGGTACGCCGGTTCTGGTCACCATTGCCGTCGACGGGGAAGTGCTTGGCACCGTCACTACCGCCACCGGCGCCGAAACCGAAATGGAACTCGAGATCGCCCACGGTGGCGACAACATCATCGAGCTGTCCGCAGCGGAACTGCCGGGCGAACTGACCACCCGCAACAACCGCGCCATCGTGGTGACCAAGGGCATCCGCGACCGGCTGCGGGTGCTGCTGATCTCCGGCAAGCCGCACCCCGGCGAGCGCACCTGGCGCAACCTGCTCAAGGCCGACACCTCCGTCGACCTCGTCCACTTCACCATCCTGCGCCCGCCAGAAAAGCAGGACGGCACGCCGATCAACGAGCTGTCGCTGATCGCCTTCCCGACGC
>CAZYKZ010000102.1:0-4217 GCA_964648175.1 uncultured Anderseniella sp.
GTCTTCGGCGGCGACATCGACGGCTACAACTCCTATGCCCAGCGCGGCAACCTGCCGATGGTCGAGCACGTCATCGAGTGCGGCCTGGCCATGATCCCGTCGCTGAGCCGTGCGCGCGTCCTGCGCGCCTGGGGCGGGGTGATGGACATGTCGATGGACGGCTCGCCGATCATCGACAAGACGCCGATCGACAACCTCTACATCAACGCCGGCTGGTGCTATGGCGGCTTCAAGGCCACGCCGGCCTCGGGCTGGTGCTTCGCCCATACCATCGCGAAAGACCAGCCGCACGAACTCAATTCGAAGATGCGGCTGGACCGGTTCCGCACCGGATACGTGATCGACGAGACCGGTCACGGCGCCCAGGCCAACCTGCATTGATTGATTTGCGCAACTCCGGACGGAAACCCGGTTCCCGCTTTTCCTGGAGTTGCTTGGTAGGAATGAAAGCGAAATGGCTACATTGATCAACTGCCCCCATTGCGGACGCCGCACGACGGACGAGTTCTACATCAAGGGCGATGCCTCGAAGGTCCGGCCAATGGCTGTAGGCGACGGCACCATGGACCAGTGGCACGACTACGTGCACATCCGCGACAACGTGCGCGGGCGCATTGCCGAATACTGGCACCACACCGGCGGCTGCCGGCAGTGGCTGGTGGTGGAGCGCGATTCCATGACGCATGAAGTGTATGGCGTGACGCCCGCACAGAAATGGAAGCCGGCGGGAGCCAGCAAGGCGGCTCCGGCAAGGACGGCCGCCGCCCGCAAGGCGCCTGCGAAGAAGGCCGGAGGCAAGCGCTCATGACATCGTTCAGGTTCGACAAGGGCGGTCTGATCGAACGCCAGACCCGGCTCAATTTCAGCTTCGACGGCAAGGCCATGACCGGCCATGCGGGAGACACGCTTGCGTCCGCGCTGCTTGCCAACGGGCAGCTGCTGATGGGCCGGTCGTTCAAGTATCACCGGCCGCGCTCGGTGGTGACGTGCGGCGCGGCCGAGCCCAACGCGCTGATGGAGATCGGCGAGGGCGGGCGGCTTGAGCCCAACACCCGCGCCACCATGCAGGAGCTCTATGACGGCCTCATCGCGAAAAGCCAGAACCGCTGGCCGACGCTGGAGCGCGACTTCGGCGCGATCAACTCACTGGCCTCATCGCTGTTCGTGGCGGGCTTCTACTACAAGACCTTCATGTGGCCGAAGAAGTTCTGGGAGGCGATCTACGAGCCGATCATCCGCAAGGCCGCCGGCCTCGGCAAGCTGAGCCACGAGGCCGATCCGGACCGCTACGAGAAGGGCTACATGCACTGCGACGTGCTGGTGGTGGGCTCCGGCCCCGCCGGTCTGATGGCGGCACTGGCTGCGGCCCGCTCCGGCGCACGGGTGATCGTGGCTGACGAACACGCACGCCTTGGCGGCTCGCTGCCGAAGGAGCGCGAGGAAATCGACGGCCGCACCGGCACCGACTGGGCCGGCAACGTGATCGGCGAACTGGCTGCGATGAAGAACGTGCGGCTGATGCCGCGCACGACCGTGTTCGGCGCCTATGACGACGCGGTGTTCGGCGCGCTGGAGAAGGTGCAGAAGGACGTTGCGGAACCGGATCACAACGTTCCCGTCGAGAAGCTCTGGCGCATCATCACCAGGCGGTGCGTGCTGGCTTCGGGCGCGGAAGAACGGCCCATCGTGTTCGGCGGCAATGACCGGCCCGGCGTGATGATGGCGTCGGCCATGCGCGCCTTCGCCAACCAGTACGCGGTGGCGCCGGGCCGCTCGGTGGCGGTGTTCACCTCGACCGACTCGGGTTACCGGACCGCGCTCGACATGAAGGCGCACGGGGTGCACGTCGAGGTGATCCTCGATGCCCGCAAGGATGCGCCCGCGCTCGACTCGGGCGGGGTGCCGGTGATGCGCGGCGCCGTGGTAACCGACGTCAAGGGCGGCAAGCACGGCATGAGCGGTGTCGAAATCAACGGTCATGACACGATCCCGTGCCAGTCGCTTGCCATGTCGGGCGGCTGGAGCCCGGTGGTGCACCTGGCCTGCATGCGCGGCGCAAAGCCGGTCTGGAACGAGGAGCTTTCCTGCTTCATGCCACCGGCCCATGACCCCTGGACCATCCCGGCAGGCTCGGCCAACGGCAAGTGGGGCTTGAGCGATTGCCTTGCAGACGGCGCTGCTGCGGGCAGCAAGGCCGCTGCGGACGCAGGGTTCAAGGCAGCGAAGGTGGCCGTGCCCAAGGCGCGCGATGATGCGGGTCACGCCGTGTCGCCGCTGTGGTGGGTGAAGACCTCCACGGGCAAGGCATTCGTCGACTACCAGAACGACGTGACCGCCAAGGACCTGCCACTGGCCGCGCGCGAGGGCTATGACCACATCGAGCTGGCCAAGCGTTACACCACGTCCGGCATGGCAACCGACCAGGGCAAGCTCGGCAACGTCAATGCCATCGGCATTCTGGCGGAAGCCACCGGCAAGCCGATCGCCGAGATCGGCACCACCACGTTCCGGCCGTTCTACACGCCGGTGTCGTTCGGCGCGCTGGGCGGGCAGCACGTTGGCAACCACTTCCAGCCGGTGCGCCGGTCGCCCTTGCACGGCTGGGCGGAGAAGCTGGGAGCCGAATTTGTCGAGACCGGCCAATGGCATCGTTCGAGCTGGTTCCCGCGCGAAGGCGAGGACTGGCTGGCGGCGATGAGCCGGGAGGTGCTGAACACCCGCAAGAACGTCGGGATTTGCGATGTGTCGACGCTCGGCAAGATCGAGATCAAGGGCAAGGACGCGGCAGAGTTCATCAACCGGCTCTATTCCAACCCGTTCCTGAAACTCCCCGTCGGCAAGGCGCGCTACGGCCTGATGCTGCGCGAGGACGGCTTCGTCGGCGACGACGGCACCACGTCGCGGCTGGGCGAGAACCACTTCTTCATGACCACCACGACCGGCCATGCGGCGCAGTCGATGCGCGACATCGAGTTTGCCCACCAGGCGCTGTGGCCGGAGCTGGACGTTCAATACGTGTCGGTGACGGATGAATGGGCGCAGATGGCGGTGGCAGGTCCGAAGGCGCGCATGGTGCTGTCGAAGGTGGTGGATGCGGACCTTTCGAACGAAGCGTTCCCGTTCCTGTCGGCGCGCGCGGTGACGGTGCTGGGCCACATACCGGGCCGGCTGTTCCGCATCTCGTTCTCGGGCGAACTGGCGTACGAGCTGGCGGTTCCGGCAGGATATGGCGAGGCGGTGGCGAGCGCCATCATGCATGCAGGCAAGCCGCACGGCATCCTGCCTTACGGCCTTGAAGCACTGAGCTCCATGCGCGTGGAAAAGGGCTTCATCACCCACAACGAGATCAATGGCCGCCACACGGCGGGCGATGTGGGTCTCGGCAAGATGGCGTCAAAGCAGAAGGACTATATCGGCCGCATGATGAGCGAGCGCGAGGGATTGAACGATCCGAACCGGGAGCAGATGGTCGGTATCAGGCCGCTCGATCCGACGAAGCGGTTCCGTGCTGGCGCGCACCTGGTCGGCCTCAACGACAAGCCGTCCACGGCAACCGACCAGGGCTACCTGTCCTCGGTGGCGTGGTCGCCCACGCTGAACAGCTGGATCGGGCTTGGCATGCTCAAGCGCGGCCGAGAGCGACACGGCGAGCGGCTTATCGTCTGGGATGGTTTGCGAGACGTCTATCTCGAAGCAGAAGTGTGCAACCCCGTGTTCATCGATCCGCAAGGGGAGAAGACCCATGCCTGACATCGCCCTTCCCGTCTCCCCGCTGGCACACGTGATGCGCCAGGGCCGGTTCGGCCGCACCATGCCGGAAGGACCGGGCGTCACCCTGTCCACGGTTCATCCGTGCGAGATCGTTTCGGTCATCGCCGCGAAAGGCAAGGCTTCCGCACTCGCCGCCGCGCTCAAGAAGGACTTTGGCATTGCCCTGCCCGGCATGGGCCAGAGCGCTTCTACCCGTGGCCTGACGATGGTTGGCGTGCAGCCAGACAGCTGGCTGGCCGTACAACCGGGCGGTGCAAACCTGGCAGGCAGGCTTGAAGACAAGGCCGGCAAGCTTGCCATGATCACCTCGCAGTCGCACGGGCGCACGCTGATGCGCATCTCCGGCCCCCGCGCTCGCGACGTGCTGGCCAAGGGAACGGCGGTCGACCTGCATGCGGCCACGTTCAAGCCGGGCATGGCCGCGGCCACCCAGATCGGCCACGTGG
>CAZYKZ010000102.1:4317-8969 GCA_964648175.1 uncultured Anderseniella sp.
CTGGCAGTTCGGCGGTTTGCTTCCGGGGTCCGGAGATGCGCTCAATCTCGATGCGGGTGTCGCGGTCGAAGCAGTTGGGCTGGCCCTCCAGCATGCCGACGCGCAGGTGCGCATGGTCGCCGGCCAGTTCCACCGGGTTGATCGGCGACGGCGACACGTGACGCGGTTCGCCCTTGCCCTCGAACTGGTAGTTCTCCCAGGCGTGGTACATGAAGGCCTGCCCGGGCCGCATGCCGTGGGTGACCTTCACCCGCAGTTCGAACGAGCCGACATCATTGTAGCAGCGCACCCAGTCGCCATCGCTGATGCCGCGCGCCTTGGCGTCCTGCACCCCGATCATGATGTAGGGCTGGCCGCGATTGAGCCGGTTCATCAGCCGGTTGTCGCGCCACACGCCGTGGATCGACCAGCGGGTATGGCCGCCGGTCATCATCAGCGGATAGTCGCCGCCGATCTTTGGCGGGGCCTTGTAGGTGGGCAGGTGCTCGTCGTGCTCGAGGTACAGGTCGTGGTCGATATAGAACTGGATGCGCCGGGTCTGCGTCGGATACGGGTACTTGTCGTGCAGGTGGTAGGTGAGCGGAATGAACGGCTTGCCCTCTTCCAGCTTTCCAGCATTGCCGATAGCCAGCGGCGAGATGCCGATGTCGTTGTAGCGGGCGTATCCCTTTTCCTTCTGCTCTTCCCACGGCACGTGGCTGAGATTGGCAGACGCCTCGATGATGGCGCCGGCCGCCTTGTCCGTATCGTCCTCGAGGAAGCGGCCCGACATGGTCATGTCTTCATAGAGGTTGTCGAGCTTGATCGTCTTGCCGAGGTGCGAGGTGATCGAGGTGAGGCCGCGTTCCTTTGCACGCTTCTCCAAGTGTTTCGCCAACATCGTGAAGATCCAGAAGTCGGGCTTTGCTTCGCCCAGCGGTTCCACGGCCTTGTTGGTGACGTGGTTGAACGGCACCAGCGGCGTCACCCACTTGTGGTCGGTGGTCTCGTACCAGGCGGCGGCGGGCAGGATGTAGTCCGACCACATGGCGGTGGAACTCATGCGGAAGTCGATCGTGACCGACAGCTTGAGCTTGGGCCACAACACCTCCAGCAGCTTCTGGGAACCGCGCACCGAACGCATCGGGTTGGAGCAGTAGTGGAACATGATGCGCGGGTCCGTTCCGCGCGGCGGCTGCACCGGCACCCAGTGGTTGTCGAGCGCCTCGACCACCGACTCCTTCACCGGCTTCTTCAGGCCCGGCACCCACTTTGCTGCCTCTTCCGCCAGTTCCATGACCCCGCCATGGATGTGCCAGAACATTGCCGACGAGGTCCACACCGGCAGGTTGCCGCCGATGTCCTTGAAGGAGTTGTTGCCGAGCTTCTTGAAGAACATCTCCGCCGTGTCGCCAGAAGCGAGATCCGTCAGCAGGTCGGCGCCGATGTCCCAGCCGAACTTCGCCCGGTCGGCATTGCGGAAGCCGGAGACATAGTCTTCCCAGCCGTCGTTGGCGAGGAAGGCGAAGGCGGAATACCCGGAGCCCGGCTTGCCCATCTGGCCGCGCAGCACCCAGATCAGGATCATGGCGCGCTCGGTCAGGTTGCCATGAAAATACTTGTTCATGGAGCTGCCGGAGACGTTGGACAGCGCCTTTGCCCCGATGCACAGCTTGGCGAACTTCTCGATGACCTTGACCGGCGTGCCGGTCATTTCCGATACGGCTTCGAAGGTGTAGGGCTTCAACCGGTCCTTCAGCAGCGAATAGACCGAGCGCACCCGCACCTTGCTGCGATCCGGCAGGGTGATTTCCGTATCAACGTCCAGCACCGGCTTCAGCGTGCCGAGAGTGAGCGACTTGGCCGGTGCCGTCATCGGACCGCGCACCTCGTCCATCAGGGTGAAGCGGTCAGACCGCCCGCCCTTCGCATCAGCCTCGGTGAGCAGCTTGCCGGTGTCCATGCGCACCAGCAGCGGCAGGTCGGTCTGCTCGGCAACGAAGGCTTCATCGACGTGACCGCCCTCGACGATCTCGCGGGCCACTGCCAGCGCCAGCGCACCGTCGGTGCCGGGGTTCAGCGGCACCCACAGGTCAGCCTTGATGGCAGAGGGCGAGTAGTCGGGCGCAATGCACACGATCTTCGACCCGTTGTACTTGGCCTCGGTGAAGAAGTGCGCATTGGGGATCGAGGTCACGATGGGGTTGCAGCCCCAGAACAGGATCACGTCGGAGAAGAAATAATCCTCGATCGAGCGGTCCATGTAGATGTTGCCGAACGTCTCGAAGGCGCCGCGGTGAGCGTCACCATTGGAGGAGTTCGAGTCGAGCGAGATCGAGTGGGTCAGCTGGGCAAGCCGGGCCTGGGCTGCGTTTGCCGCGCCCACATTGATGTCCGGCCCCATGTCCCAGATGATGCGGTCGGTGCCTTCCTCGGTGATGACATCGAGAAACTTGTCCGCGATGTCGTCCAGCGCTTCGTCCCAGCTGACGCGCGCCCACTCGCCGGACCCGCGCTCGCCCGTCTGCTTCAGCGGGTAGCGGATGCGGCTTTCCTCGTACATGCGCTTGGAGAACGAGCAGCCCTTCTGACAACCGCGCGGGTTCATGTCGGGTACGTCCGGGTTGAGCTGCGGATAGTCTGCCGCCTGCTCCTCGCGGAACACGATGCCATCGCGCACATAGACGTCGAAGGCGCAGTGGGCCTGGTACCAGCAATTGATCATGTGGGTGCCGCGGACGGTTTTGTCCCAGGTCCACTTGTTGCGGTAGATGTCGACGATCTTGCCGTAGTCCGGCGGGCGCCGGGCGGCCAGTGCCGACAGCGGCTGGCCGGAACGGGTCACGAAATCAGGCAGCGCCAGCGTGGTGGCTACAGCCGCGCCTGCCTTCAGGAAATTGCGGCGGGAGACCTTCACACTCACTGGCTGGAACCTCCGTTGCCATTGCGGTGGCTGATCTCGATTGCCGGCGGCGTATAGACCGGCTCGCGCTCCAGCGCCACGGCGATCTGCTCGATCTCTTTCGGGTGCTTGTTGAACGGCCCGAACAGGTCGAGAAAGTTCTTGGAGATCAGCGTGTCCATCAGGTCGCTGCCTTCACCGGCCTGCTTCTTCGCGCGCTCGGCCTTGATCTTGTCGAGCGCCGGTCCGACCTCGGGGCCGAACAGGCTTTCAAGATAGGCCAGCGGAATGCGGTCTTCACCCGTCGGGTTGCCGTCATCGTCGAACTTCTCCGGTGACAAGGGCGGAATATAAAACACGTTGGGCTGTGTCTCGAACTCGGGGTGCAGCGGCAACGCCACCTTGTGCACGTTCACCAGCTTGTGGATCGGTCCGTCCTCGTCATCCAGGAAGCCGAGGAAGCGCACCCGGCCCGGGCACTGGCGCGAACAGGCGGTGGCAACGCCCTGCTCCACGCGCGGCAGGCAGAACACGCACTTCTGCGCGTGGCCGGTGACGTGGTTGTAGTAGATTTCCTTGTAGGGGCAGGCAGCCTGGCAGAAGCGCAAGCCCCGGCAATGGTCCTCGTTGATGATGACGATGCCGTCCTCGTCGCGCTTGAAGATGGCGCCGCGCGGACAGGCTTCCATGCAGGCCGGCTTGGTGCAGTGGTTGCAGATGCGCGGGATGTAGAAGAAGTAGGAGTTGGGATAGTCGCCTGCGCCCACGTCCTCGTCCCAGTTCATGCCCCAGGTGGGCTCGTCGCCGATGGGCTTGAGCGCCTCCTTGCCGGCGCCGGAGAACAGGGCTTCCTTGTAGTTCAGCTCGAAGCCCTCGCCGAAATCACCCTGCGCCGGACGCATGCCGGCCTGCGGCTCGCCGTCCTTGTAGCCGCCGCCCATCTTCTCCCAGTTCTTCGGCGTGCCGTAACCGGGGGCGGTGTAGACCTGGTTGAACCACATCCCCTCCTGGCCCTCGCCCGAGGTCCAGTTGGTCTTGCAGGCGACCGTGCAGGTCTGGCAACCGATGCACTTGTTGAGGTCGATGATCATCGCCACCTGGCGCTTGCTCATGGGCTTTCCATCCGTCGTTTAGTCAGGCGTCGATTTCGAGAGGCGTCCAGTCAACCGAGACCGCCTTCAAACCGGCGCGTTCGTCATTGGAGCCGTTCCAGACCGCAAATCCGATCTGCGTGGCCGAGCCGGGCTCAAGGGTAGCCGCTTCCGGCCCGCCCGCAAGGGTGCGCAACATTACAATTGTCCAATGTCCCTGCGACCACCCGGCGGTGACGGCCTCGCTCACCGCAGTGCCCGGCAGCGACGAACCGATGCCCCAGGCCACCACGGAGCGGACCTCGTTCTTGAGCGCCCGCCACTGGATGAACTGCACCGGCTCGTCGTCGGTACCCATGGTCCACAGGGCCGGTTCGCCCTTGACCGGAAAGGCGATGGCCGCACCATCGGGAAAGCCTTCGCGCCCGCCGTTGAACGGTTGTTCCGCCGGCCAGCGCAGGCGCACGGCAAGGGTCGTGCCGTCGTGCACCGACTGCGCCTCGACAAAGGGCGTCTTGCCGTATTCGTGGTTGCGGTACTGGGCCTGGATGAAGCCGTTGGGCTGCATTTCCATGGGCGCGGGCACCAGCTCCACGCTTTCGGCGGGCACGGATTGCCAGCCGGGTGCGGTGGTTGCGGCATAGTCGGCCGCCGCACTGACTCTGATGGAACGCAAACTG
>CAZYKZ010000103.1:0-8807 GCA_964648175.1 uncultured Anderseniella sp.
TCCGGCCCGAGCGCATCGTCGTCCTTGGGCGTCGGGATGAACATGTCGGGCGGCAGGTTTCCGGACAGCAAGCCCGCCCCCTTCAGCTCCGCCATGCCCGGCAGGTCGCGCACGCTGTCCAGGCCGAACTGTTCGAGGAAGTCTTCCGTGGTGCCGTAGGTCACCGGGCGGCCCGGCGTGCGGCGGCGGCCGCGCATCCTGATCCAGCCGATCTCCATCAGCATGTCGAGCGTGCCCTTGGCCGTCGCCACGCCGCGGATTTCCTCGATCTCGGCGCGTGTCACCGGCTGGTGATAGGCGATGATCGCCATCACCTCGAGGCCGGCGCGCGACAGCTTCTTCTGCTCGGTCGCTTCCTTGCGCAGCAGGAACGACAGGTCCTCGGCGGTGCGGAACGCCCACTTGCCGGCCACGCGCACAAGGTTCACCCCGCGCATGGCGTAGTCTTCCTGGATCGACGCCAGAAGGGCTGGTATGTCGGCGTCCCTGGGCAGCGCAACCGCCAGGTCCTTCTCGGCGAGCGGACCGGACGCAGCGAACAGCAAGGCCTCCACCACGCGCCGCTGCTGCACTTCCGGCATCTGACCGGACAGCGCATCGGCCTTGCGCATCAGGTAACCGGGCAGGTCGGAATCGTCTGCCGGTGCGACGTCGGCGTCTTCCGCCGGTTCGCCCACGGCGGTCTCCAACGCCTCGGCGGCGTCTTCCATCTCTTCCGGTTTCACTGCTTCTTTCGCCACGTCTTGTCAGCCCCATAGAAGGACAGGTTCGCCCTGCCCCTTGCCCCAGTCATCAGCCGGCCCGCGCCCGGCGCATGTAGATCGGCTCGAAATGCTTTTCCTGGCGCACCTCGAGCACGCCCTCGCGCGCCAGCTCCAGCGACGCGGTAAACCCCGACGCGATCACCGAGCGGCGCTTTTCCGGCTCCACCAGGTATTGCACCAGGTAGGCGTCGAACCGGCCCCAGTCGTCCATCTGCCCCAGCATGCGTTCGAGCGCAATGCGCGCTTCCTTCAATGTCCACACCGGCTGGCGGCGGATCTCATAGGTGCGGTGGGCCACGGAACGTTGACGGCGCTGCGCATAGGCCTGCAGCAGGTCGATCAGCGTGTCGCCCCACTCGGTCTGCTTGTCGACGACCACCGGCTCCGGCCAGCCGCGCTGGAACACGTCCCGCCCCAGCCGGTTGCGCGACATGAGTTTGGCCGCGGCATCGCGCATGGCCTGCAGCCGCTGCAGGCGGAACTGCAGCCGGGCGGCCAGTTCTTCCGGCGGCGGCTCATCATCGCCGTGATTGTCCTTGGGCAGCAACAGGCGCGACTTGAGGTAGGCAAGCCAGGCAGCCATGACCAGATAGTCCGCCGCAAGCTCCAGCTTCATGCGCCGCGCATCCTCGATGAACACGAGGTACTGCTCGGCGAGCGCCAGGATGGAAATGCGGGTGATGTCGACCTTCTGGGTGCGGGCCAGCTGCAGCAACAGGTCAAGCGGACCGGCAAAACCGTCAAGATCGACGACCAGCGGCTGGCCCTCGTCTTCCGGCTCCGGCATCAGGCGCACCGGCCCCTCGCCGTCTGGCCAGAGGTCAACCTGATCGTCATGTCCCTTCGCGTTGCTCATTCAAACCCACATATGGAGGCCAACCTGTGGAAAGTACACCACATATAGCTGCGTTGGCCATGGCTGACACCCGCTTTGGCGAGTTATCCTCAAGTGATGTGGCGGGCGTGAGGCCGCGTCAGGCGACCGGACCGGCAAGCTCCTCCAGCGCCATTTCAGCCTCACCCATGTCGAATTCATCCGGCTCGCGCAGGAACGACAGGGCGCGGTTCGCACGCTTTTCCGCCTGACCCTGGAGGGTGCCTGCGGCGGCGGCCACCTCCATCATCTCTCCCATCTGCCCGTTGCAGTGAAGCAGCACGTCGCATCCGGCTGCAATGGCGCGCTCGCCGCGCTCGCGGAATGAACCTTTCAGCGCCTTCATCGACAGGTCGTCCGACATGATCAGCCCGTCGAACCCGATCTGCCCGCGAATGACATCGCCGATAACAGTCGGAGACAGCGTGCAGCAATTGTCCGGGTCCAGCGCCGTGTAGACCACGTGCGCCGTCATCGCCATGGGAATGTCGGACAACGCAGCGAACGGCGCAAAGTCCACCCGCTCCAGTTCTTCGCGCGGAGCGTTCACAACCGGCAATTCCAGGTGGCTGTCGGCAAACGCCCGGCCGTGGCCGGGTATGTGCTTGATGATTGGCAGCACGCCGCCATCCATCAGCCCTTGCGAGGCGGCGCGACCCAGCAGCGCCACCTGTTCAGGCCGCATGCCATAGGCCCGGTCGCCGATGATGTCATGGCTGCCCGGCTGCGGCACATCGAGCACCGGCACGCAGTCCACGTTGATACCGGCGTCCACGAGGTCCTGCGCCAGCAACCGGTACACCAGCCGTGTCACCCGCAGGCCCGCCACTGCATCCTTCTCATAAAGACCGGCATAGGCGCGGCCCGGCGGATACTTGCGCCAGTTCGGCGGGCGCATGCGCTGAACCCTGCCGCCTTCCTGGTCGATCAGCACCGGCGCATCTGCGCGGCCCACGATGTCACGGAAATGGCCGGTCAGCGCCTTGATCTGCTCGCGGCTTTCCACGTTGCGGGCGAACAGGATGAGACCCCACGGCTGCGCCTCGCGCAGGAACGAAACTTCGTCCGAGTTCAGGGTCAGCCCTTCGCACCCAGTGATGAAAGCCCCCGTCATGCCACTCGCCTCGCCTGCCGAATCGCCCGCCAATCCATGCTGGAGCCATAGAGCATTTCCACCTACCGGCCAATTGCGCGGCGAAAACTCGACGCAAATGCCAGTCAATTGCTACTCAAGTTCAGCAAAAATTGAGAGGCGTTCGTTCACATTCGCACAAGGTTAACAAGGCTTTTAGAAACACTCCCGCCCGAAGCCGTAGTAAACAAATGGTCAAGCCGGTCCTGCACCGACCGGCCCGGCCCATGCAGACGGGTCAGTTTCGTACAGGGAGAGAGATCATGTTGCGTGTAGCAGAACACCCCAACGTCGTGCCGTGGCAGCGGCTGGCCAACGAGAGGCTGGAAGTTGCAAACAAGCTTGCCCGCGTATGCGCGGTGCTGGCCGGCGTACTCGTCGTGCTCGGTATCAATTCATTTTCTGTCATGTCGGAGCAGTCGCGGATGTGCGAAAGCCTGAAACAGGCCTATGCCAGCATGGACCAGTATCAGGCCCGCAAACTGCCGACGACTGAGATCGTGCAGGACTTCTGTTCCTGACTCACCCTGCGCCAGCGCTGACCGGAAGTAACCCCGCCCGGCCAGCATTCTGGAAGCCCTGAACGATACTTGCAATTCCGGCATGACCCCGCCGCACCGGTTACCCCGCCGCCGTGCGGCGGGGGCACTTGGACTCAAGGCTGGCGCAACACCAGCACCATGGCGGCGTGCGCCGCACCCTCACCCACATTGCGCACCTTGTGCGGACGGTCGGCATGATAGCGCAGCGCCTCGCCTGACTTCGCCGTGCGAACTTCGTCATCGACGGTCACTTCGAGTTCACCGTTCACCACGTAAAGGTGCTCCACCGTGCCCGGCGGGTGCGGCTCGCTTTCCAGCAGCCCGCCCGGCTTGGCGTGGAAATCGTACCATTGAACAAAATCGACGAGGTTGAGCGGGCCTGCAATGGCCAGCCGGCACAGCCCGTCCTCGCTTTCCAGCAGCGGCACGGCGGCTCTTGTCTGGTGCTCGATGAAGGCCTCCGCCTTACCGGTCTTGAGCACCTCGTCAATGGTGGTATCGAGCGCCTGGCTGAGCCGGTAAACTGTGGACAGTGTCGGGTTCGTCTCATTGCGCTCGATCTGCGAAATGATCGATTTCGCCACGCCCGACTGCTCCGACAGGTCGCCCAGCGACATGTTGTAGGCCTTGCGCAGGCGCTGGATGGTCTTGCCCAGTTCCGGCGACAGTTCGGACTGCGCGCGCGGTTTGCGTCCCTTTGGAGCAGCCATGGCTCGTGATTTTCCCGGTTGGCGAAAGCGTTCGTTGTTCCGAACGTATATAGCGCGCCGGCCTGTTTGGGCAAACAACTTGTTTCAAGCGCGCGGTGGCCTTGCGACCATTTGTGCAGTGCACAATAACTTTGCGGACTGTTAGCGTTCAAATGACTTGATCGAGGTCAAGTTGCGCGCACCGGTTGCATGGCATGGTCGCCGCACTGCAGGAGGATGCTTCATGGGTGTAATCAACGTCATCGACACCACTGGCAAGACCCACACCCTTGAAGCGGTCGAAGGCTGGCGCGTCATGGAAATCATCCGCGAACACGGCTTGCCGATGGAAGGCGTTTGTGGCGGTGCCTGCGCCTGCGCCACCTGCCACGTCATCGTCGACGACGCCTGGACCGACAAGCTGCACCCTGCCCGCGACGATGAGGAAGACATGCTGGACAACGTGCCGAACGTCATGCCGGCCTCGCGACTGTCCTGCCAGCTCATCTACTCGGAAGAACTTGACGGTCTCACCGTCGCGCTGGACCCGAACCTTGTGGAAAAGGCCCGCGCCGCCTAACCTCGGCGGATGACCTCTCTCTCCCTCGACTGGAAGCTGATCACCGACCAGGTCATGGGCGGCGTTTCCGCAGGTCTCGTGGCGCTGTCAGGCAGCCATGACGGCCATCCGGTTCATTGCCTGACCGGCAATGTCAGCCTGGAAAACAATGGCGGTTTCGTGCAGATGGCGGCTGACCTGGCCCCGCCGCCGCCAACCGCGCGCGGCATTCGCCTCACCGTTCGCGGCAATGGCGAGAGCTACAACATTCACCTGCGCACCACGGCGCTGGACCGGCCATGGCAGTCCTTCCGGACAAGCTTCGCGGCCACCCCGGAGTGGGTCACGCTGGAGTTTCCGTTCGCCGGGTTCGAGCCACACAGAACAACCGCCCGGCTGGAACCGGGCGGCATAAGGCGCATTGGCATCGTCGCCATCGGGCGCGAGTTCGCGGCGGAAGTCTGCGTGGCGGAGGCTGCCTGGTACTAGGCTGCCTTGGCTTGCGGCTTGCCGCCCCGGTTGCGACGGCGGCGGCGGTTCGGACGGCCCGGCATGCCGGCCCCGGCCTTCGCGCCATGCTTGGTAGCTGCGCCGGCACCGGAGCGCGGCTTCTGCTTCTGCTGATGGCGGCGCGGTTCGGCCTGGGCCTCTTCGCCTTCCATCGCAACCGGCAGGCCGGCAGGCGGTGCAACCACGTCCAGCTGACGCTTGATCAGCCGCTCTATGTCACGCAGCAGGCTCCTGTCCTCGCCGGACACCAGCGACACGGCCAGACCGGAAGCGCCTGCGCGTGCAGTGCGGCCAATGCGGTGCACGTACACTTCAGGGACGTTCGGCAGGTCGTAATTGATGACCAGTTCAACGCCCGGCACATCGATGCCGCGTGCGGCGATATCTGTGGCCACCAGGATCGGGCATGACCCGTCCTTGAACGCGGCCAGCGCCTTGACCCGGTTGTTCTGCGACTTGTTGCCGTGAATGGCGGCAGCAGCAAAACCGGCCTGGTCAAGCGACTTCACCACGCGGTCCGCGCCATGCTTGGTGCGGGTGAAAATGATCACTCGCTTGCCGTGATGCTCACCTGCAAGATGCGCCACCGCGGCGGGCTTGGCGCGCGAGCCGATGTGCATCACCGACTGCGCGATACGCTCCACCGGTGTAGCGGCGGGCGTCACCGCAATCTCGACCGGCCGGTCCAGATGGTCGGCGGCAAGTTTGCGGATTTCCTTCGGCATGGTGGCCGAGAACAGCAGCGTCTGCCGCTTGCCCGGAACAAGCCCGATGATGCGCCGGATGGCCGGCAGGAAGCCGATGTCGAGCATCTGGTCGGCTTCATCGAGGATCAGAGTTTCCACTGCATGCAGCGAAACAGCCTTCTGGTCGATGAGGTCGAGCAGACGGCCCGGCGTGGCGATCATCACGTCCACGCCACGCGCCGCGTTGGCAATCTGCGGGCGGATCGAGACGCCGCCGAACACCACCATGGAGTTCAGCTTCAGGTTCTTCGAGTAATCGCGCACCGACTGGTGGATCTGTGCGGCCAGTTCGCGCGTCGGCGACAGGATAAGCGCCCGCACGGTCTTCGGCGCAGGGCGGCCCTTGGAGGAGGCCGCAAGGCGTTGCAGCAGCGGCAGCGAGAATGCGCCGGTCTTGCCGGTGCCGGTCTGGGCGAGGCCGACAACATCGCGGCCGTCAAGAATGGTCGGGATAGCCTTCACCTGGATGGGCGTAGGCGTGTCATGGCCCAGCGCTTCAAGTGCGCTGAGCAGCGGCCTGTCCAGGCCGAGGTCGATGAATTTCAAAGTAAAGTCTTTCTGTGAAGCGATGCGCGCAAATCCTTGGCGCATCTGGGTTCCTTTCGACGGCAACGGGCAATGAACGCTTTTGGGCCGGATATTCCGGGGTTCAAGGTCGCCACCGAGGAAAACTGGGACAACTGCGGCCGGGTGAGACTCGGCTCACGACGCAGCCAATAGTTGTTGTGCACTGCACAAGCGCAGATGTGGGGCCGGAAGTCAAGGAAATCAACTGGTCCCCTACGAAGATGCCGCAGACACCGGCTAACGCCGCTCGAATGCGAGCCTCGCCGCCAGCGCAAGGAAGACCGTGCCGGACAGGTATCCCAGCAGGCGGGCAAGCTTCGCATTTGCCTTCAACAGGTTGCGCACGGAACCTGCTCCGATGCCCACCGTACCGTTCACAATGGTGCCGGTAATATTGAAGATCAGCCCCAGCAGCAGAAACTGTGCAAGGCTTGAGCCACGTGCCGGATCGACGAACTGCGGCAGGAAGGCGAGAATGAACACGATCACCTTGGGGTTGAGAAGGTTTACCAGCGTACCCTCGCGCCAGGCCTGCCACGGCCCTGCCCGCTTCACCCCATCCGGCAGGTCCAGTTCGAGCGGCTTGCGGAAGGCCTGAACCGCGAGCCACACCAGATAGGCAACGCCCGCCCATTTCAGCGCTTCGAAGGCAACCGGGTTGGCGGCCAGCAGCGCCGCGAGGCCCAGCCCCGCCGCAAGCGTGTGAATGGCGCTGCCCGTGGCAATGCCGAGGCTCGCCGCAAAGCCGGTTCTCGGCCCCGACTTGAGCCCCTGCCCCAGGCAGAACATCATGTCGGCGCCGGGCGTGAGGTTCAGTGCAATGCCTGCCGCCATGAACACCAGTACCTGCGCGGGGTCGAGGATCACCTGTCAGACAAGCTCCAGCGTCATGCACACATTGTGCTCGGTGATCTCGTAGTCCGCGAACGCGTCGCAATAGCTGAAACCGAAGCGTTGGTAGAGCCGGTGCGCCGGGTCAAAGTCCGTATGGGTGCCGGTTTCAAGGTTCACCCGTGCATAGCCCCGTTCGCGTGCCACGCTAAGGATGTGCCGCAAGACGAACTCGCCCACGCCCTTGCCGCGGTGTTCGGGAGCGGTGCGCATCGACTTGATCTCGGCGAAGTCCGGCGCCAGTTCCTTCAGCGCCCCGCAGCCCAGCAGTTCCCGCCCGTCCCACACTGTCCAGAACGTCACCTCCGGCACCCGAAGGCGTTCGAGGTCGAGGGCATGCACCGTATCAGGTGGAGACAGCGTCCGCATGTGTGCAAGGTGACCTTCCAGAAGGGCCGCAATCTCTGGTCCGCGCAGGTCGTCAACGCGAATTTCCATCCCCGCTCAAGCCCCCAGCGCCTGCTTCAGGTCGGCGATGAGATCGTCCGTCTCTTCCAGCCCGACTGACAGGCGCACCATGCCATCGCTTACGCCCATTTCGTCGCGCGCGGCCTGGCCAATGTTGCGGTGGGTCGTCGTTGCCGGATGGGTGATCAGCGACTTGGCATCGCCGAGATTGTTGGAAATGTCGATGATCTCCAGCTTGCGCAGCATGTCGAAGGCCGCCTGCTTGCCACCTGCGAGTTCGAACGTCACCATGGTGCCGCCGGCCTTCATCTGCTTGCGGCACAGCGCTGCCTGCGGGTGGCTGTCGAGCCAGGGATAGGTCACCCGGGCCACACCCTTCATGCCTTCAAGCGCAGTTGCCACCTTAAGCGCGCTGTCGCACTGGGCCATGACGCGCAGCTTCAGCGTCTCCATGCCTTTCAGCAGCACCCACGCGTTGAACGGCGACAGGCTCGGCCCTGTATGGCGCAGGAAGGGCTTGAGCTTCTCTTCCTTGAACTCCCTGGACGACACGACCGCACCGCCCAGCACGCGCCCCTGCCCGTCCATGTGCTTGGTGCCGGAATAGACAATCACGTCAGCCCCCAGCGGCAGTGTCTTCTGCACGATCGGCGTCGCGAAGATATTGTCCACCACGACGCAAATGCCATTGGCCTTCGCGATTTCCGCCACCGCGGCGATATCGAATACCTGCAGGCCGGGATTGGATGGCGTTTCGAGGAAAAACACCTTCGTCTTCGCCGTGATGGCCGCGCGCCATGCATCGAGGTCGCCACCGTCCACCAGCGTCGAGGTCACGCCGAACTTCGGCAGGATCGACGTGAGGATCTGGTAGCACGAGCCAAATAACGCCTTTGACGCCACGATGTGATCGCCCGCCTCGACCTGGCACGCCAGCGCGCCCCACACCGCCGCCATGCCGGAGGCCGTGGCGTAGCAGGCTTCCGCGCCTTCCAGCAGCCGCAGGCGTTCCTCGAACATGGTCACGGTCGGGTTGCCATAGCGGGCGTAGACATAGCCTTCCTGCTCACCGGAGAAGCGGTCTTCAGCCGTCTCGGCGTCCGGATAGACGAAGCCCGAATTGAG
>CAZYKZ010000104.1:0-8790 GCA_964648175.1 uncultured Anderseniella sp.
ATCATGGCCAAGGGCGATGAGCACAAGCTGCCGGCTGGTGGCGCGCTGGCGGTGGATCGCGAGGCCTTTTCCGCCGCGGTGACCGCAGCACTTGAAGCCCATCCGAACATCACCATCTCCCGCGAGGAAGTGCCGGGCCTGCCGCCGGCGGACTGGCCCAGCACCATCATCGCGACCGGCCCCCTGACCTCGCCTGCGCTGGCGCAAGACATCCGGGCTGCAACCGGCGACGAGGGCCTCGCCTTCTTCGACGCCATCGCACCCATCGTATACAAGGACAGCATCGACTTTTCGAAGGCCTGGTACCAGTCGCGCTATGACAAGGCCGGTCCCGGAGGGTCGGGTGCCGACTACATCAATTGCCCGCTCGACAAGGCGCAGTACGAGGCCTTCATCGCTGCGCTACTGGCGGCGGAAAAGACGGCGTTCAAGGAATGGGAAGGCACGCCCTATTTCGACGGCTGCCTGCCGATCGAGGTGATGGCCGAGCGTGGACCAGAAACCCTGCGCCATGGTCCGATGAAGCCGATGGGGCTCACCAACGCCCACCAACCGGACATCAAGCCCTACGCCGTGGTACAGCTGCGCCAGGACAATGCACTTGGTACGCTCTACAACATGGTCGGTTTCCAGACCAAGATGAAGTACGGCGCGCAAACAGATGTAATCAGGATGATTCCCGGCCTGGAAAAGGCAGAGTTTGCCCGGCTTGGCGGCATTCACCGCAATACCTTCATCAACTCGCCGAAGCTGCTGGACGGGCAATTGCGCCTTAAAGAGCGTCCTCAAGTGCGGTTCGCTGGCCAGATCACCGGCGTGGAAGGCTATGTCGAAAGCGCGGCCATGGGCCTGCTGGCCGGACGCATGGCGGCAGCCGAATTGCTTGGCGCCAGTCTCGACACGCCGCCCGCCACCACGGCGCACGGCGCGCTGGTGTCTCACATCACCGGCGGCCACCTGGTGGACGAGGATGGCGACATGACGTCGAAGGCCCGGTCCTTCCAGCCGATGAACGTGAATTTCGGGCTGTTTCCGGAAGTCGAGCTGCCCCGCGACGGGAACGGCAAGCGCCCGCGCGGCAAGGCCAAGAAGCCCGCCCGCCAGCTTGCCTATACCACCCGCGCAAAACGGGACTTCGTCAGCTGGCTTGAGGCAAGCACCGTATTGCTGGCAGCTGAGTAAGCTGTCGGACTTATCCCGGCCTTGTGCCGGGATCCAGACTGGGCCCCGGAATGAATCCGGGGCACGAAATTCTTCAAAACGTCTCGCCCCTGGCCGCCTTGTAAAGCGTGATCTGGTTCAGCCATTGCGGCCGGCCCACCACCGTCTTGAGCATGGAGAGGCGGGCCTTCCTGAGCCGCTTGAGATAGGGCTCGGTGAGACTTGCATGCAGGAACGCCGGCAATGCGGCTTCCGGCACGCGCGAGGCCGCTCTACGGGCCTCGGCAAGCCGCCGCTCCGCGTGGCCTACAAGCTCCAGCAACACAAGTTCCATGCCCGCCCCGTCTCGCCCTGCAATCACGTGCGCCGGTGCAAGGCCCTGCTTCTGCAACGTGTCCGCGGGCACGTAGCATTGTCCGCGCGCGCGATGTACCGGCAAGGACCGCAAGAGCCCGGCGATGCCGCTGGCCACACCGGCAAGGCCCGAAACCTCCGCGCACTCCAGCGCATCGTATCCCGCCAGCACCAGCGCTGACATCTGGATAAGCGCCGAGGACGTTTCGCCGAGATAACCTTCCAGCGTGTTCAGGTCAGGCATCGGATCGTCGAACAGGTCGAAGCGGCGCGCCTCGATCATGTGCATCAGCACATGCCGTGGCAGGTCACCGGTCTCGACCGCGCGCGCCAGTCCCTGCGGCACCGGTGCGTTCACGACCTCACCGGCAAAAATGCCGTCGATCACCTGCTCCCACCAGGCAAGCCGCACCTCGCCCGCCGCAGGATCGGTGATCCGTTCACGGACCTGAGCCAGCTCTGCATTGAAGGCATAGAGCGCTGCAAGCTCGCCGCGGCGCGGCTCCGGCGTCAGCAACAGGCACAGGTAACGGTCGCGATCAGCCGCCCGGACCGCCGATACCAGATGCTCGCTCAGCTCTTCGGGAAATGCGCCAGCCATGCAATCAGCTTCCCTTTGGCCGGTGCTCGTCAACCGCAATCAGCGCGCACGCCACGTCCCGGCCCTCCGCCAGAAGCACGTTGTAGGTGCGAACTGCCGCGCCTGTGGTCATCGGCTCAAGCCCGATTCCGGCCTCGACGAATGCCTTGCGCACTTCGGCGGGCGGAAACACCTGCACGTCTCCCGTACCAAGCAGAACGAAGCCTATGCCCTCCGGGGCATCGAGGATGGCGCGGAAGTCGGCCAGCTCCAGCTGTGCGCCATCATCCGGCTTCCAGCCAAACACGCCCGACGGCAGGCACAGCAGCGATCCCCTGTGCGACATGTCGCGGAACCTGAAGCCGCCATTGCCGTAGGCATCGATCGGCACGCGCTCGTTGAGATAGGCCTGTCCCCCGGCGGGCCGCATCAGGGCTGGGTGCCGTCCGCTTCGGCGGGCACGTCGCCCGGCCCCGGCTTGGGCGTCCGGTCCACATAGGCGCCCATGAACGACAGCAGCGGTGCACCAATGAAGATCGACGAATAGGTTCCGACCAGCACGCCGAAGATCATGATGAAGGTGAAGCCGCGCAAGACTTCGCCGCCAAAGATGTACAGCGCCAGCAAAGCCGCTAGCGTCGAGATGGAGGTCATCAGCGTGCGCGGCAGCGTCTGGTTCAGCGACAGGTCGACCATCTCGTCGAACGGCATCTTCTTGTACTTGCGCAGGTTCTCGCGGAAGCGGTCGAACACCACCACCGTGTCGTTCAGCGAGTAACCGACAATGGTCAGGATGGCGGCAATCGAGGTCAGGTCAAACTGCACCCGCACGAGGCAAAGCAGGCCGATGGTCAGCGCCACGTCGTGGATGAGAGTTGCCACCGTACCGATGGCGAACTGCCACTCGAACCGCAGCCAGATGTAGATCATGATGGCGACGAACGACAGAAGGATGGCCAGGATGCCGTCCCGCGCCAGTTCGCCCGATACCTTGGAGCCCAGCGAGTTCACAGCGCGATACTCGACCTTGTCGCCGAAAGCTTCCTTTACCTTGGCGACGGCTGCCTGCTGGGCTTCCTCGCCGCCGTCCTGCAGGCCAAGGCGAATGGCCACATCGCCCTCGGAGCCAAATTCCTGCAGCTCAGTGCTGCCAAGCCCGAGGCCGCCAACCACGGAACGCATCTCGTCGATGGTCAGCGTCTGGGCGTTTTCCGGGGTCGGCTTGACCAGGATTTCAGTGCCGCCGGTGAAGTCGATGCCGTAGTTCAGGCTCACCGTGAAGAACAGCACGATCGACGCCAGCACGGCGGCAATCGAGGCCACGAAGCCGGGCCTGGCCACCTTCATGAACTTGATGTTGGTGTTGTCCGGAACGAAGCGAAGCGGTTTCATCGTATCATTCTCCCCGTTCTTGAACTCACAGCGGCACGGCCTTGGGCCGGCGCGCGCGAACCCAGAAGGCAATGATCAGTCGTGTCACCGTATAGGCGGTGAACACCGTGGACAGGATACCGATACCAAGCGTCACTGCAAATCCGCGTACCGGGCCGGAGCCCATGCCGAACAGGATGACGGCGGCAATCAGGGTCGTGATGTTGGCGTCGAGGATGGTGCCGAGCGCCATTCTGAAACCGGTCTCGATGGCGTTGAGCGGCGAACGCCCGTTCGCCACCTCCTCGCGGATGCGCTCGAACACCAGCACGTTGGAGTCCACCGCCATGCCCATGGTGAGCACGATGCCAGCAATACCGGGCAGCGTCAGCGTGGCGCCAAGTATGGACAACGATCCAAGGATGATCAGCAGGTTGACAATCAACGCGATGATCGAGAACAGGCCAAACAGACCATACGACACGAACATGAAGGCCAGCACGGCCACAAAACCGATCACCGAGGCCACCATGCCGGCCTGCACCGAGTCCGAACCGAGGCTGGGACCCACGGTGCGCTCTTCCACGATGGTCAGCTTGGCAGGCAGCGCGCCCGAGCGCAGCACGATCGACAGGTCGTTTGCCTCCTCGACCGTGAAATTGCCGGAAATCTGGCCGGTACCGCCGCAGATCTGCTCGCGGATCACCGGGGCCGAGATCACCTCGTTGTCCAGCACGATGGCGAACGGCCGGCCGACATTGGTCTGGGTCAGGCGGCAGAAGCGTTGGGCGCCGGTGGCGTTGAAGCGGAAGTTCACGACCGGCTCGTTGGTGCGCTGGTCGAACCCGGTCTGGGCGTCGTTCAGGTCCTCGCCGTCAACCGTTGCGGAGCGCGAGGTCTGAACCCAGTATAGAACGTTGGGGTTGCTCTTTTCCTTCATCTCCTCGCAGTCGAGCGGCACGGTACCGCCCTCGCCTTGCGGCTGGGCATCGCACAGCAGCCGGAAGGCCAGCTTGGCGGTCTGGCCGAGCAGTGACTTGAGGCGCGTCGGATCCTGGAGACCCGGTACCTGCACCACGATGCGGTCCACGCCCTGGCGCTGGATCGTCGGCTCCGTGGTGCCGAGCGCGTTGATGCGCCGGCCGATGATCTCGAGGGACTGCTGCACTGCGCGGCCGATCCGAGAATCGAGACCACCCTGCGAGGCCGCCATGGTGATGGTCTGCCCGTTCACCGTAATGTCGAATTCCTGAACCTGGCCGCCCTGGCCGAACAGCCCCACGTCCACCGGCTGCGACAGCTCCCGCAGCAGCGTCACCGCCTGCTCCGTGTCGGCCGCATCGGTGATGGTCACCACCGCGCCGTCATCGGTGCGCCTGAGGCCCTGGTAGCGGATCTTGCCGTCACGCAGCTTCAGGCGGATATCGCCGACGAGCTGCTTGGACAGGCTTTCCTTCAGCGAAGCCGCGTCCACTTCGAGCAACACGTGACTGCCGCCCTGCAGGTCGAGACCAAGCGTCAGCGCCTTGTTCGGCAGGAAACCGGGAAGCGCCTGCCGGGTTTGTTCCGACAGCAGGTTCGGCATGGCCGCGAGGGCGGCGAAAACGACGACCAGAGCCACCATTGCCGCCTTGAATTTTGAGAAATGAAGCATGACTGCCAGGCTTGTTTTTCAGTGTTGTCGCACGGCCCGTTGCGCCGCACTGCGATGCCGGCATACCGCCGGACCCCGGAAATGGTTGCGGGGCCGTGATGGCCCCACACCGTTCGTCAGCTGTCCGCCTTGGCGGGCTCGCCCTTGGAGCGCACTTCGGTCACCGATGTGCGCAGCATCCGCATCTTGGTACCCTCGCCGGAATCGATGATGATCTCGTGGTCATCCACCACCTTGGTCACCTTTCCGATGATGCCGCCGGCGGTCACCACGTTGTCACCGCGCCGGATGGCCTTCACCATCTCCTGGTGTTCCTTCATCCGCTTCTGCTGCGGCCGCCAGATGAGGAAATACATGATGGCGACCATCGGCAGGATGAGAAACAGCATGCCGAACAGGTCGCCGCCCGGACCGGCGCCTGCACCTTGTGCATAGGCAGGTGTGATGAACATTTGAAAGAAACTCCCGAAAATCGAATAACGCCCGCTCTATATAGCCCCCGGACAGGTGTTTGCAACTGCTCAAGCACCCGGCGCACGGCTGGGCCTTGCGCCGCCCGGCGTCTGCCCCTAAAGCCTTGGCAGCTTCTATATGCAATCCAGCCGGACCTCCAGTTACAGAAATGTCAGACCAGCGTCTTGAAGATATCCTTTCCCGTCTCGACCGTATCGCCAGCGCGCTCGAGCGTGCCGCTCCTCCTGCACAGGCCGAGCCCGATTTCGCCGCCGCTGACGCCTTCGTCTGGCACGCGGCCGGCAACCGGCTGCAACCGGTGCCGCGGGTCAACCGGGTCGAGATGGTGCTTTTGCACGGCATCGACCGGGTGCGCGACATCCTGGTGGACAATACCACCCGGTTTGCGCGCGGTTTGCCGGCAAACAACGCGCTTTTGTGGGGCGCGCGCGGCATGGGCAAGAGTTCGCTGGTCAAGGCAGCGCATGCTGCCATCACCGCACAGCACGGCCACACGCTGAAGCTGATCGAGATCCATCGCGAAGACATCGAGAGCCTTCCGGTCCTCATGGGCATGCTGCGCGAGAAGCAGCAGTACCGCTTCATCGTCTATTGCGACGACCTGTCTTTCGACGCGCAGGACACCTCGTACAAGTCGCTCAAGGCCGCACTCGACGGCGGCATCGAGGGCCGGCCCGACAATGTATTGCTCTACGCTACCTCCAATCGCCGCCACCTGCTGCCGCGCGACATGATCGAGAACGAGCGTTCCACCGCCATCAACCCTTCCGAGGCAGTTCAGGAAAAAGTGTCACTGTCAGACCGGTTCGGCCTGTGGCTCGGCTTCCACAATTGCTCGCAGGACGAATTCCTCGAAATGATTCGCGGTTACATTGACTTCTTCAAGCTGAATGTGAGCGAAGAGCAATGGCGCGCCGAGGCCATCGAATGGCAGCAGACACGCGGGTCGCGCTCCGGCCGCGTGGCCTGGCAATACATCCAGGACCTGGCGGGCCGGCTGGGTCAGCCACTGGCAATGCCGTGAGCAGCTGACCCCACCCTTGTCCCCCGGCTCAACTCATGCACAGCGGGCGTTGCGGCTTGCGGCAATATGGCCTGCCACGTGTTTCGCATCGTGCCAGCATCCCCAGATGAACGATGAGGCGCGGCGCGACAGCCATGGCAGACCGAGAAAATAAAGCCCTGGCACCGGCGACACGCCGCGCACGTGCTCAGGTCTGCCCTTGGCGTCGAAGTTGCCCACCTTGAGCCAGCTGAAGTCCACCGCAAAGCCGGTCGCCCAGATGATCGAGGTGATGCCAGCCTGCTTCAGGTCGAGCGACAGCACCGGATTGGTGACGCACTCCGGCAAGGGACCGAGCACCTTGGCCTCCGGCTCTTCAGGCAGGTCCAGCCCTTCCCGCTGAACATAGTCATCAGCCTCGTTGAGCAGCGCGAGATAATAACCATCGCCCGCAGTAATGTTGCGTTCCAGGTCGTTGTTGAACGACAGCGCGCCATCGGTAAAGGCGCCAGCGCGGCCAAGCAGCGTGATGCCTTGCGCCGCGAGATCGCGGAAATCCATGGTGTGGCCGCCATAGGCGCCACTGACCGCTATGGTCACGTGCTCCATGGACGGGTCTGGCGTTTCCATGTCCCACTTGCCCAGCTTGCCCAGCCACCAGACGAAATCCTTGCCCCGGTAGCGGCGCGGCGGACGGTCATGCGGACCGACGGACAGATAGACCTTGCGCCCGGCCCGAACCAGTTCCTCGGCAATCTGTGCGCCTGAAGATCCTGCCCCCACCACCAGCACCGCCCCATCCGGCAAGGCGTCCGGATTGCGGTACTGGCTGGAATGCATCTGCGTGATGCCCGCATCGTCCGGCACCACGGTCGGGATCAGCGGCTTCTGGAACGGTCCGGTGGCAGCGATCACGTTGTCCGCTTCGATGGTGCCTTGCGACGTATGGGCAACAAAGCCTCCGCCCGGCTTGCGTTCGAGGCTTGTCACTTCCACGCCGCAGCGGATCGGCGCGTCGATCATCTTCGCATAGTCCACGAAATAGTCGGCAACCGCTTCCTTGCCGGCAAACTCGTCAGGCCCCAGACCCTTGAATTCCATGTTGGGAAAGCGGTCGTGCCAGACCGGCCCGTTCTGGACCAGGGAGTCCCAGCGCTCACTGCGCCAGCGCTCTGCAATGCGGCTGCGCTCCAGCACGAGGTGCGGTTCGCCTGCGGCGGAGAGGTGTTCACTGGCGGCAATACCTGCCTGTCCCGCACCGATTACCAGCGTTGAAATCTTTTCGCTTGCCATGCCTGTCTCCTTGCCGGCCAGCCTTCACATCACCGAAGCTGGCAAGCCGGGAAACTAGCCGATCTCGTAAATTAGGAAAAATATTGGTTTTCTAATTGCGAGTTTTGAAATTTCTAATTTGGCGCACGAACGAAAAAGGCCGGACAGCCAATGCCGCCCGGCCTCTGGTGCAGTAAATCCGGCTGCTCAGCCGAGCTTCTTCTCGTTGGCGAGCCACTCGTCGTTGGTCTTGCCGACGGTCACCATGCCCCACTTCTGGAAGGCCGGGCGTTCCTTGATCTGTTCCAGCCAGCGGTCGAGGTTCGGCGTATTGGCGTGCTTGATGTCGAACTGCTTGTAGCGCCAGTAGAATGCACCCAGCGCGATGTCGGCATAGGTGAAGTGGCGGCCGGTCAGCCACGGCTTCTTGCCAAGCGCGCGGTTGGCCATCTTGAACAGGTTCTCCAGGTTCTTCGCCGCAGCCTTGACGGCTGCCGGGTCGGCGTCTTCCGGCTTGCAGCGCACCTGCTTCACCAGCACGGTGAACATCTGCGGGTTGAGCGTGGTCGCCGTCCAGTCGGTCCACTGGTCGGCCAGCGCATAGGCCTTCTGGCCGCGCGGGCGGATCGAGTCCTTGCCGTACTTGCGGGCGAGATAGCGCATGATGGCATTGGATTCATAAAGCGTGATGGAGCCGTCCTTCATGACGGGTACCAGTGCATTCGGGTTCATCTTCAGGAACGCCTTGTCCTGGTTGCCGCCGAACTGTCCGCCAACGGCGTGGCGTTCAAACTTCTGGCCGCATTCTTCAAGCGCCCACAGCACCTTCTGCACGTTGATGGACGAGCGCCTGCCCCAAACTTCGATCATTTGCCGCTTCCTTTCTTATTGAGTCGGTCTGGCGGCCATAATCGGCAGAAA
>CAZYKZ010000105.1:0-8773 GCA_964648175.1 uncultured Anderseniella sp.
GTGGGACGTGGGCGTGTCCAGCAAGGTCATGGCGGGCCCTTTCGCGTGTACGGCGAGGAATGACGGAAGCGGCCAGCATAGCGCGGATGACGGGGCGTGGGGCAAGTCCGAGGGAGGCGAGAAAGAATCCTGTCACTCCCTGCTCACCACTCCCTACTCGCCCCTCTCGCCACGTCCCGCCCTGCCTGCTAAGCATGGAGCCCACGCACACCACCCTGCCCCGCAACGAGGAGCCGCCCATGGCCGAGTGCCGCACCATCGACCTGCCCCGCTATGCCGTGGGCACCCAGCACAGCCTCAAGGTCTGGCGTTTCGGCAGTGCGGGCGCGCGGCCCAAGGTCTACATCCAGGCCGGCATCCATGCGGACGAGCTGCCGGCCAACCTCGCCGCATCGAAGTTGCTGGAACTCCTGCACAAGGCGGATGGCGAAGGCCGCATCACCGGCGAGATCATCCTCGTGCCGGTGGCCAACCCGATCGGCTTCAACAACGTTCACTTGCGCGCCCACAATGGCCGCTATCACCTGCCCTCCGGCGAGAACTACAATCGCGGCTTTCCCGATGTGAGCGGGGCTGTGCTGGAGGCGATCGACGGGCGCATGGCGGAAGGCCCGGATGCCGATCTCAAGCTGGTGCGCGGCGAGATCCTCAAGGCGCTTGAAGCCGTGACGCCCTCCAACGAGGCGCAGGCGCTGCGGCTGGAGCTGATGAAGCTGGCGCATGACGCCGACATCGTGCTCGACCTGCACACCGATTCAGATGCCGAGCTGCATCTCTATCTCGACGAGGACCACTGGCCCGAGGCATCGGACCTTGCCGCACTGCTGGATGCGAAGGTGGTGATGTTCGCGCGCGCGTCGGGCGGCGGGCCGTTCGAGGAAACCATCGCCTGGCCCTATGTGCGGGTGCGCGAAGTTTACGGGGCCGACGCCATCGAGCTGCCGCTCACCGTGGTGGTGGAGCTGCGCGGCGAGTACGATACCGACCATGGACTGGCCCGAAAGGATGCCGATGCGGCACTTCGCTTCCTCACCTTGCGAGGGGCAGTGTCGGGCAAGGCGAAAGCCCCGAAATTCACCGGCATGGCCGGTCCTTTCTCGGCAACGCAGACGCTGCGCTGCCCTGCCGCCGGCATCCTGGTGTTCACCGCCGAACTGGGCAGCACCGTGAAGAAGGGACAGGTGCTGGCCGAAATCATCGACCCGATGGCCGGCCCCGGTGAGGCCTTGGCGGGCCAGATCAGGGCGGCGGCAAAGGGGCGTTTCTTTGCCCGCTCCAACCAGCGCCTCGCCTGGCCCGGCGAAGTGGTCGGCAAGGTGCAGTGCGAAAAGCCGCTGCCCGAGCGCAAGGGGAAGCTGCTGTATGATTGATATCGTTCGCACATTAATCGAACGCTCGTTAGTTGGACTGCTGACTATAACTCTTTGTTTACTATTGGTAATCTCTGAAACGCGTGCAGACGGCGAACGATTTACTGCAAAAGTTCTGGTGGCATTCTGCACTTCCCCGCGCGGCGCACCCTACGATGACGGTGTGTGTGCCGGATACATAACAGGGGTGGCCGACATGATGGCTGCGGAAGATGGCATGGCGGGCAAGCTGTGCCTGCCGCGCGATGTGTCGTCGTCGGACTTCGCGAAGATGGTGCGGCGCTATCTCGCCCGGCGGCCCGAACTTGAGCAGGCGCCGGCCGCCGGCGTGGTGCGCGAGGCGCTGCTGGCCGCCTTCCCTTGCGGCAGCTAAAAGCGCAGCGCGGCCACCTCCGGTTCGCCCTTCAACAGGCCGCAGCAGCGGGCGAACCAGTCCTTCACCGGCCCGTCGTTCAAGATCGGGAAGTCGGAGATGATTGCCCCCCAGACCAGCGAACCGAACACGAGGCAGTCGGCATAATCGGGTTCGTTTCCGCCGAGCCAGCGCGCATGGCCGAGGGCGTGGGCGAGCGGGGCCATAGTCACGGTGTTGAAAGTAGCCGCGCGGTCTTCGCGGCCCTGCTGGATGTCCTCGAGCCGGCGGCCGAAACGCTTCTCGCGGCTGGCGCGAAAATATGCCTGGTTCTCGGGCGATTGGGCCTTCCAGATGTCCATGATGATCATGTTGCGCACTTCGGCGGCGACCGAGGTGTTGGCCCAACCCTCGATTACGCGGCAGTGCGCCCGCGCTGCGGAGCTGTGGAAAAGCGGCTTCACCGGATTCATCTCATCGAGCCGCAGCGCGATGGCGAAGCTGTCCACGATCACCTCGCCGTCGTCCAGTTCCAGCGTAGGCACCGATTTGCCGGCGCCGCCAAACAGGGCTGGAATCTGCAGGAACTCGACCGGCGCCGGGGTGGCGCTCATGCCCTTCAACGCCAGCGCCATCCGGATGCGCCAGCAGTAAGGCGAGAAGCGGCGTCCGTCAGCGGCAGCAAGTTCGTAGAGCTTCATGTCCGCTTGAGCACGATGGCCTGCGCCACCACGCAATGCTCTCCGTTGTGGGTGATTGCCGGTGAGCCGTAGAGTTCGTAGCCCTCTTCGAGCGCCTTCGACACGCGCTCGCAAAAGCTTCTGTCGTCCTTGCCGGTTAGCAGGCGGTAGCCAAGTTTGTCGCTCATCGTTGCAGGTTCCTCAGGTTTCGCGCACGAACACTGCGCGGGCATGTGGTATTTCACGCTCGCCGTCGCGCACCACAAAGCTCTGGTAGGCGCGCGCGGTGAGGCCGAACTCTTCAAAGCGCAGCACCTGCGAGCGGGTCAGCGGCCAGGGCGGTCCGGTTATATCGCTACCCTCCTCCCTCGTGCGGCAGATCACCAGCAGCTTGCCGCCGGGCGCAACGAGGCTTGCAAGAGCGGGAAACGCACGCTCCTGTTCGGGCTGCTTCAGGGCCTGCAGCGTATACGTCTCGTGCACGAGGTGAAATGCGCCGGCCCATTCTGCCGGCAGGTCCAGCAACGAGGCAGCGACATAGGTCACGCGACTATGGGGATGGCGCTTCTTCGCCCAATCGATGGCAGCTTCCGACAGGTCGAAGGCTGTGACGTCATAGCCTGCCGCCGAAAGGGCCTCGGCGTTGTCGCCCAGCCCGCAGCCCACATCGAGGCAGGTTCCCTCGTGTATCTCGCCGGAACGCGCGATCCACTCCGCAAGCCCCGGATGCGGTTCCTCGTCGGCCCACGGCACCTGCGCCGGGTCTCCATTGGCGTGCCGGTACACTTCGTCGAACCAGGCCATCGGTTCTCCGCGGGCTTCTGCCTCGGCCTGCAACGTGCCGGTGCGGGCGCGGGCCTGCTGGCGGCGGCTGGAAAAATCACTGGTCACTGGTTGCGGTCCCCTCGCCTGCTGTCGCCTTCTTCACCCAGCGGCCGCGTTCATCCTGCTGCCAGTACGTTGCGGTGACGCCTGCAACCGCCGTGACCTGCTTCCATTTTTGCCGCGCCGCAGAAACGGCCGTTTCGTCCGCGCCGTCGAACATGATGACCAGCCGGTCGAGCCCGTCGAGGATGTCGTGCTGCGCACCATCAACCAGGATGCGCACCGTGGCCGCGTTGGGGGTATCGTTTTCCGGCGTGAGCCAGATGGGCTGCAGTTCGGCATGGCCATCCGATGCGGTGCCGTGCGCCAGGAATTCGTCATCGGCCCATGTCCACAACAGGCGCGACAACTGCTCGACCCGCTCTTCGCTGACCGACTGCACGACGGCCCGCCAGCCCCGCTCCAGCGAGCGCTGGACCAGTTGCGGCAGCACGTCTTCCGCGCGGGCGCGCTCCAGATGATAGAACAGGACCTCGGTCATGATGGCGGCTAGGGAACGCATCAACGAAGGTGTGGTCAAGAGACATTCGCCGCTTTCCAGCCTTTTGGCACTCACTGTAGGCTTGGAGCGGGACTGGGATCAGCGAATCACGGGGGCTGACATGAGATCATTGTTGAGGGGCGCACTCGCAATCGGCGGATTCCTGCTTGCCGGGTCGATCAGCGGCCCGGCATCGGCCGCGGGCGTGTGCAACTGCTGCAACGGCTCGGTCGAGGAGCTGTGCAAGGCCGCCTGTGAAGCAGCCAATTCTGCCGGCGGGGCTTGCCGGCCTGCCGCGTGGTACGGCGACGCCAACGCCATTGGCGGGGACAGGCCGCTCAACGGCTTCAGCTTCAAGGGACTGGACCTGTCCGACGCAAGCCGCCAGGAACTGGAAGCCCTTCGCAGGTGGCTGGAGGTGCAACGGCGCGCGACCGAAGTGCGCGCACGGCGGACCGAGCGGGACCTGAAGCGCGGCAAGGCTTCGCTGGATGAGTTCAAGGCCAGCCAGACCGTGCGGGAAGAAGCCATCATCAACTACCAGCACGGCATCCAGGCCTACATCGAAGCCGCTCGCAACCTGTAGGTGCAACTCCTGACGTTGACGCCAGAGTCAGCTTTCGTAGTGATCGCTCACCAGCTTGTCGAGCAACCGCACGCCCCAGCCCGAGCCCCATGACTGGTTGATGGCGTTCTTGGGCGAATCCATCGCCGTGCCTGCGACATCGAGATGCGCCCAGGGCACGTTGTTCACGAATCGCTGCAGGAACTGGCCGGCCGTGATGGACCCGGCATGACGGCCGCCGATGTTCTTCATGTCGGCAATGTCGCTGTCGATCATCTTGTCGTATTCCGGCGTCAGCGGCATGCGCCACACCTTCTCAAGCGTCGCCTGCCCTGCCATCGACAGCTGGTCGGACAGCTTGTCGTCGTTGGAGAAGAGACCTGCATGCTCCTTGCCGAGCGCGATCAGGATGGCGCCGGTGAGCGTGGCCAGGTTGACCATGAACTTCGGCTTGAAGCGGTCCTGCGTGTACCAGAGCGCATCGGCCAGCACGAGGCGGCCCTCGGCGTCGGTGTTCAGCACCGCAATGGTCTGGCCTGACATCGAGGTGACCACGTCACCGGGGCGCTGGGCATTGTGACCGGGCATGTTTTCGACCAGGCCGACCACGCCGACCGCGTTGACCTTTGCCTTGCGGCCGGCCAGCGCCGCCATCAACCCGGTGACGCACGCAGCGCCGCCCATGTCACCCTTCATGTCCTCCATGCCGCCTGCCGGCTTGATCGAAATGCCGCCGGTGTCGAAGGTCACGCCCTTGCCGACGAAGGCGACCGGCTGGTCGCCCTTCTTGCCGCCTTCCCACGTCATCACGGCCAGGTACGGCTTGTGGGCAGAGCCCTGCGCGACACCGAGAAGCGAGCCCATGCCAAGCTTCTTCATGGCCTTCTCGTCGAGCAGTTCGACCTTCACGCCAAGTTTGGACAACTTCTTGATTTCATTCGCAAAAGACTCGGGATAGAGATGGTTGGAAGGCTCGTTCACGAGGTCGCGCGCAAGGTGCACGCCAGCTGCCACCGCCTCAAGCCCGGCATAGGACTTGCGGGCCACGGGAGCGCCTTCGCCCAGCACCTTCACCGTTGCGAGCTGCTTGCCGTTCGACGGCTTCTTCGACTTGTACTTCTCGAAGCTGTAGACCCTCAGACGCATGCCTGAAGCGATGCGGGCGGCCAGGTCGGCAGGCGCAAGCTTCACCTTGCCCGGCAGGCTTGCGCACACCGAAATGGAGGTGAGCCCGGCGGCCTGCGCCGCGCCGGCAAGCGCGCCGCCGGCATATTCGGCCCGGACCTCATCCAGCTCGTCCGCCTTGCCGGTACCCACGGCGATGATCCGGTCAACCGGGCCGCTGCCCGGGACGATAAGGTCGAGTGTCTTGTCCTTCTCACCCTTGAAACCGGCCACCTTGAGAGCGCTGACCAGCGCCCCGCCCAGCGCCTTGTCGACAGCCTCTGCGTCCGCCGACAACTTGCCGCCATCGGCAACGAGAATACCGACTGCGCCGGACTTTGGCAGTGAGAACGGAGAGAACGTAACTTTCATCTGGCTAGACCCTGCTTTGAGTTCAGCGGCGCCAGCCCTGGCCTGGCCGCAATTGCACTTCCCGACCATTAGTAGCGGCGGCAATCCGGCCTTGCAATGGCCGCAATGTGGCGGCTGATTCAAGCTGACGCGAAGGCTTCACCGTTGGTTTACCAGCACGCAAATCCGGCCCGGTTCAACGCACTGGAAAAGTTAAAAATATCTTGTCAAGGCCTTCTCTTAGCAGGGCAAACCGGGTTACAACCACAAGGTTGGTGAAGCGTGTCCGTCCTGCAGGCGCAGGCCGGGCATCAAGGCTTGGGGTCAAGATGCTCGCCAGCCAGCGGGTGAAGCCCGGAGACGGGCTTTCCGAGAGGGGTTACAAGTTGGCCTTGCCGTGCCGCGCAACCTGATGGGTAGCACAGGCGGCATGGCTGCAACACAGGGGAAAACGGCATAGCGCAGGCGCCGAAATACGACCAGGCGAGATCGCAGCCATCGCGCGCGCGCGTACGTGTGAGCGGGCCCGCTCGCGTGCGAAGGCTCGCGCGCAATGCCGTGCTTGCTTGCGCTGCCGCCGTGCTGGTATTCGCCACGCTTGCAATCGCCACGGGCGCGAACACGGCGCTTGCCCAGTCAGCCGCCAGCGGCAAGTCGGATTTCGGCCAGAGCCGCACCAAGCTCAAGACGCCGCCGCGTGGCACGGCGGTGGACGTCGACGCTGACCAGATTGTTTTCGACGACCGCAGCAACACTGCCATCGCCACCGGCAACGTCGTGCTGACCTACGGCGATTACGTGATGCTGGCGCGCCGGATCACCTACAACCGGACCACCGACGTGATGCGGGCCGAGGGCGAGATCCGCATGCGCGAACCGGGCGGCAACATTCTCGAGGCCGACATCCTCGAACTGCAGAACCGCTTCCGCGACGGCTTTGCCGAACACCTGCGGCTGCTGCTGACCAACCAGGCCATCGTGACGGCAAGCTACGCCAAGCGCCGGGACGGCTACCTGACGGTTTACGAGCGCGTCACCTACACGCGCTGCCGGACCTGCGTCACCGAAAGCGGTACGCCGGCATGGCAGCTGGTGACGCGGGAGACGACCCACGACGAGAACGAAGGCACGCTGTACCATCGCGACGCCCGGCTCGAGCTGCTGGGCGTGCCCGTGTTCTACTGGCCCTACCTCTCGCATCCTGACCCGACAGTGACGCGCCGGTCCGGCTGGCTGATACCCCGGTTCAGCCACTCGACCGTGTTCGGGTTCGGCTACGAACAGCCCTATTTCTGGAACATCGCGCCCAACATGGACCTGACGCTGATGCCGAAGGTGACGTCCGAACAGGGGCCGATGATGCGGGCCGAGTTCCGGCACCGTCTGGCGAAAGGCCAGTACTCGATCAAGGGCGCAGGCGTCTATCAGCTGAACCCGGAAGACCTGCCGGCACCAGGCAACGAGCGCTGGCGCGGCTGGCTGCGCACGACGGGGCAGTTCGAGATCAACCGCTGGTGGCAGTGGGGCTGGGACGGCACGATCGTGTCCGACGATACGTTCGGCCGCGAGTACGACTTTGACGAGCGCACCGAGATCGCCAGCCTGATCTACCTTGATGGCATCTATGACCGCAATTACACGACCATCCGGGCCTACAACTTCAAGGGGCTTCTGGGAACGGACGACCAGGACACGTTCCCGACGGCAGCGCCCTACTTCCGGCACGACTACACGTTCGACTTCCCCGTGTTGGGCGGCGAGCTCGGCATCAACACCGACATGTATGCCCTGTTCCGCAACAGGGCCTGGGTGCCTTACGACACCGACCCGCAGACTTTCGACGTCGTGCAGGGAACTAAGCAGTTCCGGGCCACGACCCAGTTGCACTGGCGCAAGGAGATCGTCACCGATCCCGGCCTGATCATCACGCCGTTCGCGCGGGTCCGTGGTGACCTGCTGCTCAGCGACAACGTTCCTCAGCAGCAACCGGACAACACGCCGCCACCGGACCTGATTCTGCAGAACCAGGTTACCGACGCGCGCATCCTGCCCTCCGGCGGGGTGGACTTCCGCATGCCGCTGGCCAAGTCGGACAGCATGGGCACGCACATCCTCACCCCTATCGCACAGATCATTACGTCGACAGACGAAGGCGATATTTCCGGATGGGGCAACGAAGACGCCATCTCGCTCAACTACACGACGACCAACCTGTTCCTGGAAAACCGTTTCAGCGGCAATGACCGTTACGAGGGCGGCACGCGTGTCAACGCCGGGTTCCTCTACACGCTCGGCCTCATGGACGGCGGCTCGTTCAACGCCAGCTTCGGCCAGTCGTACCACATTGCCGGCCAAAACAGTTTCGTCAGAGGCTCTGGCCTGGAACGGCAGGTTTCCGACCTTGTCGGCGCGGTCTGGTTCCAGCCTGACGAACATTTCCGGGTCAGCTACCAGGCAAGATTCGACGCAGATGCGATGGCCATGCGCGAGCAGGACATCGGCGTGAACGCAGACTTCTGGCGCCTTAAATCTGCCCTCAATTACGTCAAGGTGGACAAGGCGGTGGCCTATGGCCGCCCGGACAACCAGGAACAGATTTGGGGTGCGGCAGAGTTTGCCCTTGGCAGCGGCGTAAGCATATTTGGCGGCGGGCGATATGACCTGAAAGATGACCGGATCATCGACCGCCACATCGGACTCGGCTTCGACTGCGACTGCATGAAGCTGCGCTTGCGCTACAAGGAAGAATTCCTGACCGACCGTGACAATGAACGCGACCGGTCGTTCCTGCTGGACGTTGAGCTGGTTACACTCGGCAGCACGTCCCTGGGAACGGGCATCTCGGAGTAGTGATGATCGACGAGACACAGAACCTTACGGCTCACGCGGGCCGCAGCAAGGTTGCAGGCCGGGCACTGCGCACGG
>CAZYKZ010000106.1:0-8757 GCA_964648175.1 uncultured Anderseniella sp.
CCGGAACGGCAGCAATGCCGGCCTTCACCGAACTTGCCTGTCCTGTCGCGAAATCCCGGTTGTGCGCGAACTGCACGTCCAGCCCTGCAAGTGCGGCCTCGACTTGCTCGCGCTCATGGCCGGTGACGACGATCACCGGGTCGAGCTCGGTCGCCAGCGCCGCTTCCACCACGGTGCGCAGCATTGGCTGGCCCTTCCATTGCGCCAGCAGCTTGTTCGCCACACCGAAACGCGACGACGTACCCGCAGCCAGCACGATGCCCGCAATCCCGCTCACCGCCCGGCCTCGCGCGGCGATGGCCGGCTCTCGATTTCCATGAGCAGACCGCCTGCCCCCATGTCCATGATGTCCTGCGGGCGCACGTCAATACCCGCCAGAACCCGCGCCAGAACCCAGTCGAAGCCATTGAGCTTGGGCGACCGGGCGCAGGAAGGCACACCGATCACCGGCCTGCCGCCCAGTGAACCAAGCATCAGAAGGTTGCCCGGATCGACCGGCATGCCCAGGTGAATGACCTGCCCGCCCGCCGCCACAAGACCGGCCGGCACCACGTCGCCCCGGTCGACGATTGCCGAGGCCCCGAACACCAGCACCGGGTCATGGCCCGACGCCTTCAACCGGGCAATCCCGCCGGCCACGCCTTCAATGGTATGCGGCACCTCGATCACCTCGCCCAGCGTACTGCCGAACCGCTCCAGCCGGTCACGGATCACCTTGGCGGACTTGTCGAGCAGGCTTTCCTTCATGCCTTCTGTCCGGGTGAGAACAAGCCCAGCGCGGTGCGGCGTGAACGGCTTCACCGCCACAAGGCTACCCGCCTCGGCCAGGGCGCAGGCTTCCTCAACGACAGTCCTGGACGCCGCAAACGGAATGATCTTCACCGTGGCAACCATCTGCCCCGCTTCAACCGGCTGAAACGGCGTGACCGTGGCCAGCGTCACAGCCTCGTCAAGCCGGTTCAATGCCCGCACAAGCCCCGCATCCACCAGCACGACGCCCGCAGCGGCTGAATAGATGTTGGCCCGCCCTGTCGATGCGTCCTGAATTGTGACGCCTTCTCCGGATACCGCCGCCGCCAGCCGGGCGGCCGCTTCGTCCTCGTGCACATCTTCAGGCCCGAGAACCGCGGCAAACACCCTCGCCACACCTGCGGCCTGCAGTGCCGACACGTCTGCGGGTGAAAGCACCCTGCCCTTCTTGAAGTTCACCCCGCCCCGGCGCACGGAATGGGCAAGGATCGCCCCTTCGCCACCCGTCACATCGATCTCGCTGAAGGTCATGATCCGCCGCCGCCCATCCGCAGGTAGCGAGTCATCTGCGCCATGATGGAAATGGCGATCTCGGGCGCGCCGCGTGCGCCGATGTCGAGACCAATGGGCCCGCAAATGCGAGTGGGATCAAGGCCTGCCGCCTTGAGCCGCTCGATACGGGAAGCATGCGTCCTGCGCGAACCAAGCGCGCCAATGTAGAAGCACTCCGACTTGAGCGCGATGGTCAGCGCCGGATCGTCGATCTTGGGGTCGTGGGTCAGTGCGATGAAGGCAGTGCGCTCGTCGAGACCGAGGTCCGGCAGTATCTCGTCAGGCCATTCCGCATGCAGGCTCACGCCGGGAAACCGCTCCCCGGTGGCAAAGGCCCCGCGCGGATCTATCACCGTCACGTCATAACCGGCCTGCTTCGCCATCGGTGCCACGGCCTGCGCGATGTGGACCGCCCCGATGATCACCAGCCGCAGCGCCGGATTGTGGACATGGATGAAGACTTCGCCCTTGTCCGTTGAAACGACTCCGGATTTGTCGAAGCGGAACGCTTCTTCCAACTGCTCTGCCAGCGGGTGTTCACCCGCATAGCGGCGCGTCACCAGCTCCTGCTCGCCGGAGGCAATGTCGGTAAGCACCGCCACCGCCATGCGGCTTTCGCGGGCATCCGCCAGTTGCTTCAGCAGTTGGACGTCCATCGCCTCACGCCTTCCCCGTCACCGGTTCGACATAGACCCGGATCTTGCCGCCGCAGGCCAGGCCCACTTCCCAGGCGGTCTCATCGGCCACGCCAAACGCCAGCACCTTGGACTTGCCCGATGCGATGGCCTCGAGCGCCTCGGTCACGACAGCACCTTCAACGCAGCCGCCGGATACCGAGCCTTCGAAATTGCCGTCGCCGTCGATCACCAGCTGCGATCCGACCGGCTGCGGCGCCGAGCCCCAGGTCTCTATGACCGTGGCCAGCGCCACCTTGCGGCCTTCCGCCACCCAGTCGTTGGCCTTCGTCAGCAGGCTTGCATCGTTCGCGCTCATGCGGTCACCTCCTTTGCCAGCTTGTCAGCAGCCTGATCGAGCCAGCGGCGCGGATCATGCGCGAGTTCGCGCGAGCCTGACAAGACCTCCGCCAGATCGGCCAGCGTGTTGAGCGAGTGGCAGGGCCGGAACTCGTCCACGTGAGGCATCATCGCCTTGATGCCCGCCGCACGGGCCTCAAAACCGGCATAGCGCAGCAGCGGGTTGAGCCAGACCACCCGCTTGGCCGAGCGGTGCAGCCGGGCCATCTCTGCTTCCAGCACCTCGACGTCGTCGCGATCCAGCCCGTCTGTCATCAGCAATACGTGCGCGCCCTGCGCCAGCACCCGGCGCGACCACTTTACGTTGAACTCGCGCAGGATGTGGCCGATGCGCGTGCCGCCCGACCAGTCGTTGACGTGAGAGCCGACCAGCTCCATCGCCTCGTCCACGTCGCGCCGCTTCAGCTCGCGGGTGATGTTGGTCAGCCGCGTGCCGAACGTGAACACCTGCACCCGGGACCTGTCATTGGTCAGCGCATGCAGGAAATGCAGGAAAACCCGGCTGTAATTCGCCATGGATCCGGAGATGTCCAACAGCACCACCAGCGGCGGCTCGCGGGTCTGCCGCGCCTTGAACTTCAGCTCGGCCATGTTGCCGCCCGAGCGCATCGACTTGCGCAAGGTAGCGCGCAGGTCCACCACCCCACGCGGGCTCGTCTTGAACCGGCGCATCCTGACCAGCAGCCGGTTCATCCGCATGCGCTGGATGGCCTCGCGCGCCTGACGCTCTTCATCGGCGCTCATCTGCTCGAAGTCCTTCGACCGCAACACTTCCCGCGCCGACGAGGTATATTCGCCCTCTAGCTCGATATCGTCGCGCGGCCGCTCGCGCTGCGATTGCTGTTCTTCCTGGTCGAACATCGCCTCGGCAAGACGCTTCTGCCCGGCCTTCTTCTTGTCGGGCTTGGTCTCGACGCGCACCTGCTGAAACAGCAACTGCATAAGCTGCTCGATCATCTTCGGCTTGCGCCAGAACACCTCGAAGGCATGGTCGAACAGCACCGTGTGCTCGCGCCGCTTGACGAACACCGAATGCAGGATCCAGTAGAAGTCCTTCTTGGTCGCCATGCCGCCGCCGGTCACGGCCTCCAGCGCATCGAGCACTGCGCCGGGCCCGACGGGCAGGCCCGCATCGCGCAGCACACGGGCAAAGTGCATGATGTTGGCCGGAAGCTGGCCGGTCGGCGCGGGCTTGTTGGAATTGGCTGCTGTCAGCACCATGGGATCACGCCCGGTTCCGTATCTCCGACTGGATCTGCTCGACCAGCCGCTTGGCCTCGGAGCCTTCCATGCGGGCGATGTCGTCCTGGTACTTCAGCAGAACGCCCAGCGTGTCGTTGACGGTCTTGGGATCGAGCGCCAGCGCATTGAGCTCGTTGAGCGCCGACACCCAGTCCAGCGTTTCGGCCACGCCCGGCGACTTGAACAGGTCCTGCCCGCGCAACGCCTGGATGAAGCCAACCACTTCCTGCGCAAGCTGATCGCCCACGTCCGGCTTCTTGCGCTTGATGATCTCGAGTTCGCGCTCGGCATTTGGATAGCCGACCCAGTGATACAGGCAGCGCCGCTTGAGCGCGTCATGAACCTCGCGGGTGCGGTTGGATGTGATGATAACGATCGGCGGTTCCGGCGCCGTAACGGTGCCGATCTCGGGGATGGTAATCTGGTAATCCGACAGCACTTCCAGCAAGAACGCCTCGAATGCCTCGTCAGTACGGTCAAGCTCGTCGATCAGCAGCACCGGCGCACCATTGGTGTGCGGCTCCAGCGCCTTGAGAAGCGGCCGCTTGATCAGGAAGCGGTCGGAGAAGATGTCGGATTGCAGCCGGTCGCGGTCATCCACGCCCTCGGCCTCGGCCATGCGGATCTCGATCATCTGTGCCGAGTAGTTCCACTCGTAGACGGCGGCCGCCAGGTCGAGCCCTTCGTAACACTGCAGCCGGATCAGGTCGCGGCCCAGCGATTGCGCCAGAACCTTGGCGATCTCCGTCTTGCCAACGCCCGCCTCGCCTTCGAGGAACAGTGGCCGGCCCATCTTCAGCGCCAGGTAGACCACCGTCGCCAGCGGACGGTCGGCTATGTAGCTGCCGGAGGACAGGAGCTCGACGGTTTCATCAATGGAGGTGGGAAGCGACTTTGGCATGGTGACCCTTGTTTACAACGATACGGCCCGCAAGCGCAAAAGGCTCACGGGCCGCATCTGTTCCGTTGAGCGGCTTGAACGGCGCTACTTCGCCGCCGCCACCGCCCGCTTGGCCATCACGCCGACCAGGTGGGCGCGATACTCGGCAGAGCCGTGAATATCGGCGTTCATGTCGTCGGCCTTCACCTTCACGCCAGCCAGCGCATCAGCCGAGAAATCGGCCGACAGGGCCTTTTCCATCGCCTTCTCGCGATAGGCCGAGCCCTTGGCGCCGGTGACGCCGACGCGCACGCCCTTCTTGCCGAAGTCGGCCACGAACACGCCAACCATGGCATAGCGCGAAGCCGGGTTCGGGAACTTCGAGTAGGCGGCACGCGCCGGGATTTCGAATTCGATCTGCTTGATGATCTCGTTCGCCCGAAGCGCCGTCTCGAACAGGCCCTTGAAGAACTTGTCTGCCTCGATGGTGCGGCTGTCCGTCACCACCTTGGCGTTCAGCGCCAGCAGCGCCGCCGGGTAGTCAGCCGCGGGATCGGCATTGGCCACCGACCCGCCGATGGTGCCGCGATGGCGCACGTGCGGATCGCCGATATTGCCAGCCAGGGCCGCAAGCGCCGGCAGCGCCTTCTTGAGATCCTTGTTCTCCGCAACTTCGGCATGGGTGGTGCCGGCCATGATGGTGACCTTGGTCTTGGTCACCTTCACGCCCGAGTTCTTGAGGCCTGTCAGGTCGATGATGTCCGACGGCGTGGCAAGGCCCTGCTTCATCGTCGGGATGAGCGTCATCCCGCCCGACATCAGCTTGCCGTCCTTCTTGGCCTTGATCAGCTTCACCGCATCCGCCAGCTTCGAGGGACGGTGGTATTCAAAGTTTTCCATTGTTTCTGTCTCCTGTCCCTGGAACTTACTCTGCCGCTTCGCGCATGTGGGCCATGGCCTTCCACACGGTCTGCGGGGTTGCCGGCATCGGCACGTCCTTGACGCCGAGCGCGTTGGTCAACGCGTTCATCAGCGCTGCCGGAGCAGCAATGGCGCCGGCCTCACCGCAGCCCTTGATGCCCAGCGGGTTCGACGGGCACTCGGTCTTGGTGAAGTCCAGACGCAGCGTCGGCAGGTTGTCGGCGCGCGGCATGCAGTAGTCCATGTACGAGCCGGTCAGCAGCTGGCCGCCCTCATCATATACCACGCCCTCGGTGAGCGCCTGGCCCACACCCTGCGCAATGCCGCCGTGCACCTGGCCTTCCACGATCATCGGATTGATGATGTTGCCGAAGTCGTCAACGGCCACCCAGTCCACCACCTGAACTACGCCGGTATCGGCATCGACTTCCAGTTCGCAGATGTGGCAGCCGGCCGGGAAGGTGAAGTTGGTCGGGTCATGGAAAGCGCCTTCCTTGAGGCCCGGCTCCACTTCCGACGTCGGGAACTTGTGCGCCACGTAGGCCGCAAGCGCCACTTCGCCGAACGCCATCTTCTTGTCGGTGCCCTTGACCGAGAAGGTGCCGTTCTTGAACTCGACGTCGGCTTCGGAAGCTTCCATCACGTGGGCAGCGACCTTCTTGGCTTTCGCCTCGATCTTGTCGAGCGCCTTGGAGATGGCGGTCATGCCCACCGCGCCCGAACGCGAGCCGTAGGTGCCCATGCCGAACTGCACCTTGTCCGTGTCGCCGTGCACGATCGACACCTGCGAGGCGTCGATGCCGAGACGGTCGGACACGAGCTGTGCGAACGTGGTCTCATGGCCCTGGCCGTGACTGTGCGACCCGGTCAGGATTTCCACGGTACCCACCGGGTTCACGCGAACTTCGGCGGATTCCCACAGGCCCACGCCGGCGCCCAGCGACCCGACCGCGGCAGACGGCGCGATGCCGCAAGCCTCGATGTAGTTCGAGAAGCCGATGCCGCGCAGCTTGCCCTTCTTGGCGGCAGCCGCCTTGCGCTTGTCGAAGCCCTTGTAGTCGATCAGCTCCAGCGCCTTGTCGAGCGATGCGCCATAATCGCCGGCGTCATAGCACATGATGACAGGCGTCTGATGCGGGAACGAGGTGACGAAGTTCTTGCGCCGGAACTCGGCCGGGTCTTCGCCCAGCTCGCGCGCCGCCGTCTCCATCAGGCGCTCGATCACGTAGGTCGCTTCTGGCCGCCCTGCCCCGCGATAGGCGTCGACCGGCGTGGTGTTGGTGTAGACCGCATCCACCTCGGCATAGATGTTGGGGATGTTGTACTGGCCCGACAGCAGCGTGGCGTACAGGTAGGTCGGTACCGACGAGGCGAACGTGGACAGATACGCGCCCATGTTGGCGATCGTCTTGACGCGCAGGCCCGTCACCTTGCCGTTGGCGTCGGTGGCAAGTTCCGCCTTGGTCACGTGGTCACGGCCGTGCGCATCGGTGAGGAAGCTTTCAGAGCGTTCCGCCACCCACTTGACCGGCACGCCGCCAGCCCGCTTCGAAGCCCAAAGGCAAACCACTTCTTCGGCATAGATGAAGATCTTCGAGCCGAAGCCGCCGCCCACGTCCGGCGCGATCACGCGCAGCTTGTGCTCCGGGGCGATGCCGATGAAGGCGGAGATCACCAGACGCGCCACGTGCGGGTTCTGGCTGGTCGTGTAGAGGGTGAAGTGGTCCTCGCCGGCATCGTAACTGCCAATGGCCGCGCGCGGCTCCATGGCGTTTGGAGCCAGGCGGTTGTTGACGATGTCGAGCGACGTCACGTGGGCAGCCTTGGCGAAGGCTGCTTCAGTTGCGGCCTTGTCGCCCAGTTCCCATTCGAACACGGTGTTGTTGGCGGCCACGTCATGCACCTTGGGCGCGCCGCGCTTCTGGGCCTTGACCGGGTCGGCCACCGCGTCGAGCGGCTTGTAGCTGACGTTCACCAGCGCCGCGGCTGCCTTGGCCTGGTCCTTGGTGCGCGCCACCACGACAGCAACCTGGTCGCCCACATGGCGCACCTTGCCCTGGGCCAGCACCGGGTGCGGCCCGGCCTTCATCGGAGAGCCGTCCTTGGAGTGGATCATCCAGCCGCAGATCAGCCCGCCGACGCCATCCTTGGCGGCGTCGTCGCCGGTCAGCACGCACAGCACGCCCGGCGCCTTGGCCGCCGCCTTGGTGTCGACCTTCTTGATCTCGGCGTGGGCGTGGGGGCTGCGCACGAAGTAGGCATAGGCCTGCCCCGGCAGGTTGATGTCGTCGGTATAGCGGCCCTTGCCGGTAATGAAGCGGTGGTCTTCCTTGCGCACCAGACGGGCGCCAATTCCTGTTTCGCTCATCTTGAGTAGTTTCCTCTGATCGTTTTAGCCCGGCGCACGCCACCATAGGGGCGCCGGTTTTCGCTCGTCACATCTTGGCAGCGCCGGCCTGGATGGCCTTGACGATGTTGTGGTAGCCCGTGCAGCGGCAGATATTGCCTTCCAGCTCTTCGCGGATCGTCTCTTCCTTGAGCTTCTTGCCCTTGCGCTTCACGATATCGATGCCCGACATGATCATGCCCGGCGTGCAGAAGCCGCACTGCAGACCGTGGTTCTCGCGGAAGGCTTCCTGCATCGGGTGCAGCTTGCCGTCCTTGGCGATGCCCTCGATGGTCACCACGTCGGCGCCGTCGCAGGCAATGGCCAGCGCCGTGCACGACTTCACCGCCTTGCCGTCGACATGGACGACGCAGGCGCCGCACTGGCTGGTGTCGCAGCCGACGTGCGTGCCGGTCTTGCCCAGCGTGTTGCGGATGAACTCGACCAGAAGCGTGCGGCCTTCAACCTCGCCGCATACCTTCTCGCCATTGACTGTCATTGAGATTGCCGGCATCCGAAGCCTCCCTTTAGCATGCCTCGCCAGGTTGATCCCTGACGTCTGAATCCGGACGCGCAGCTTGCGTCATTGCCGCAAGTGCCGTCAAGCGGGTGACATGGCCCACAACATGAAATTGACGTAGTGTTTGAGGGGAACCTCTCGACGCTCCGCAGGTTGACGGGAAAAGGAGCATATTAATGGAGTTTCGCACACTCTTCGCCGCGATCATCGTGGCCGCTGCCCTGGTTTCCGGCAATCCTGCATGGGCCCAGCAGTCTGCTTTCGAATCCATCATCAGCAGGCAGATCGAAGCCTTCCGGGCCGGCGACGGCGCCACCGCGTTCTCGTTTGCCTCACCGTCGCTGCAGCGGATGTTCCAGACGCCGGACAATTTCATCGCCATGGTCAAGCGCGGCTACATGGCGGTCTATGCGCCGCGCCGCTTCAACTTTCCGGGCACGGAGACAGACCCGCAGGGACGCCCGGTGCAACT
>CAZYKZ010000107.1:0-8710 GCA_964648175.1 uncultured Anderseniella sp.
GTCAGCGAGAAGGTGAAGATGGAACCGGCGACCACGCCCGGCATGGCCAGCGGCAGCAGCACGTTCCTGAAGGTCTGGGAGGGTGTGGCACCGAGGTCCGCGGAGGCCTCCACCAGGTTGCCTGGCACCCTTTCGAGCGCGGCCTGGACGGGCAGGATCATGAACGGCAGCCAGACATAGAGGAACACCAGGAAGGTACCCGTGTAGCTGACCGAAAGCGAGTTGCCGCCAATGACAGGAGCACTCAGATAGGCCTCGAGCAGCCAGGTCAGGTGCAGCTTCTCGAATATCCAGTTCAGGATACCTTCCTTGGCAAGGATCAGCTTCCAGGCATACACCTTGACGAGGTAGCTCGACCACAGCGGCAACATGATGCCCAGATAGAACAGCGCCTTCCACCGGCCCCTTGCATAGCGGGCGGCATAATAGGCAACCGGAAACGCCACTATGGCCGCCGCAATCGTCACGGCAGCCGCCATCAGCACGGTGCGCGCAATGATGTCGAGGTTGGCGGGGTTCAGCAGTTCCCGATAGGTCTTGAGCGTCAGTTCGTACTTTACGAGGCCCGAGAACTCGTCGATCGAGAAGAAGCTCTGGGCCAGCAGGGCGAAAAGCGAGCCCAGGTAGATGATGCCGAGCCAGAGAAGCGGCGGGATGAGCAGCAACGCCAGCAGCACCTTCGGATTGCGCCAGAACACGTCGGCGACCGTTCCCGCCGCGCCGCCTCGCCCGGGCAGAATGGCAGCCTGTGATGTGCTCATTGGCTGTCCTCCATCAGGTGAAGGTCGGCCGGGTTCCAGTCGATCCGCACGTCTGCACCATCGCCAGGCAGGCTTTCACCGGAGGCAGCGAGCATGTTGAGCCGTTGTCCGCCGGCCTCAAGGCTCAGCCGTGTCTGCCCACCCAGATAGTTCCGGGACAGGACACGTGCTTGCCGTCCGCCTGACGCCACCAGCTGGATCGCTTCCGGTCTCAGGCTGGCCCACTTGCCGTTGCCGGTGAACTCCGGGGGCAGCACATTCGAGGCGCCGACGAAGTCCGCCACGAAGCGGGAGCGGGGCCGCTGGTAGATGTCCTGCGGCGTGCCGACCTGCATGATGCGGCCGTCATTGAACACGGCCACGCGGTCGGCCATGGACAGCGCTTCGCCCTGGTCGTGGGTGACGAAGATGAAGGTGATGCCGAGCGAGCGTTGCAGGGCTTTCAGCTCTTCCTGCATCTGTTCGCGCAGCTTCAGGTCGAGCGCGCCGAGCGGTTCGTCGAGCAGCAGCACCTTCGGCTTGTTGACGAGTGCCCGGGCAAGCGCCACACGCTGCCGCTGCCCGCCGGAGAGCTGGCTGGGGCGCCGGTCGCCATACCCCGGCAGGCGGACGAGTTCGAGTGCGGCCTCGGCCTCCTGCAGCCTTTCCCGCTTGCCCACGCCGCGGATCATCAGGCCATAGGCAACGTTGTCGATGACGGACAGGTGGGGGAACAGGGCATAGTCCTGGAACACGGTGTTGACGTTGCGCCGGTAGGGCGGCACGCCCTCGGCCGTCTGCCCGAAGATCTCGATGTGGCCTGAGGTCGGCTGTTCAAAGCCGGCAATCAGGCGCAGGCACGTCGTCTTGCCCGAGCCCGACGGCCCGAGCATGGCGAAGAACTCACCTTCAGCGACGTCGATGTCGACTTCGTCGACAGCGCGTACCGATCCAAAGTGCCGGGAGACCCTGGAGAACAGAACAGCGGTTTGCATGATCAAGCCTGGATGGGGACCCGCCGGCGTTCACCGGCGGGTCTGTCATTTACCTGCAGCCGGAGCGCGTCTCAGCGCCCGCCGATCACGCCGATATAGTCCGAGACCCAGCGGTAATAGGGCACGCATTCACCCTGGCTGGCGCACTTCGAAACCGGCGTCGTCCAGAACTTGATCTTGTCGAAGTCCGACAGGCCGTTCTTGGCGCAGCCTTCGGCGTTCTGCATGCCGCGGCCGTCCGTGCAGGCCGCGGGCACGCTGGGCACCGCGCCGAACCAGACCGACAGGTCGCTCTGCAGGTTGGAGGAAAGCGTGTGCTCCATCCACATGTAGGCGCAGTTCGGGTTTGCCGCCTCGGCGTGCATCATCGTCGTATCGGCCCAGCCGGTTGCGCCTTCCTGCGGAATGGTCGAGGCGATTGGCTGGTTGTCACCCTGCATCAGGTTCACCTGGAACGGCCACGAGCCCGAAGCAACCACGCCTTCGTTCTTGAAGTCGTCGATCTGGATGAACGCATCGTGCCAGTAGCGCGACACGATCTGGCGCTGGGCGCGCAGCAGGTCGAGGGCTGCCTTGTACTGGTCCTCGTTCAGCTCGTAAGGGTTCTTGATGCCGAGCTCAGGCTTGTGAAACATCAGGTAGTTGGCGGCATCGGCCACGTGGATCGGACCGTCATAGGCCTGCACACGGCCCTTGTTCGACTTGCCGTCGGGCAGGTCCATCTCCTCGAACACCACGTTCCAGCTCGTTGGAGCTTCCTTGAACACGTTGGTGTTGTACATCAGGACGTTCGGGCCCCACATGTACGGCACGCCATAGTGCACGCCGTCGACCGTGTGCCACGGCGCGTTCTTGAGGCGCTCGTCAACCGTTGACCAGCTCGGCACCAGATCGACATTCACCGGCTGCACGCGCTTGCCGGCGATCAGGCGAAGCGAGGCGTCGCCAGACGCCGTCACGAGGTCGAAGCCGCCTTCGTTCATCAGGGCGACCATTTCGTCCGAGGTGTTCGCGGTCTTGACCTGCACCTTGCAGCCGGTCTTCTCCTCGAACTTGGTCACCCAGTCGAATGCCTTGTCGGTTTCGCCACGTTCGATGTAGCCGGGCCAGGCGACGATGTTGACCTGGCCTTCGCCTGGTCCGATGGCTGTCAGCATTTCTGCCGCGACAGCCTGTCCGGTCAGCGAAAGCGCAATGGCAATGGCGGTGCTGCACTTGAGAAGGGTCTTCATGAGATCGGTCCTCACAGAATTACGGCCAGTCCTCTGATCTGGCGACGCCAGCATCGTTGCGCCGAACTCACGCGGCGACAAGAGGATTTGTGCGGCTGGTGAAGAGGCGTTCACACCAACTGGAAGCCGTTCTGCAGGACGTCGGTCTTCAGCAAGTCCTTCAACAGCGGGTTGGGAAAGCGCCTGAGCTGGGTTACGGCATAGAACGTTTCCTGCAGGCCCGGCAGCTTGCTTGCTTCCTGAAGCACCCCGCTTGCCAGTTCGTCGTTGACGACGATCGGTGGCACCACGGCGAGGCCCACATCCTCGCGCGCCATCAGGCGAAGCATGGCCATGTCATCGACTTCCGCAGCGATCCTGGGCCGCACGCCCAGCCTGTCGGCAAGGGCGTCAAACCCCGTCCTGATGCCGCTTTCCAGGCTCGGCAGGATGATCGGGTGGTCCACCAGCAACGTCTTCACATCCTTGGTATCCCCGATCCGCTGTGGCGTTCCCACGAGACTGACCTGCTGGTCGCCCAGTTTGTGCGATATCCAGGGCGTTGCCGCATCGCGCGGGGGCACCTGGTTGATCAGGGCCACGTCCAGACGCAAGGCCTCGAGTTCGCGAAGCAGGTCGGCAAGGCCGCCTGACCGCAGGATCACTTCTACGTCCGGTCTCGACAGCACCGGGCGCAGGAAACCGAGCTGGAAGTTGCGCGACAGGGTCGCGAGCGCACCGATCCGGATGACCCGGCGCACCGTGCCGGAACGCTCCGACAGCGTGCCGAGCAACTCGTCACCGGTGGCGAATATGGTGTCTGCATGATCCAGCGCGACCCGGCCGGCCTCGGTCAGCACCAGCTGTTTGCCGCGCCGTTCGAACAGGTCGTGACCCAGCTGTTGCTCCAGCTTGCGGATCTGGATGGACAGGGCCGATTGCGACACGTTGAGGTTTTCCGCCGCGCGCGTCAGGTTGCCTTCATGGGCGACGGCCCAGAAGTAGCGCAGGTGGTTGTAGTTCAGCTGAGCCATTTGATCGTTCCATTTTATAGAACGATAAATCACAAACAATGAATTTAGTAAACTACGATTCGCCTGCTATCTGCCTGCCCATCAACCGCCGATGTGGAGATGGACATGCAGAACACCTTTCCCCTGATTGCGTTCTCGGGCCCGGCTGCCTTGCTGCTGGCGTTTGCCTTCAGCCGCCTTGATGCCGGACAGCGGCCCGCCATCGCCAAGCTCGCCGCAACGCTTGCCAGCATCGTCGCACTGCTCGCGGGCGTGGCATCGTGCGCATGGCTCGCCATGCATGGCGCACGGTCCTGGGCATTGGGCGAAGGGGTGCTGCAGGTGCTGGGCGTGCGCCTCGATACGGTGTCGGCCGTGATGCTGATGCTGGTGTCGTTCATCGGCGCCGTGGTCATCCGATATGCCGCCACATACCTTGACGGCGAGGCCCGCCAGGGTGCGTTCACGGGCTGGCTGTGCCTGACGCTGGCGGCGGTGCTGGTGCTGGTAACCGCCGGCAACCTGGTGCTGCTCACCCTGGCCTGGATCGCCATGAGCCTGTGCCTCCACAAGCTGCTGCTGTTCTATCCTGAGCGGGTGCAGGCGGTTCGGGCAGCACGCAAGAAGTTCTTCATTGCGCGGGCAGGCGATGCCGCCCTGATCGGGGCGGCAGGAGTGCTCTTTGCCGGATACGGCACCATCGACATTCCCGGCATACTCGAAGCCGCGCGCAGCGGCGCCGCACCGGCTGGCATCACCCTGGCTGCGGTCCTGATTGCGCTGGCCGCCATCCTGAAGTCAGCGCAGTTTCCGGCTCACGGCTGGCTGACCGAAGTGATGGAAGCGCCGACGCCTGTCTCGGCGCTGCTGCACGCAGGCGTCATCAATGCCGGCGGCTTCCTGCTGATCCGGTTCGCCGACGTGATGCTGCTGGCCCCCGGCGTGCTGGCGGTCCTGGTCATGCTGGGTGGCTTCACCGCGCTTCTGGGCGGACTTGCGATGCTGGCCCAGCCTGCCGTGAAGACCTCGCTGGCCTGGTCGACGATCGCCCAGATGGGGTTCATGATCATGCAGTGCGGCCTGGCGCTGTTCCCGCTGGCGCTGCTGCACATCGTGGCGCACTCGCTCTACAAGGCGCATGCCTTCCTCGCCTCGGGCACGGCGGTCGAGAACGTTGCAGCCCTGCGCCGGCCCGGCCCCATCGCCATTCCGGATGGCTGGGCAGTCGCGCGGGCCTTCGCGCTGGCGATTGCGATCTATACCGCCATCGCACTGGCCTTCGGGATTACTGCAAAGTCGCCCCAGGCGATCGCGCTCGGCGCCATCCTGGTGTTCGGCGTCGCCTACCTGCTGGCGCAGGGTCTTGCAGATGCAGCCCCGCGCGCACTGACCCGCCGCACGGCCATCTACGCGGTCGCGGCCTCGGTCAGCTACTTCGCGCTGCACCGGCTGGCAGAATGGATGACTGCCGGTGCGCTGCCGCCGGCGCCTGCACCCGGCCCGCTGGAGTGGACGCTGCTGGCGTTGTCGGTGCTGAGCTTCGGCATGGTGGCCATCGCCCAGTCGATGTTCCCGCTGTGGGCTTATCACCCGGCTGCTGCGGGCCTGCGTGTCCACCTGTCCAACGGGCTCTACGCCAATGCCGTGTTCGACCGGCTGGTTGGCAACTGGTCCGTCCGCAATCCGTCCTGATGCAGTCGAGAGAGGAGAAACACAAATGACGAATGAGCGTGACATGACATCTGATCTCTCCCGGCTGATGGATGCGGCAGACAGGGCTGCCCGGCAGATCCCGCCGCTGTGGCCGCTGGCCTCGCATGTGGCGGTGAACCCCTATCTCGGCCAGACCTCATCGACCCTGGCAGAGACGTCGGCCCTGCTTGCCCGCATCAGCGCCACGCCGGTGACCATGACGCGCCAATGGTATCTCGACCGCATCGGCAATGGCGAGATCGAGCCGCAAGACCTGGCAGCCGCGCTTGCCGCCTCCGCAACAGAAGGAACCCCGGAGACGGTCGAGGCGCTCCTGACCGCCGCTGCAACGCCGCGTCCGGCCATCAAGGCGCTGCCAACAGTGGCTGATCTTGCAGCCGATGCCGACGGAACCGACTGGCCGGCGCTTGCCGCAGAGCGCATCGGCGCGTGGGCCGCGGGATACTTCGACCAGGGGCAGGCCCTGTGGGCGGCTCCGCGCGAGCGCTCGGCATGGGCAGCATTCCGGGCTCACGCGACCCATGACCTGACGCCGGAAATTCTCGGGCTGAAGGGGTTTGCCCGGTTCGTGGCCGATGCGCCGGATACCTCGTCTGTCGCCATTGCCCGGGCCGTGCAGACACTGGGCCTCAGCGAGGCTGCGCTGGCGACCTACTTCCACCAGCTGCTGTTCTCGCTGGGCGGTTGGGCCCAATACGCCCGCTACCAGCTCTGGCAGGCGGAACTGGCGGGAGGCACGGACAGCACGATCATCGACCTGCTGGCGATCCGGCTGATCTGGGAAGAGGCGCTCTTCGCGCAAGCCCGGGATGCGGTCGTAAAGGCGTGGGAAGATGTCCGCACCAGGCATGAAGAGCCCGTTGCGCCATCGCAGGCCGATGCCGTGGACGCTATTCTCCAGGAAGCGGCAGAGCGGGCAGCCCAGCGGCGGCTCGCGGTAACGCTCAGCGGACCGGCTGCGAAAAGCGGAGAAGACCGCCCCGCGCTGCAGGCTGCCTTCTGCATCGACGTGCGCTCCGAGGTGTTCCGGCGGGCGCTGGAGTCTGTCGACCCGGCCATCCGCACGCTGGGCTTTGCCGGTTTCTTCGGCGTGTTCGCCTCGCACCGGCGGTTTGCCTCTGATGTGCATGAGCATCGGCTGCCAGTGCTGTTGAACCCTGCAGTTTCCTCATGCTCGGGTGGCCATGCTCACGAAGCAAAGGACCTTGCCTCACGCTACAAGGCCCGGGCCACGCGCGCCTGGGGGCGGTTCAAGCTCGCCGCGGTGTCGTCCTTCGCCTTCGTGGAGGCGATGGGACCGGTCTATGCAGGCAAGCTGGTGCGCGACGGGCTTGGCTTGCGCCGCAACAAGGCCCCGAATGACCCGGCGCCGCGCTTCACGCCTGACCTCGACCCGGACACCAAGGTCAATTCGGCCGAAACCGTGCTTCGGGCCATGTCGCTGACCGATGGCTTTGCGCGCATCGTCATGCTGGCCGGCCATGGCGCCAACGTGGTCAACAATCCTCACGCCAGCGGGCTGCACTGCGGCGCCTGCGGCGGCTATTCCGGCGAGGTGAATGCACGGTTGCTGGCGCAGTTGCTGAACGAGCCACATGTGCGTGAAGGCCTCATACCCCGCGGCATCGCGATCCCGCAGGACACGCTGTTCGTCGCCGCGCTGCATGACACCACTACCGATGCCGTCACCCTTTATGATCAGGACGTCAGCACGCAGGCCCACCAGCAGGACCTGAAGCAGGTTCGCGGCTGGCTGGCGGATGCCGGCAAGCTGGCGCGGGGCGAACGCGCCTTGAGGTTGCCGCGCGCAGGCAGCAAGGGGCAGGGCATCAGCCGCCGTTCGCGCGACTGGGCCGAGGTTCGGCCCGAATGGGCGCTGGCTGGTTGCAAGGCCTTCATTGCCGCCCCACGGTCCCGCACCGGCGGACGCAGCCTCGAAGGGCGCGCTTTCCTGCACGATTACGACTGGCATCAGGACAGCGCAAACGGCTTCAAGGTACTGGAGCTCATCATGACCGCCCCGGTGGTGGTCGCAAGCTGGATCAGTCTCCAGTACTACGGTTCGACCGTGGCGCCGGAAACTTTCGGCGGCGGCAACAAGCTGCTTCACAACGTGGTCGGCGGCATCGGCGTGCTGGAAGGCAATGGCGGGTTGCTGCGCGGCGGCTTGCCCTGGCAATCGGTGCATGACGGCGAAAAGCATGTCCACGAACCGTTGCGGCTGTCGGTGTGCATCGAGGCGCCGCGCGAGGCGATGACCGACATTCTCAAGCGCCATCCGGGCGTGCGCGAACTGTTCGACAACAGGTGGCTGCACCTGTTCGCGATCGATGAGGCCGGCGCTCTGGCCTGGCGTTATGACGGCAACCTGACCTGGAGCCGCTTCGACGGCGCGGAACAGGCGCCCGGCGCACGGCAGAAGAAGGCTGCATGACCGGTCATGCGGCCCACGCACCTCGACCTGCTTGAAGCCGAGGCCATTCACATCCTGCGCGATGGGGTGGCCGAGGCCCGCAACCCGGTGATCCTGTTCTCCGGCGGCAAGGACTCCACAGTACTGGCGCACCTGGCAGTCAGGGCATTCCATCCCGGCCGTTGTCCGGCGCCGTTGCTGCACATCGACTCCACGTGGGAGTTCCGCGACGTGCTGGCCTTCCGCGACAGGTTCGCGAAGGAGCACGGCTTCAGCCTTGTCGTACACCGCAACGAGGACGGCTTTGCGCAGGGCATCAACCCGTTCGAGCACGGCGACCTGTACACCACGACCATGCGCACCGAGGCGCTGAAGCAGGCGCTCGACGAAGGCGGTTACGACGTGATCTTCGGCGGCGCACGGCGTGACGAGGAAGCTTCACGCGCCAAGGAGCGGGTGGTGTCAGTTCGCAGCGCCTCGCATGGCTGGGATCCGAAGAACCAACGGCCCGAGCCGTGGAAGGCATGGAACTGGCGGCTGAACGCCGGCCAGTCGATCCGCGCCTTCCCTTTGTCAAACTGGAGCGAGCACGACCTTTGGACCTATATCGTCAGAAACCGCATCG
>CAZYKZ010000108.1:0-8497 GCA_964648175.1 uncultured Anderseniella sp.
GGCTGTCGGTGCGCAACATCTTCTGCGCCATCTGGCTGGTGCAGCCGATCTTCCATCCGGTCTGCCGCCAGCCGGTCAGCTTCGCAGCCTCGCATTGCAGCAGGAACGCGGCCTCGTTGTCGGCAGGCGCCGGGCCGGGATAGTCGGCGAGCTTCGCGTTGCGGGTGCGGGCATCCGCCAGTGCCTGGGCGAGCGGGTTGGTCATGCGTGCAGTCCTCTGGGGGCAAGCTTGCCGTCGGTGAAGTCGTAGATTTCGCCATTGGTCGTGGTTTCAGCGCCGAACAGCGTGAGACAGGCATCTGCCAGTTCGCCCGGGGTGGGCAGCGTCGACTGGTCCTCGCCCGGCATCGCCTGCCTGCGCATGCGCGTGGCAATGGGGCCGGGGTTGAGCAGGTTGACCCTGACCGGCGTGGTTGCCATCTCGGCAGCCCATGTGCGCGCCAGCACTTCCACCGCCGCCTTCGACACCGCATAGGCGCCCCAGTAGGCGCGCGCCTTGTGCGCGGCGCCCGATGTCACGAACACTGCCCGCGACTGATCGGATGCGCGCAACAGCGGCTCCAGCGAGCGGATCAGCCGGTAGTTTGCGGTCACGTTGACGGCCATCACGTCCTCGAACGTGTTGGGCTTCAGGTTCACCAGCGGCGTCAGCGAGCCCAGCATGCCGGCATTGCCGAACAGGATGTCCAGCTTGCCCCAGCGCTCCAGGATCGGCGTTCCCAGCCTGTCGATGCCGGCGAAGTCCTTGAGGTCGAGCGGCACCAGCGTCGCCGAGCCACCATGCGCCTTGATCTCGTCGTCAAGCTCTTCCAGCCCGCCGACAGTACGCGCAACCGCGATCACGTGAGCGCCTTCCGCTGCAAGCCGCAGCGCCACGGCCCTGCCAATGCCGCGCGAAGCGCCCGTCACCAGGGCAACCCGCCCGTCCAGTTTGTGTGTCATGCAAGTCAGGTCCCGAAGCCTGTTTGTCCGCTTGAGGTGCGGTTCACCTTTAACCTGCTTCAGCCAGCAGGGAAAGCTGGTGCGGGTTGCCGCCTTCATTGTAGTCGGTCAGCGGGGTGGGGTAGTCGCCGGTGAAGCAATGGTCGGTGAACTGTGGCCGTTTGGGATCGCGGCCCTCATAGCCGGCGGCGCGGTAGATGCCGTCCACCGACAGGAAGGTCAGCGACTTGACGCCGATATACTCGCGCATTTCTTCAAGCGTATGCGTGGCGGCCAGCAGCGCCTTCTGCTCCGGCGTGTCGATGCCGTAGAAGTCGGGGTGCGTGATCGGCGGGGAAGCGATGGCCATGTGCACTTCCTTGGCGCCGGCCTCGTACATCATCTGCACGATCTTGACCGAGGTCGTGCCGCGCACGATGGAATCGTCCACCAGCATGATCCGCTTGTCCTTGATCACGGCGCGGTTGGCATTGTGCTTCAGCTTCACGCCGAGCGCCCGGATCTGCTGGGTCGGTTCGATGAAGGTGCGGCCGACATAGTGATTGCGGATGATGCCGAGTTCGAACGGCACGCCTGCCTGCTGCGAGAAGCCGAGCGCGGCGGGCACGCCGGAATCGGGTACCGGAATGACCACGTCCACATCCGCCTTGGCCTCGCGGGCCAGTTCGCGGCCCATCTCCTTGCGCACCTGGTAGACCGAGCGCCCGCCGATGATGCTGTCGGGCCGTGAGAAATAGATGTACTCGAAAATGCACGGACGGGCCGGCACCGGCGGAAAAGGCTTGATCGACTGGACGCCCTGCTCGGTGATGATCACCACTTCGCCATTCTCGACCTCGCGCACGAACTCGGCGCCGATGATGTCGAGTGCGCAGGTCTCGCTGGACAGGATGTAGGCGCCGTTGAGCTTGCCCAGCACCAGCGGACGGATGCCCAGCGGGTCGCGCGCGCCAATCATCTTCTTGGCGGTCAGGCAGACGAGGGAGTAGGCGCCTTCCAGCGCCTTGATGGCGTCGATGAAGCGGTCCACCAGTTGCCGCTGGCGCGAGCGGGCAACCAGGTGCAGAACCGCTTCGGTGTCTGAGGTGGACTGACAGATGGCGCCGTCGGCCACCAGCTGCCGGCGCAGCGCAAGGCCGTTGGTGATGTTGCCGTTGTGCGCCACGGCGAAACCGCCGGTGGACAGCTCCGCGAACATCGGCTGCACGTTGCGGATCATCTGTTCGCCGGTGGTGGAGTAGCGGGTATGGCCCACGGCGGACCGGCCACGCAGGCGCTCCATCGTGGAGGCCTTCGAGAACGCGTCACCGACAAGGCCGATGCGCCGCTCCGACTGGAACCGCTTGCCATCGAAAGAAACGATACCGCAGGCTTCCTGTCCGCGGTGTTGCAGGGCGTGCAGTCCGAGCGCGGTCAGTGCCGCGGCATCCTCGTGCCCGAAAACGCCGAACACGCCGCACTCTTCGTGCAGCGTGTCGCCATCAAGATCCAGTTCGAAAGCCAGGGTTTCGTTGCTGTGGTTCATCCGCACCCGTCCATGTTGGCGCCACGCTCATGCAAGGCTTCTATCTATTGCGTTCCCTGCGTGCTTTCAATGATTTGGTTCAATGTATTGGTCTGGTTCGAGCGGTATCCGGTCTCCGCTTCGCCCTGTTGCGGAGCGCCCGGACCAGGGGCCTCGGCGTCGCCACGCGTGCTCAGCGTGGACGGGTTGCCGATCTTTGCCTGCAGGTCGTCCGCAAGGTCCGGGCCCATCAGCCCGACGGTGAGCAGCGTGTCGACGGCGAAACTCGAGACCGACGTGACCAGCGGCAGCGTCATCGCATCGCGAACCGCATTGTCGATCTTGTCCCGGGGAACCAGCCAGACATAGAAGATGAACACCGCCATCATCAGCACCAGTCCGCGCGCCAGCCCGTAGAAGAAGCCTAGCGTGCGGTCGATGGGTCCGGCCCCGGTTTCCAGCAGCGCGTCTGAAATCTTTGCGCCGATGATCGACAGCACGATCAGCACCACCAGGAAGACGGCGCCGGCCACGGCTATGGTGACCACCACGTCGTTCTCGCCGATATAGGGTTTGAGCAGGTCGGTCGCCTGCTTGCGCACCGGCTCGGAAAAGATTGCGTAAAACGCGGCCACTGCAGCCGCGCCCCATGCAACCAGCGAGAGAACCTCGCGCGACAGCCCGCGCATGATCGCCATCAGGCCGGAAATTAGCATGACTGCGCCAAGCGCAATATCAGGCCAGGTAAATGACATGAGTCCACATCTCCCGGATCGGGCATTTGCCCGGCTGCCCCGATCCGCAAACATCCCCGGTTGCCAGGCGAGCCGCAACCTATGTCGCACGGGGCAGGGGCAAAATCAATGTAACTCTGCTGCCCGTTCAAGTGTCTGCGGCTGCGCTTGCGCCATACTGCAGCGAAATCAGGCCTGTCAGGCCTTGGGAAGCCCTGCGATATAAGCCACCAGATCGGCGACATTCGCCATCTGGCGCAGGCCCGCTACCGCCGAAGGCTTCTTGCCCTGGCCGCCGGCTGCGGTAATCACCGTCTCAAGGCCAAGCTTTGCTGCCTCGCGCGCCCGCTGTTCGGACTGGCCCACCGGCCGCAGCGCGCCGGACAAAGCGATCTCGCCATACAGCGCAACGCTGGGTGGAATCACAGCCCCGGTGAGCGACGAGACCAGCGCCGCTGCAACCGCCATGTCGGCTGCCGGTTCCTTCACCTTCAGCCCGCCGGCCACGTTCAGGTAGACGTCCTGCTGGCCCACATTGACGCCCGCGTGCGCCTCCAGCACAGCCAGCACCATGGCCAGCCGGTTCTGGTCCCAGCCCACCACCGCGCGCCTTGGCGTGCCAAGTGCGGATGGCGAAACCAGCGCCTGCACCTCCATCAGCAGGGGTCGCGTTCCCTCGATGCCGGCAAAGATGGCGGAGCCCGGCGTTGGCGTCTCGCCGGAGCCCATGAACAGCCGCGACGGGTTCTCCACTTCGCGCAGCCCCGCATCCGACATCTCGAACACGCCGATCTCGTCGGTCGGGCCAAACCGGTTCTTCACCGCCCGCAGGATGCGGAACTGGTGGCCCCGGTCGCCCTCGAAATAAAGCACCGTGTCGACCATGTGCTCGACCACCTTCGGACCGGCAATCTGCCCGTCCTTGGTGACGTGCCCGACCAGCAGCACTGCGCAGCCGCGCTGCTTGGCAAACCGGATCAGCGCCTCCGCCCCGGCGCGAAGCTGCGTCACTGTGCCCGGGGCGCTCTCGATCACCGGCGACCACAGGGTCTGGATCGAATCAATCACCACCACCGCCGGCGGCTCGCCTTCGCTCAGCGTGGCAAGGATATCGGAGACGTTGGTTTCCGCCGCCAGCAGCACCGGCGATTTGCCCAGGCCCAGCCGTCGCGCGCGCAAGCGCACCTGGTCGATGGCTTCCTCGCCCGAGATGTACACTGCCTTGTGCCCACGGTTGGCCACGCTGGCGAGTGCCTGGGTCAGCAGGGTCGACTTGCCGATGCCCGGGTCGCCGCCGATCAGGATGCCCGAGCCCGGCACGAAGCCGCCGCCCGCCACCCGGTCAAGCTCGCCGATGCCGGTGAGAATGCGCTCGGGCGCGGGTGCTTCGCCCTCCAGCCCGACAAGCCGCGTGACGCGGCCCTTTGGCATTGCCGCCCCCTTCGCGCCCGAAACGGGCACCTCGACGGCGGATTCCTCGGCCAGTGAATTCCACTCGCCACACGCTTCGCACCGGCCGGCCCACTTGGAGTAAACCGCGCCGCAGCTCTGGCAGGCGAATCTCAACGTGATCTTTCCCATGAACCGCTTATGGAACAAAAATGGAACATTGTCCAGTCCCCACCGCATGGAACGGATCTGGCCGGATTGTGGCCCTGGCAAGATGGTTCCCTCGATTTCGTTAAAGATATGAAAGGTTTGCACACATTTTTGTGCACTGCGCGTGATGCAACGATGGGCGTTTTTCGAGGTTGTGGAGGCAAGGCTGGGGCCTGAATTCAACACTCATCAAACGAGGGATATCATCATGACTCGCATTCGTACCCTGATCGCTGCTTCCGCCGTTGCCGCGTCGATGGCAATGGGTTCCGTCGCCGCCAAGGCTGCCGACATCGTCGACACCGCGGTGTCTGCCGGTTCGTTCAACACCCTTGTCGAGGCGGTGAAGGCTGCCGGTCTCGTCGACACGCTCAAGGGCGAGGGCCCGTTCACCGTGTTCGCGCCGACCGATGAAGCCTTCGCCAAGCTGCCGGAAGGCACCGTGGCTGACCTGCTGAAGCCGGAGAACAAGGACAAGCTGGTTGCCGTGCTCACCTACCACGTGGTGCCGGGCAAGGTGATGGCTGCCGACATCGCCGGCAAGGAGACCATGGCCAAGACCGTCCAGGGCTCTGAAGCCACCATCAACGCCACCGGCGATGCCGTGATGATCGACGGCGCCAAGGTGGTGACCGCTGACGTGGCCGCCGACAACGGTGTCATCCACGTCATCGATACCGTCATCATGCCGAAGTAATTCCTGCGTTCGGCTGATACCGCCCGGCGTTGCCTCCCTCCGGCAGCGCCGGGTTTATTTTTGGGCGCCACTTGAAACCGCAACAGAACATGCTGACATGCCGTCACCGCGACAGTGGCCGTTTCAGGCTGCGGCGGCTTCCGGAGGAAAATCTTGATCACCGATCTGGCGTTTGTGGCGGCAGGGCTCGTTCTGTTGTTTGTCGGCGGGGAGGGCCTGGTGCGCGGCAGCGTCGCCATTGCCGAGCGAATGCGCATCTCGAAGCTGGTCGTGGGCATGGTCATCGTGGGCTTCGGCACCTCCACCCCGGAACTGCTGGTGTCGCTTCAGGCAGCGCTGGGCGGCTCTCCAGAGATTGCCATCGGCAATGTCGTCGGATCAAACATCGCCAACGTCCTCCTGATTATCGGAACCGCGGCCGTGATCTGGCCGATTGCCAACGCAGATACTTCCATGCGGCGCGAAGGGCTGGTGATGCTTGCCGTGTCCGCTGCGTTGATCCCGCTGCTGATGACGGGAACCGTGAGCCGTCTGGCCGGCCTTGGCATGATTGCGCTGCTGGCCGCATATCTCTTCATCACTTACCGTCTTGAAAGCCGTAGGCGTGAAAGCGCGTTCACCCACGAGGCTGAGGAAGTCGCTGACATTGCCATGAAGCCGGCCCTGGCCGCTGTGGCCGTGGTGGCGGGTCTTGCCATGCTGATGTTCGGCGCACGCCTTTTGGTCGACGGCGCCACCGGCATCGCGCGCGACTTCGGCGTCAGCGAAGCCGTGATCGGGCTCACCATTGTCGCCGTCGGCACGTCGTTGCCGGAACTGGCAACGTCTGTGGTCGCGGCCATGCGCAAGCATGCGGACGTCGCGCTCGCCAACATCGTGGGCAGCAACATCTTCAACATCCTGGCGATCCTTGGCCTGACCGCCGTCATCACGCCGGTGCCGGTGGCATCGCGCTTTGCAACGCTGGATGCACCGGTCATGCTGGCTGTAGCGGCAGCCCTGACAGTGATGCTGTTTACGCTGAAGCAGATCGGGCGTGGGTGGGGCTTGGCGTTGCTGGCCGCGTACGCCGGCTATGTCTACGCATCGGCGCTGCCAGCCTGATCCTTACGGCGCATCCGGCGGCGGGGCAGATGACCTGCGGGCGAACTGAAGGGCGGCGATGAGCACGACGACGATCGTGGTCATGACGATGACCACCACGTCGGAAGCCTGGAAGGCGTGAAACATTTCTGGAGAACTCCGGCCCACAAGCGGGCGCGGGACGGATTGAAGCGCGCTGATTGTGGCGGATTATGGCCAGTTTTGCCGGCCATGAACGAGCCATGCAGAAATCACAGGTCGACCTGGATCGGCCCTTCCTCGCGGCCGTGGATGAACTGGTCGACATAAGGATTGTTGGAGCAGTCAATCTCGTTTGCAGGCCCGTGCCACACGATCTTGCCCTTGTAGATCATGGCTATGTCGTCGGCGATCTTGCGGGCTGACGCCATGTCGTGGGTGATGGTTATGGTGGTCGCGCCCAGCCTCTTGGTGCAGTCCACGATCAGGTTGTTGATCACGTCGCCCATGATCGGGTCGAGGCCGGTGGTGGGTTCGTCGAAGAAGATGATCTCGGGCTCTGGCGCTATGGCGCGGGCAAGGCCGACACGCTTCCTCATCCCGCCTGAAAGGTCGGCTGGATTGGCATTGGCCAGTTCCGGCCCCAGTCCCACTTGCGCCATCTTGTCGATGGCGATGGCCTTGGCCTCGCGCGCCTTCATCTTCTTCTCGCCCTGCATCAGCCCGAACGCCACGTTGCGCCAAACGTTCAGGCTGTCGAACAGCGCCGCCCCCTGGAACAGCATGCCGAAGCGCGCCAGCATCCGGTCACGCGCCTCGCCCTTGAGGCCGATGATTTCCTCCCCGCCGATGCGGATGGAGCCCGAATCCGGTTGCAGCAGGCCCAGGATGCACTTGAGCGTTACTGACTTGCCGGTCCCCGAGCCGCCGATGATGACCAGCGACCGGCCCTTGCCGACGCCCACATTGACGCCGCGCAGCACGTGCTTCGAGCCGAACGACTTGTGGACATTGTCCAGAACGATGTGCGGTTCGGCCATGCGGTGAGGCCTCACTTCTCGAACAGCAGCGACGTCAGCACATAGTTTGCCGCCAGAATCAGGATCGAGCCCGATACCACCGCATTGGTGGTGGCCCGGCCAACCCCTTGCGCGCCGCCCTTGGAATTGAACCCGTGATAGCAGCCCATCAGCGCGATGATGAAGCCGAACACCGCCGCCTTGATCAGGCCTGAGGTGACATCCGTAAACTCGACGAAGTCGGTGGTATTCTTGATGTAGGCGGCAGAGTTGAAGCCGAGCGACGTGGTGCCGACGATGTAGCCGCCGAGAATGCCGATGATGTCGGCGATGCCGACGAGGATCGGCATGGTCAGCACCGCCGCCACGATGCGCGGGCCGACCAGATACTTGAACGGGTTGGTGGACAGCGTGGTCAGCGCATCGATCTGCTCGGTCACGCGCATGGTGCCAAGCTCGGCCGCAATGGCCGCCGCTACACGGCCCGTCACCATCAGGCCCGCCATCACAGGGCCCAGTTCGCGGGTAATGCCCAGCGCCACGATCTGCGAGACCAGATTTTCCGCGTTGTAGCGGGTGCCGCCGATGTAGATCTGCAGTGCCAGCGCGCCGCCGGTGAAGAACGCGGTCAGGCCCACCACCGGCAGTGAGAAGTAGCCGATGCGCAAAATCTGGTCCCAGACCTGGCGGAAGTACCACGGCGGCATCAGGCCCCGCAGCACCGCATCGCGGGTGAACAGCGCCAGCCGGCCCACTTCGGCCAGCATGGAAAGCGCGAAAGCGCCGAAAGTCGCCAGGAAAGTCACCGGATAACGCAGCCCCTCGTATCAGCACGTGCCCGTCATGTTCGACAGTGTGCCGCGTATCTCTCCCCCTCGCGGCACACTCAAGACGAGTACACTTTTGCGTAGCGTCTGCCAAGGGATGTGAGGATTTCATA
>CAZYKZ010000109.1:0-8491 GCA_964648175.1 uncultured Anderseniella sp.
TTGTTGCCGATGCGCGGCACCCCGCCGGACGATCCGCAGCCGAGGATGGTCAGCGTGAGGCTCATGCCGCCTCCCGATATTCTTCGGGGCGCTCAGCCTTGGAAAACAGCCGGAAGAAATTATCCGAGGTTATGCGAGCCATGTCTTCCACCGGCAGGCCCTTGACTTCCGCAAGGCAGGCCAGTGTGTGTGTGGTGTAGGCCGGTTCGTTCGACTTGCCCCGGTGCGGCACCGGCGCAAGATACGGCGCATCGGTCTCGACCAGCATCCGGTCCAGCGGGCAGATACGCGCCGCCTCACGGATTTCTTCGGCCGTCCTGAAGGTTGCAATGCCGGAGAATGACAGATAGGCGCCGATCGCAAGCCCGCGTTCGGCAAGTTCGATGCCGGACGAGAAACAATGTAGAAGCGGCTTGAAGGCCCCCTTCCCCATTTCCTCTTCAAGTATCGATGCCGTGTCATCTTCGGCGGAGCGCGAATGGATCACCAGCGGCAAGCCGGTCATGCGGGCTGCTGCGATATGGGTACGGAAGCCTTGCGCCTGCGCCTCGCGCGGGCTGTTGTCGTAATGGTAGTCGAGCCCGGCCTCGCCAAGCCCCACACACTTCGGATGCGAGGCGAGATCGGCCAGTTGCTCGGCCGTGACGTCGAGCTCCTCATGGGCGTTGTGCGGATGGGTGCCGACGGTGAACCAGACCTCCGGGTGGGCTTCCGCAATCGCACGGATCGCGGCGTAGCGCTTCACCCGGGTGGAGATCGTCACCATGCGATGCACGCCCGCCTCGTGCGCCCGCGCAATCACGCCGTCGATGTCTTCCAGAAGGACATCGAAGTCGAGATGGCAGTGGCTGTCGACGATGGCTGGCTTGCTCACGATGATCCCGGCGCCGCTAGCTGGCGGCCTCCTGTTCGACATAACGCGGGAACACGCCCTCCGGTTTCGGCAACGCCGTCCCCGGCACAAGGGCCGCCTGCTCCACCCGGAACTGGCGCTTGTCTTCCGGCACGTTCAACAGGTCGAGCAGCCGCGACGCGCCATCCGGTATGAACGGCTGGGCCGCAGTCGCGACCACGCGGATGACCTCCGCCGTGGTGTACAGCACTGTGTTCATGCGATCCGGATCGGTCTTCTTCAGCGCCCAAGGCTCCTGACCCGCAAAGTAGCGGTTGGCATCAGCCACTACTTTCCAGATGATTTCCAGCGCCTTGTGGATGCGGAACTGGTCCATTTCGGTGCGGGCAGCATCGAGAATTGCATAGGCAGCATCGAGAATTTCACGATCATCGGCAGAGAATTCGCCATGCGGCGGCACCTGGCCTTCGCAGTTCTTGGCGATCATTGACAGCGAGCGTTGCGCCAGGTTTCCGAGGTCGTTGGCAAGGTCGGCATTGACCCGGTTGACGATGGCCTCGTGGCTGTAGTTGCCATCCTGGCCGAACGGCACCTCGCGGAGGAAGAAATAGCGCACCTGGTCGACGCCGTACTGGTCGATCATCGACTGCGGATCGACCACGTTGCCGACCGATTTGGACATCTTCTCGCCCCTGTTGAACAGGAAGCCGTGGCCGTAGACGTGCTTCGGCAGCGGCACACCTGCCGACATCAGGAAGGCCGGCCAGTAGACCGCGTGGAAGCGGATGATGTCCTTGCCGATGATGTGGGCATCTGCGGGCCAGAATCGCTTGCGCGGGCCGTCTTCCAGATAGCCCGTGGCAGTCAGGTAGTTGGTCAACGCATCCACCCAGACGTACATGATGTGGCCCGGCGCATCCGGCACCGGAATGCCCCAGTCAAAGGTGGTGCGCGACACCGACAGGTCCTGCAGCCCGCCCTTGACGAAGCTCACCACTTCGTTCTTGCGCTCCTGCGGACCGATGAAATCAGGCTGATCGGCATAGAGCTTCAGCAGCTTGTCCTGATAGGCCGACAGCCGGAAGAAGTAGCTTTCCTCCTCGACCCATTCCACCGGCGTGCCGGTCTTGATCGAGTACTTCTGGCCGTCGCGCTCTTCCAGCTCGTCCTCGCCATAGAACGCCTCGTCGCGGACCGAGTACCAGCCGGCGTACTTGTCGAGATAGATGTCGCCATTGGCGGCCATGCGCTTCCACAGCTCGGTGACGGTATCGTAGTGGCGCTGCTCGGAAGTACGGATGAAGTCGTCGTTGGAGCAGTTCAGCGCCTCGACCATCGCCTTGAATTTGGGCGCCATTTCGTTGACGAACTCTTCCGCCGACTTGCCCTGCTTTGCCGCCGTCTGCTGGATCTTCTGGCCGTGCTCGTCGGTGCCGGTCAGGAAGAACACGTCGAACCCGTCGAGCCGCTTGAAGCGGGCCAGCGCATCGGTTGCCAGCGCCTCGTAGGCATGGCCGATATGCGGCGCGCCGTTGGGATAGGAAATGGCCGTGGTGATGTAGAAGGTGGGCTTGTCGGTCATGTTGTTTTTCTTCAGGCCCGGCGGGCCTTGTCGATCTGTTCAAACGCCTGGAGCATGGTCAGGCGACGGTCGAGGTTTAGGGCATTTGTTTCTCGAATGCTACGGCTGATGGCGTCGTGCGCCTCGGCCAGTGCGAGCCCCGTTGCCGCATGGGTTCCGCTGCGCGCGGCTTCGGCAGCGTTACGGGTCAGCCAGTCGTCCAGCAGGTCACAGAAACTGTTGAAACGGTCATCGGTTCCCTTGCCGTAGAGCCCGTTGGCGATGGCAATGCGGGTGGCTTCATCGATGCGGCCACGCTGGGCCGCCTCGGCGAAACGGGCGAACACTGCCCCTGCCCCGGTCTCGGCCAATGACAGCGCCAATCCCGGGCTGCCCTGTGCGAACTCGATTGCCTTCATTGCCTCGCGCCCTGCCCCGTCCGGCAAGGCGTCGAGGGCGGAGCGCGTATCCTCGCTGCCCAACCGCGACAGGGGCAGTTCTATGCAGCGGGACCGGATGGTGCGCAACAGGCGGCCGGGCTGGCTGCAAACCAGAATGAACACCGAACGAGCGGGCGGCTCCTCAAGCGTCTTGAGCAGCGCATTTGCAGCCGCGATGTTCATGTCTTCCGCGGCATCGACGATGCACACGCGCCATCCCCCTGCCCCGGCAGTCTTGGAAAAGAATTCTCCGGCGCGGCGGCTTGTTTCGACGTTGATGATGGTCTTCAGCTTGCTGCCGTCGGCGGCCCTTTGCACGACAAGCAGGTCGGGATGGGCGCGTGCAGCCACCTGGGCAGCCACGTGATCTTCCGCCGCCACATGGAGCGAGTCCGCGGGCGCGTCAGCCTGTTCGGGGTAGCGCAGGATATAACGGGCCAGCCGGTAGGCCAGCGTAGCCTTGCCGATTCCCTTCGGTCCGGTCAGCAGCCACGCATGGTGAAACCGGCCCGACCTGTACGCATCGATCAGGCGGCGCTCTGCTGCGCCATGGCCGAACAGCACCTCCCGGTGACGCGGGTGTAGCGGGCCTTCGCGCGGATCCGGATCTTCCTCGTCTGCACTCATGGCGTTGACAGCGCCAGTCGTGACGAGACCGCCTTCCAGATCTGCTCGCTTACGTCGTTCACGCTGGCCGAGGCGTCGACGAGGTAGCATCTATTTGCGTGCTCTGCCGCGATCTGGCGGAACGCCTCACGCAGCTTGCGGTGGAACTCGAGCCCCTTGCGCTCGAAGCGGTCCTCGCCGCCGCGCTGCCGGGCCCGTTCAAGACCCACTTCGGGGTCGAGGTCGAAAACGAGCGTGATGTCGGGCTGCGTATCGCCGACAATGGCCCGGTCAAGCTGCTCGACCAGGTCTAGCCCAAGCCCGCCTGCAATGCCCTGGTAGGCACGTGTCGAATCTGCAAAGCGGTCACACAGGACGCTGCGGCCCGCCATCAAGGCCGGCCGGATCGTGTGATTGAGATGGCTCTCACGCGCTGCATAGTTCAGCAGCGCCTCGCCAGCCGGACTCCAGCGGCCGGGCTCTCCCGTGACCAGCAGTTCGCGCAACGCGTCCGCATCCGGTGAACCGCCCGGTTCACGCGTGGTGACGATTTCCATTCCTGCATCGCGCATGCGGGCAGCAAGAGCAGCAATCTGCGTGCTCTTTCCGGCGCCCTCGCCGCCTTCGAAGGTGATGAACCATGAGGTCTTCATGGGGCGGGAAACTATCAACCGCCAAATGCCATGAAAAGCGCTGAATCGAGCGCCTTGCTCCAGATGCTGTCGGTGGGCTCGACACTGTCGCGCACCATCACCGGACCAGACGACACCAGTTTGCCGCCGGTGTAGATCATGACCTTGCCCACTTCCGCGCCCGCCTTGACCGGCGCCACCAATGGCCCCTTGTAGACCAGGCGCGCCTCGGCGCTGGAAAGCTCCCGTTCCGACATCGACGTGGTGATCGCTTCCTTGGCCACCAGGCGCACCGTCGACCTTTCCCCTCCCCAAACCCGCGCCTGGCCAACCGTGTCGCCGGCAGAAAACAGCTGGACCGGCCTGAATTGCCGGAAGCCGTAGTCGAGCAGGCGGGTGATCTCCTCCTCGCGTTCGCGCGAAGACTTGAGACCCGACACCACGGCGATCAGGCGGCGCCCGTCGCGCTGGGCAGAGCCGATCATCCCGTAACCCGATTCCTTGATGTAGCCGGTCTTCACACCATCGGCGCCGGGATAGTCGCCAAGCAGCGGGTTGCGGTTTCTCTGCAGGATGTTGTTCCAGGTGAACTCAGGCTGTGAGTAGTACTTGTAGTATTCGGGAAACACCTCGATGAGGTAGCGGGCCAGACTGGCAAGATCGTGCGCAGTGGAAAGGTGCCCCTCCGCCGGCAGGCCGGTTACGTTCTTGAACGTAGAGCCGGTCAGTCCCAGTTCGCGCACCCGCTCGGTCATCATCTCCGCATAGGCGCTCTCGGAGCCTGCAACCCCTTCCGCGATGGCGATGGCTGCATCGTTGCCTGACTGCACGATCACCCCCTGCAGCAAGTCCGACAACGCCACGGAGGAGCCGAGTTCGGCATACATCGTGGAACTGCCCGACGGCGCGCCACCGGTTCGCCAGGCATTCTCCGAGATCCGGAACTCGTCGGAAAGTTTGAGACGGCCATCGCGAAGGCGTTCGAACACCAGCAGCATCGTCATGACCTTGGTCATGCTGGCTGGTGGAAACTGCTGGTCTGCATCCTTCGCGAAAAGCACCGCGCCAGACTTGCTGTCCATGATGATGGCATGACTGGCGCGCGTATCAAAATCTTCAGCGCGCGCGGGCAGGACTGCCGCCAGAAGCAAGGCCAGCAAGGCCAGCAATGGCAGCACGTGCCGTTCACCGGTGTTCTTGCCTGTCCGGCCAAAGCCGTACATCGCTTCTGAATAAGCTGATCGCATCATGTTCGATGCTCAGCCTACGCAGCAACGAACGGTCGATCAACCGCGCTGGTCAGCCTCGATGCGAGTTGGCGCTGTTTGCGGCGCACCTAGTAGCTTGCGGTCTTGACGAGGGCATCCGAATGACCCCGGGCACGCACCGCGTTGAGTGCAGCTTGGGCATCTGACGGATTCGCCAGCGGCCCCACACGAACGCGGTATACCGGGCCATAACTGCCCGACGCGGATTCGACGAGCACATTGCCGATGTCCGACAGATCCGCCCGGGCACGTTCCGCATTGGACGGGTCCGCGAATGCCGCAACCTGGACGAAGTAGGCCTCGCCTGCCCCGGCAACCGGCGCAATTGTCGCTGTCGTGTTGCCGGTGATGCTGGCGGCCGCGTAGGAAGGCGCCTCTGATCCATAGCGCCCGTTTCGCAGGTCCGCACTGGCGATCATCTGGTTCAGCGGCGTGCCGCGTTCAAGTTCCTGGTTCATGGCAGCGAGATGGCCGTAATCCGGATCCTTCAGCGGAGCCGGGCCGATGTACTGGACCCGTGCCGGCGCCTTGCCCTGCGCCCTGAAGCCCAGCTCGTCTGCTGCGCGCTTCGACAGGTCGATGATCCGGTCGTTCACGAACGGACCGCGGTCGTTGACGCGCACGATGACGGTCCGGCCGTTCTTCAGGTTGGTCACCTTGGCGTAGCTGGGCAGCTCCATGGTGGTGTGGGCAGCCGTCAGCTGCTCCATGTCGAACCACTCGCCATTCGACGTCATGCGCTTGTGAAACTTCGGTCCGTACCACGACGCCACCCCCTGCCGGTCGTAGCCCGGGTCATGGCGCGGATGAAACTTCTGGCCGGCCACCTCATAGGGCTTGCCCAGATGCCGTCTGCCGCCGCCTTTCGGGATTGGTCCCTTCGACTCATCCCAAAGCGGCGAACCTACCCCTGCGAACGGATCCTGCTTGCCACCGCCAGAGCAACCGGCCACCGTCACGGCTATGGCGCACAAAAGCCCTGCACCGAGCATGTAGTAGCCCTTGCGGCTGCGGTTCGGCAGTCTGATCGGCGTGTTGTTCATTTCGCTCTCTCGAGGCCTGGATCTAGTTGCGGCTGCCTGGGCGTTGCCATGCGCTTGCCTGCAGCGTCTGGGAAACGCCGTCCTAACGGAACGGCTAAAAGTTGATCGATCCTTGCCCGATCCAGGTAAAGGCGAGGTTCCCAAAGACGGTTAACGCATCGTTCATGGAAGATTGCGCCGTCATGATGCGGGTATGGCCTGTCGTCCCCTGCCCTGGCATGAGGAGCGGCTGATGGCCGGTCTTGGCTGTTGGATTGTTGGGCGCGTCAGTTGGTGGTTGCGCTGCTGCCGGTTGCCGGTTCTGGCTTGGCCTCGGTAGCCTGCTCCGCCGTCGCGGAAGCTGGCTGTTGCGAGGCAGCAGCTTCAGCCTCCGGCTTGGCGGCCTCGGCAGACCCTTGCTGCTCCTCGGCCGCCTTCGTGGATTCTGCCTCAAGCTTCTCTTCGGCAGCTTTCGCAGCGGCCACGACGGCCTTCAGCCGGGCGTGGTTCTGCTGCCCGTGCTTGTTGCCCTGGGTTGCCGACTTTTCGTAGTAGGCAAGAGCCTGGTCGAAATCCTTGGCAGTACCCCAGCCCATCTCGTACATGCCGCCCAGATTGTTCTGACCCCATGCGTTGCCGGTTTTTGCCGACTCGTCGAAAAGCCTGAAGGCAGTGGTCAGATCGCGTTCCGTACCCATGCCCTGCAGGTACATCAGCCCGAGATTGTTCTTGGCGGCCACGTTCCCGCCGTCGGCAGCCTTGGTGTAATACTTGACGGCCTGCGCGAGGTCCGGCTTCACGCCCGTGCCGTAGTGATAGCCGTGCGCTGCCTTGTAGGCTGCCTCGACGTTGCCCTTGTCGGCCGCGCTTGCGTACAGAGTCAGCGCGTTCGCCGGATTGGCCTTGAGGCCACTGGCGCCTTCCATCAGCAATTCGGCCAGCAGGAACTGCGCCTCGGCATCGCCCTTCTCTGCTGCCGTGGTGAGCCAGCGGGCTGCGCGCGAAGAGCTCTTGCGTGCGCCGTTGGCCCCTTCCAGATAGTCCCGGGCCAGTGACACCTGCGCGGCAACATCGCCCTTCTTGGCAAGTTCGTTCTTCTCATTGAACGAGAGCGCAGACAGGTCGCGTTCAGCCGTCTGCCCGGTTTCCGCCTGCGGCTGCGCCGACTGGGCAAACGCTGGCTCATGGATTGCCGTAGCTGCGAGCGCGCTGGCGGCAATCGCAACCGACATCACACTCTTTCTGAACTTGGACATGACAGGGCCTCTCGGGAAGAATTTGGCGGCTTATGGCATGCCGGGTGAAGCTTTGCAAATACCTGCCGCAACGATATTATTTGCTTACGGACGTTACTTTACCCTGGTCCAGGTCTGCGATCCGCACAGGAACATGGCGAAGCAGCCTTCGACTTCCATGGTGGAACCGCCCGGGTTCAGGTAGATGTCGTACACCTTGCCGTTCTCGGCATTGTAGACCAGACCCTTCAACAGGTTTCCGTCCTCATTCAGGCTCAAGCCCTTGATGATGGTCAGTCCGATGATCGGCCGGTTGCGCTGGGACATGTCGGGGTTGTTCTCGTCGGTCTTCGGCTTTCCTGCTTCGTCAAAGGGTTCGCGCAGCCAGACGATGCGGCCACACAGAAAGTCGCCGCACGGAGCAATCTCGATGTTCGACTTGCCCTCTTCATCCGCCCAGACGCCCATTGCGCGCTCGGCAATGGGTGCCGCACTCGCGTTGCTGAGCATCAAGCTGGTGGCCATCGCGATTGACGACAGCAGCCTCAGGATCAGTTTCATTCGGACGTTTACCTGTCTCATGGGTATGTGAAGCGTGATTGCTAACTTCCATCTATGGCCACACTAGGACAAACATGGTGAACGGTTCATGAAGCGCCAGGCAATGCGACTTCAGATTGCAGCCGGAAGGCCAGCGGCCCGCCTTGCCGCAGGCAGGCCTTGCCTCTCTCCGGCTTGACGAGTAAACCAGCGGCACAACGGCACTGACACCGGCATTGGAATCGCGGAGGGGTGGCAGAGTGGTCGATTGCGGCGGTCTTGAAAACCGTTGGGCTTCACGGTCCCGGGGGTTCGAATCCCTCCCCCTCCGCCA